>NZ_JAYGIM010000006.1:0-418313 GCF_034930985.1 Arcicella lustrica
ATATCCAAATGGATTGTTTAGACAAGAATCTCCTCTCATCACACAAATGCTAATTTCGGAATTTAATCTATTTGAACATGATTTTTAGTAAGACAAACATACGAGACAAGAAAAGTAAGGACTATACGATAATACATTGAAATTCTCTAAAACTCAATATTCCAAAGAAAAATTCCTAATAACTCATGTCTTTACCCGTTTTTTGTCGGACAAATTAGTTTATGTACAGTACTTTTTACTGATTATTACCAATTTTTAAGCTTGATAGAATTTTTCGTTAGTGTTATATGATAATATTATCATATATTTGTATTGTAATTAATCACAAAAAAATGGAAGTATTAGAAAATAGCCCCAAAGAGAGATTTCAGGTAAGCAAACAGAAAATGGAAAAAGCAGCTTACATCCTGAAAACGGTTGCACATCCTGTTCGTTTGGCGATTATTGATTTGTTGAGCCAAGAAGGACAAATGGGTGTAAATGATATTTGCAAAGTACTTGATTGCGAGCAATCCTTAGTTTCACATCATTTAATCAACATGAAATTAAGAGGTATTTTGAAATCACAGAAAGATGGTTTGAATGTGTATTACGAATTAAAAGAGAAGGAAATTATCAAGCTTTTAGCCTGCATAGAAAACTGCGATTGCAACATGTAGCTTTTTTTGCCTAATTACATGATAAAAACAACATATATTAATTTTTAATTAGATGATTACTCGAAAAACATATCTTTCTTCCTTTTCTTTTTCCTTTGTTTCGGGAGTCATCAATATTTTAGGAATCACCCTTTTAGGATTGGTTGTCACAAATGTAACGGGGCATTATAGTTCAAGTATTATATCAAGTGGAACAGTAACGTTGAAGGATATACTTCTTACTTGTTCTTATATTTTCATGTATTGGTTTGGTTCGTTTTGGGCTTCTTCTTGCTTTTATTATGGTAAAAGCACCGATAAAGCTTATGTAAAAGTCCTACCAATTTTATTGAATCTTGCTATTCTACTTTACGCTGTTTGGTCGCAACATTTGATTGTTTGGTTACTTTTTTTAGTGTCGAGTACGCAAAATGCTTTTGGGGCAAATCATAGTGAAAATCAAATAAGAGCTTCACAAATTACAGGCGTAGTTATGGCTTCAGGATTAGACATTGCCAAGTATTTTTTTGGAGATTTTTCAAGTACTTGTAAAAAGGATTTTTTAAAAGCCTTTGCTGTTAAAATGTTGAATATCACAGGATTTATTGTTGGAGGAATTACAGCCTTTTTCTATAGTTCAATCAATATTTTATGGTTGCCAATCGTATTTTATAGTATTGTTTCAATCCTTATTTTGAAGAAAAAATTGTAAGTATTTATTTAAAATCAATAGACTAAATCATTAAAACATTTCATTAACTTTTATCTTAAAATGATTGTAGAACAAATTTATACAGGGTGTTTAGCACAAGGTGCTTATTATATCCAATCAGAAGGAGAAGTAGCCATTATTGATCCACTTCGTGAAGTACAACCTTACATCGCTAAGGCTGCTAGAAATGGAGCGAAAATTAAATATATTTTTGAAACCCATTTTCATGCAGATTTTGTGTCGGGACATTTAGACTTATCTCGTCAAACAGGCGCACAAATTGTTTATGGTCCAAATGCTAATCCAAGTTTTGATTGTATTGTTGCAGAAGATAATCAAGTATTTCAAGTTGGTAAAGTAAGTATTAAAGTACTTCACACCCCAGGTCATACGATGGAATCTTCTTGTTATTTATTAATCGATGAAAATGGTCACGAACATTGTTTATTTTCAGGGGATACACTTTTTATTGGAGATGTTGGTCGTCCTGATTTAGCCCAAAAATTAGGAAGTATTACCACGAAAGATTTAGCTGGATTTTTGTACGATTCACTTAGAAACAAAATCATGACTTTGTCGGATGATTTAATTATTTATCCTGCGCATGGTGCTGGTTCGGCTTGTGGAAAAAACATGAGTAAAGAAACTTTTGATACTTTGGGAAATCAGAAAGCGACAAATTATGCCTTGAAAGAACAAACAAAAGAGGATTTTATTGCAGCCGTAACTGATGGACTTTTACCACCGCCTTATTATTTTCCAAAAAATGTGATGATGAACAAAACGGGCATAAAAACGATGGACGAGATTGTAAAAAGTGTTCAAGCTTTATCGCCAGAAGCTTTTGAAGTGGCTGCGAATGAAACGGGAGCAATTGTAATTGACACTCGCACAGCACAAGTATTTAAAGATGCTTTCATTCCGAATTCAATTAATATTGGTATTAAAGGCGATTTCGCACCTTGGATTGGAACGTTGATTACAGACATTGAACAAGAAATTCTTTTCGTGGCTGAAGAAGAAAACATTGATGAAGTAATTACTCGTTTATCACGTGTAGGTTACGACAATGTGATTGGCTATTTAGCAGGAGGAATAAACGCTTGGGTGGCAGCAGGAAAAGAAACCGATAGCATTGAATCAATTTCAGCGACAGAATTTGCTAAAAGATTTGAAGAAGCAGAAGGTAATCTAGTCGTAAAAGACGTTCGTAAGCAAACAGAATATACAGCCGAACATGTAGATGAAGCTATGAATATTCCTTTGGCAGTTTTGAGTGATAACATGGCGGAATTCTCTAAAACAGAAACTAATTATATTCACTGTGCAGGCGGTTATCGTTCGATGATGGCGAGTTCAATTTTGAAGGCTCGTGGCTTTGATAATGTTGTTGATGTGGCTGGTGGCTTCGCTGAAATTGCTAAAACCTCCGTACCAAAAACAGATTTTGTTTGTCCTTCTAAATTAAAATAATCTTAAAACAAAGATATAATGTTAGAATTAATTCGTCAACCTTGGCACTGGGCAGTGGCAGGAGTATTGATTGGACTGACGGTTCCAACTTTACTGATTATTGGAAATAAATCATTCGGGATTTCTTCGTCCCTTCGTCATATTTGTGCGGCTTGTTTTCCTGCCGATATTCCTTTTTTTAAATATAATTGGAAGAAGGAAATCTGGAATCTTTTCTTTGTTGCGGGTGTATTGATAGGTGGATTTATCGCCAATCAATTTTTGTCAAATCCCAATACAATTGTCATCAGCGAAAGTACAATTACTGATTTAAAAGCTTTAGGCATTACTGATTTTACGAATTTAATGCCTGCTGATTTATTCAGTGTCGAAAATATTTTCACGCTAAAAGGCTTGTTCTTTTTTGTAATCGGAGGTTTTATGGTAGGTTTTGGTACTCGTTATGCGGGTGGTTGTACATCAGGACATGCCATTATGGGCTTGTCAACTTTACAATTACCATCGTTAATCGCTACGATTTCCTTCATGGTTGGGGGCTTTTTGATGACTCAATTACTTTTACCTTTAATCTTTAAACTATTCTAAGAAAATGCAAAAGTCAGATGCTTTAATCAATGAAGAGTTTGTGTGTGATGCACCAAACGACCAAAAAAAGAAAGAACCTTTAGCAGGGAATTTTAAATATATGTTGATTGGGATAATTTTCGGAATCGTCTTTACTAAAGCTGAAATTATTTCATGGTTTAGAATTCAAGAAATGTTTCGCCTCCAATCATTTTTTATGTACGGAGTAATTGGTACGGCAGTTGTAGTGGGGATGACTTCAGTTTTCTTAATCAAGAAATTCAATATCAAAACCATTTCAGGTGAAAAAATCGTTTTTCATGACAAAGTATTCAACAAAGGACAAATCTATGGTGGTTTAATCTTTGGCTTGGGTTGGGCAATGACGGGCGCTTGTCCAGGTCCATTATTTGCTCAAATCGGAAATGGCTTTATCGTTGTAACCATTACTTTAGCAAGTGCCATCGCTGGTACTTGGATATACGGATATTTTAAAGATAAATTACCGAGTTAAGATTTTTTAGAGATTAAAGAAGCAAGAGACAAGAAGCAAGACTTAAGATTCAAGATACAAATTGTGTTGTTTCTAAGTCTTTTGTCTTTTCTCTTGCTTCTTTTGTCTAGGTCTTTTCTCTTGCTTCTTTAATCTTTTATCTCTTGTCTAACATGAAAAAACCAATTCCCATCATCACCATCGAGCAACTGAATTGTTGCGACAAACATATTCTGATGACTATGGACATCAGGCGTTTGGAAATTCATGCGAAGACTTTAACGCCTGCTGATTTTCCGCATCGTCATGATTTCTATAATTTGATTTATATAAAAAGTGGCTCAGGAACACATGACATTGATTTTAGACATTACGAAGTAGTGCCGAATCAGCTTTTTATGATGAACGAAGGACAAGTACACGAATGGGAATTGAGTGACGATATTGAAGGATACTCTTTCTTCTTTAGAAAAGAATTTTATGAAACAGATGAAAAAAGTCTTGCTTTGAATGCTTTACCTTTTTTTAATAACAGTCCAAATGATGAGCCAATGGTCATTTTTGATGAAGCTCAGGGCAAAGTAATCGTAAATCTTTTTGAGGAAATTATTCAGGAGTATTCTGCAAAACAATCAAATTATGAAGCTTATATCAAAACCATTTTAAAGCAAATTCTGATTCAGGCAGTGCGGGTTTATCAGCCAAATTATAAAGACGAAACCGCAACAGCGAGTATTTCTAAAATCAAAAACTTTGAAAATTTGATTGAAGAACAGCATAGAAATTATAAATCTGTGAAAGATTATGCCGACCAATTAAATATTACAGCTAATTATTTGAATGCCATTTGTAATAAAATTGTGGGAAGAACGGCTGGAGAACTGATTCGTGACCGCATCGTGCTGGAAGCAAAAAGGCTTTTGTTACATTCAAGCATGTCGATTTGCGAAATCGCTTATCATCTTGGTTATGAAGACTGTTCTTATTTTATCAGAGTTTTCAAAAAAGATGTTCACCAAACACCAGAGCAATTTAGGTTGTTGAATCGGTAATTGATTTCTTGTCTGAGGCATCAACATCATTCACAACTCATTCTTGACTATATAAATAATCTCAAAAATTATAGATAATTTTATATCATTGATACCCGTTTGTAGGAAATACAATCGTAAACAGTTGAAACATTCAATGGATAGACAAGAAAAAATACCTGTTCTTCGCCCTGAAGATTTAAATGATTTTCATTACAAGACCATTAAATGGCAACCCACCATTTCGCAAACCAAGCATAAGCATTATCATGTAAATCGTATTGAAGATTTTATTCATAAATTTTCATTTCCATTGCCACCGCACCGCAAAACGGTGCACGATATTATTTATTTAAAAAAAGGTACTTCCAGAAGAAGTAAAGGTTTGAATAAATACGATTTTCATGAATCTCAATTGTTTTTCTTGCCCGCTTTTCAAATTACAGAACACGAGGCGATGTCAGTGGATGTGGAAGGTTTTTTCTTACACTTTGATGAAAAGCTATTCCCTTTTTTACCTAAAAATTACCTCAACGATACTTTCCATTTTTTTCAACTTCAGTCTAGCCCCGTCATTTCTATCAGCGAAAAAGGGAGGATTTATATTGAGCAGATTTTAGAACGCTTACTTAATTTGTATGAAGATGAAGAAGAAATTAATTTGAATTTGGTGGCTACTTACCTTTTTGTGCTTTTTGAAGAAATCAAAAAAGAACTGCCAGCGGAGAAGAAAAAGACCAAAAATGCTTATTTTCAGATAACGGAGCAATTCAAAAATGCCTTATCACAACATATTTATCAAAAACAGAACGTGACTGATTATGCCCAAATTTTGAATATAAGTCCAAACTACCTAAATAAGTGCGTGAAAAATAGTACAAATCGTACAGCGCAAGATTTATTGAATGAAATGCTCACTTTAGAGGCAAAAACACTCCTGAAGTTCTCTAATCTACAAATTTCAGAAATCGCTGTGAAGCTTTTCGACCAAACTCCCAGTAATTTTTCTAGATTCTTCAAAAGTCAAACAGGCATCACTCCTAAGCAATATTTAGAAATGTATTGATTTTGAATGATATTAGGTTGTTTTTGAATCACATAATGATTGTTATATTATGAATTTTGTAATGTTTTTTATTGAAATATCACAAAACAATATACAAAGTTATGAGAATACATATCCTAATAAAAAAACTAATGTCATTCAGCGTAATGATATTTTTTAGTTTGTCTGTGATAGCACAGAACAACAAAGTAAGTGGCGAAGTAAAAGACATCAAAGGAAATCCTTTGGCTGGTGCTTCAGTTTTAGTAAAAGGACAAAACAAAGGAGCTTCAACAGACAAAAGCGGAATTTTCTCAATCGCAAACCTTGCGAACGGCAAGTATAATTTAGTCGTATCATTTATCGGATATAAAAATCAAGACATCACGATTACAGTTCCACAAACGACAAATCTTGTTGTTTCGCTTGAAGAAGATACAGAAGATTTAGAAGAAGTAGTGGTAACAGGTGTGTTCGACAAGCGAACTAAAATGGAATCATCAGTGGCGATTTCAACTTTGAATGCTAAACAAATGTCTTTACTTGCCCCAACTAGTGCGGCAGATTTATTAAGAAATGTTCCGGGAGTGTATGTCAACAATGCCCGTGGAGAAATTGCTAATTCAGTATATTCAAGAGGTATTTCGGCGGGTTCTATTGATAATGCATCGGGTTATTATTATGTTTCGATGCAAGAAGACGGTTTACCTTTAATGAATGTAAACTATGGAACTGATAATTATTTAAGAGCCGACATTACTACTGAACGTTTAGAAGCAGTAAGAGGTGGAACAGCTTCTATTTTAGGAGCAAACGCTCCGGGCGGTATTTTTAATTATGTTTCAAAAACTGGTGGGAGAACTTTTCAAGGAGAAATAAGAGCAAAAGTTGGTTTAGAAGGAAATGGCAAAAATCCTTTTTACAGAACAGATGCCAATTTTGGTGGTCCTTTAAACAAAGATGGTTCATTAACGTATAATATTGGTGGTTTTTATCGCCAGTCGGACGGAGCGAGATACCCTGGTTATGCCAGTAACAATGGTGGACAAGTAAAAGCGAATATTGTTAAAAACTATAGTACAGGTTCATTGAAAATCTATGCTAAATTATTAGACGACCGTAATGCGCAAGCAGAATTTATTCCAACACAAGGCTGGGCAGACCCTAAAATTGTATCTGGACTTTCTACGACGGATTCATATAATTTGCCAGCCTTTTCGATGCAAATTCCTATTAACAATACAGGAACAGCTACTTTCAATTCAAAAGATAAATATTATAACCGTGATAAAACGATTGGTTTGAATTGGACACAAGATTTAGGTTCGGGTTGGACTTTTAAAAATGATGGAAAATATTCTGCTAAAAAAGTAACCGGAAATGCGCCAGCAGTTGTAACTCCTTTTGCTACAGATGGCATCGTATTTTATGGTTTACCAAATTTGATTCAAACAGGACATTTAGGAACTTATACTTTTACAGACAAAGTAACAGGACAAACGTTAGGAACGGTTGGTGTGTTTCCAAACATTGTTGATGGACATTTCGCAGGATTTAATTTCGTGCCAGGAGCAAATAACAATTTTCCCGGAAGTAATATTCAGAAAAACTCATTGTTCTTTTTACCATTATTCTACCAAGACATTAGCATCAATGAATTTATGGATCAATTTTCTTTCTCTAAAAAGTTAGAAAAAATGAGCTTTAATTTCGGCGGATTTTATGCCAACTCAGATGTAAGTAGAGTAGGTGGGCAGGATGATTCGGGCGTTGGTGTGGGCACTTTACAAGACCAACCACATCTAGTGGATATTTCTTTAGTAGGCTTGGATGGACAGAAGTACCAAATTACCGACCCAAATGGTTTTATGGATTTGGGAAGAGGTGGTATCTCTACTTCAAAAGCTACCAAAAATCAGTTAGCCTTATTTTTAGGACATAACTGGTCGATTACACCAGCCTTGAACTTTGATTGGGGTTTACGTTATGAAAGAACCAATATTGCAGGAACGAATACGCCAGCAACCAGAAACCCAAGAGCCTATGACCCAACTTATGGAGGAACTGACGGAAACCCTTTGACTGTCTATGATAATGGTGGTGGAATTGCAGGAACGCCTTTGGCTTTTGATAAAACAATGAAAACTTTATCATTCTCGGCAGGTTTGAATTATCGTATGAGCGAAGAAATGGCGGTGTATATTCGTTATTCAAATGGTAATAAAACGCCTGATATTTCAAATTTCTTTTCAGCAACAGATGCAAATTTAATTGCTTCATTGAATACGGATGCTCAGAATATCCAACAATTAGAAGCGGCTTTGAAAGTAAAGAAAAATGATTTAACGCTGAATGTAACGCCATTTTTCAGTACATTAAGTAATGTTCCTAACTTACAATTTGCGTTTCAAGATGCTACGGGAAACAATTATAACCCAACGACACTTTATGCAAAGTACAGAACTTATGGAGTTGAATTTGAAGGAAATTATGTCTTTTCTGTCAATTTTAGCCTAAGAGCTCATGCTACGGTACAAAATTCAACAGCAGTAAGTTTCAAAACTTGGATTGCTAGTGGAAAAGGACGAGAATATGATGTCATCCAAGATTTCTCTGGAAACGAGACGGACAATAATGCCAAATTGATGTTTGGTATAGCTCCAACTTATACTTTGGGAAAATTCAATGCCATGTTAAATTATACTTATTTGGGTTCTCGTCAAGCGAATGTTCCTAATGCGTTTAAACTTCCAGCTTTCGGGCAAGCAGATTTAAGTTTGGGATATGCAGTATCGAACAATGTCCGTTTACAGGCAAACGTAAATAATATTTTAAATACTTATGGAGTAATGGGCTGGTCTGGTCCGGGTGGTTTCCCCGCAGCTTTGAATCGTCAGGGTTTTACTAAAGATTTTATTGCGGCTAATCCTACAGCTACTTATGCCACGCAAGGAAGTATGCCACGCTCGTATTTCTTAACGTTGAGTTACAAGTTTTAAATCATAGAAAATACTTTCAGCATTAAGCCAAACGCTGAAAGTATTTTCATTCGCTAATTAACAAGTATTGACAATGAACAAACTACTAACATACGAAAATAAATTACTGGCGCTGATGAGCGTTACTTTCGGATTGGTTTTTATGGATAGAATGGCGGTTGCGTACCTTTCGCCTTTTATCATCAAGGACCTTTCTTTGAATAATACGCAAATTGGTTTGCTAGTTTCTGGATTGTCCTTTACTTGGGCTTTTTCTGGTTATTTCTTAACGGCTTGGTCAGAAGCGAATAATAAGAAAAAAGTTGTTTTCGTATTGTCTGTCGTGGTGTTTTCATTGTGTTCCATCAGTTCTGGTTTGACAGCTTCTTTTGGTATTTTATTACTTACTCGCTTGCTGATGGGACTTTCGGAAGGACCAACTTTGCCTTTAATCCAGTCGTTTATCGCTAAAGAATCTTCAAAAGGTCGTTTGGGTTTCAACATGGGTTTTCTTCAAAGTTTTGGTTCAACACTCTTCGGTTTTTTGATTGCTCCAATACTTTTAGTGGCTTTGGCTGAAAACTTAGGTTGGCGTTCCACTTTCTTTATTGTGGGTATTCCGGGTTTGATTTTAGCTTTTATCAATTGGAATTTTGTAAAAAATAGTACAACAGAAAGTACACATACGCAAGAAGACCAAGGTTTGTCTTTCGGAGAAATCATGCAATTCAGGAATATCAAAGTAGCTGTTTTATTGAGTTGCTGTTTAATGGTTTGGATGAATTGTTGCATAGCATTTTTGCCAAAATTCATCGTAGAAGTACAAGGTTTACCAGAAGGTGAAGTTGGGAAAATCCTAGGTTTAATGGGGCTTTCTTCCCTTTTTTCAGGGATTATTGTACCTACTTTATCGGATAAATTCGGAAGAAAGCCATTGGTCATAATTTTTTGTTTGATAGGCATTTTTTATCCATTATCTATTATTCTTTTACAAAATTCATCTGTTCAGCTTCCTGCTATGTTTTTTACTTATTCTATGTTTGGGGCTGTTCCAGTGGTGTTTTCGGCAATACCTTCAGAAACGCTACCGATTAATTCAACAGGAAAAGGTATTGGTTTTATCGCTGGTGCAGGCGAATTTGTAGGTGGTGTTTTAGCTCCAGTGATTGCAGGAATTTTGGCAGATAAGTACGGAATGACTATGCCATTTTATGTTGCTGCGGTTGCCGCTGTGATTGCCTTTTTGGCTTCTTTCAGTTTTACGGAAACGAAGAAATAGTTTTAGACATGAGCCTTGAGCTATCAGCGATGAGATTGACGATTTTAATTTTTATCCAAATAATTGTATTTACCGAAGAAAAAAAGGAACTTATTGGTGCTATTTGCCCATTTGTCGAGTATTTCGGCTTAAATGAAGAATAGCGAATTCGAAAAAATATTTTAGAATTACATTCGGGTTCTTATTTTAATACTTAACATTATCCTAATTACTTACAATGAAAATATCTTTTTTTACTTCAGCTGTATTGCTTTGTGCTTCGATGTCGGTTGTTGCTCAAAAAAAATGGAGCGAAACCTCAAAAGGCACATTTAGCCTTATCCAAAATCAAGGAGGACAAACACTTGGTTATTCGCCCAATTCTGGTGTTAAAATATTAACAGTCAATGGATTGGCTTTCAAGGATTTAAATAAAAACGGAAAGCTTGATAAGTTTGAAGATTGGCGTTTGCCTTATGAAGAACGAGCAAAAGATTTAGCAACTAAACTCAGCATTGAAGAAATTGCAGGTTTGATGTTGTATTCGGCTCATCAATCCATTCCTGCACGTGCGGGTGGATATTTTGCGGGTACTTATAATGGAAAACCTTTTAAAGAAGGAGAGGTTAATCCAAGTGATTTAACAGATCAACAAAAGAAGTTTTTGAAAGATGATAATCTTCGTCACGTGTTGATTACGACAGTTCAAAGTCCAGAAATTGCAGCAGAATGGAATAATAAATTACAAGCATATTGCGAAAGTGTAGGAGCTGGAATTCCTGCCAATAACAGTACTGACCCACGTCACGGTACAAAGGCAAGAGCTGAATATGATGCAGCTTCAGGTGGAGAAATTTCGATGTGGCCAAGTTCATTAGGTTTAGCCGCTACTTTTGATGCTTCGGTCGTGCAAAAATTTGGTGAAGTAGCCGCCGCAGAGTACCGTGCTTTGGGTATCACTACGGCACTTTCGCCACAAGTAGATATTGCGACTGAACCACGTTGGGCAAGATTCAACGGTACTTTTGGCGAAAGTCCTTTATTATCAGCAGCGATGGCACAAGCTTATTGTGATGGTTTTCAAACTTCTTTAGGTAAAAATTCAAGCAACAGCGGTTGGGGTTTTGGTAGCGTAAATGCGATGGTGAAGCACTGGCCGGGCGGTGGTTCTGGTGAAGCTGGAAGAGATGCTCACTACGCAAATGGTAAGTATGCCGTTTATCCGGGCAATAATTTTGATGCTCACATGATTCCTTTTATCAATGGGGCTTTCAAATTAAAAGGTAAAACATTGATGGCTTCGGCTGTGATGCCTTATTATACGATTTCTTGGAATCAAGATAAAAAGAATGGTGAAAACGTTGCGAATAATTACAACAAGTATATCATCAGCGATTTATTAAGAACAAAGTATAAATACGATGGCGTTGTGTGTACTGACTGGTTAGTTACTGGCGACCACAAAGCAATGGATGTTTTTATTGATGGAAAATCTTGGGGAGTTGAAAGCCTTTCGCTTGCTGAACGTCACTACAAAATATTAATGGCTGGTGTTGACCAATTTGGTGGAAACAACGACGCTAAACCTGTGATTGACGCTTATCAAATGGGCGTAAAAGAACATGGAGAGGCAAAAATGAGAGCAAGAATGGAACAATCAGCCGTTCGTTTGTTGCGTAATATTTTTAGAGTAGGCGTTTTTGAAAATCCTTATTTGATTCCAGAAGAAACGAAAGCGATTGTCGGAAATCCTGAATTTATGAAAGCGGGTTATGAAACTCAATTGAAATCTGTGGTACTCTTGAAAAACCAAAGTCAAACTTTACCAATTACAACGAAAAAAACGGTGTATATACCTAAGCGTTATACGCCAGCAAGCCGTAATTTTTTAGGCATGGAAAGTCCCGCTTCGACGGATTATCCTGTAAGTTTAGACTTGGTGAAAAAGTATTTCAACGTAACTGATAATGCTGATGAAGCTGATTTTGCAGTAGTATTTATTCAAAATCCAACGGCAACGATGGGCTATGATAAAGAAGATTTGAAAAACGGAGGAAATGGATATATTCCAATCAGCTTGCAGTACAACGATTATACAGCTACGGAAGCACGTGAAAAAAGTATTGCTGGTGGCGACCCAATGGAAAACTTTACTAACCGTGGCTACAAAAATAAAACAGCTAAAACTGCCAATGTTACTGATGCACAATTGGTTGTAGAAACAAAGGCTAAAATGAAAAATAAGCCTGTGATTGTGTCGGTAAATACTTCAAATCCAATGGTTTTCTCTGAAATTGAACAATCTGCTACAGCTATTTTGGTGAACTTTGGCGTACAAGACCAAGCTCTTTTGGATATTATTTCAGGAAAATCAGAACCTTCGGCGCTTTTACCCATGCAAATGCCAGCCGATATGGCGACTGTTGAAAAACAAGCAGAAGATGTACCTTACGATATGAAACCACACAAAGATTCAGCAGGAAATTTGTATGATTTTGGTTTTGGCTTAAATTGGAAAGGTGTCATCAAAGACGCTAGAACGACTAGATTTAAGTAAATAAACATTAGGTTATAAAAATTTAAAACACTTGCGGAATAATTGGATTCCGCAAGTTGTCATTTCTTTTGTCCATCACAAGAGCATTATTGCTATTTAAGTATTTGTCAACTGTTTTCAAGTATCCTTTTTTGTCAATTTATTGAAAGACAAACGTTAATAACTTTTAGATAATAATAAATCTACGAAAGTATTTAATATGATTTTTTCGAGAAAAAATAAGTATAATCTTATTCTGTATGGCTTTGTGAAATAATCCTTTTTACTAATTAACCTTATTTTCAAGGTTTTAGATAATTAGAAAGATATTTCCAAAAAATCGATTGTTTTTAAAAAACCAATGTTAAGATATGAGAACTTGTTTAAGATTCGGCGCTATTTTATTACTCCAAGTATTGCTAACATTAAGTTTAAATGCTCAAAAATTAGTTCAGCCCACACTCGGAAAGCGTAATATTGCTACGCTGAAAGTGAAGAATTTTGAATTTAAAGATTTAAACAAAAATGGTAAATTAGACCATTACGAAGATTGGCGTTTACCGATTGATGTAAGAGTAAAGGATTTGGTGAACCAAATGACTTTAGAAGAGAAAATCGGCTTTATGATTATCAGTACTACTCGTTTGGCGGGCGATTACTCTTTTCAGCCGAATGCACCCAAAGCTGAAATTTCAAGTGGCTTCAACGAGGAAGATTTGATGCAACCCATCAATATGTTTACTCGTAAACCTTTGCCTGTTCCTACGATGTCGGCGGCTGGAACTACCAAAGGAATCATGAATTTTCAGTTGCGTCACTTTATTTTAAGAGCGAATACAAGTGCCAAAATTATGGCTGAGTGGTCGAATAATTTACAGGCTTTATGCGAAAGTTCACGTTTGGGAATTCCAGCTGTTATCGCTTCCAATCCAAGAAACCATGTTACTGTTGATGCTTCTATTGGCTTGAGTGTTGGTACAACGGTTTTCTCGAAATGGCCCGGAGAATTAGGTTTAGCCGCCATGCGTGATTTAAAACTTACTCGTGAATTTGCAGAAATTGCTGGGAAAGAGTGGTCGGCAGTTGGTTTACGCAAAGGCTATATGTACATGGCAGATTTATCGACCGAACCTCGTTGGCAAAGAATTGAAGGTACTTTTGGCGAAAATGCGGATTTAACTTCTGATATGATTCGTGAAATTGTTCTGGGTTTTCAAGGAGTAAAATTGGGCAAAAACTCAGTTGCAATGACGACCAAGCACTTTCCGGGTGGCGGGCCACAAGTAGGAGGGCAGGATTCGCACTTTGATTGGGGAAAAAATGCTCATTATCCGGGTGGAATGTTTGAATATCATTTGAAACCTTTCAAAGCGGCTATTGCGGCAGGTACTTCTTCTATCATGCCTTATTACTCTGCTCCAAAAGGCAAAGAATTTGAAGAAGTGGGTTTTTCATACAACAAAGCCATTATTCAAGATTTGCTAAGAAAACAATTGGGCTTTAAAGGAATTATCAATTCTGATACGGGGCCAATTGATATGATGCCTTGGGGTGTTGAGAATCTGACAATTTTGGAACGTTATCAAAAAGCGATTAATGCAGGAGTAGATATTTTTTCTGGAAGTGCTGACCCTTCGTTATTGTTAGAGACTGTGAAAAAAGGCTTGGTTTCGGAAGAAAGAATCAATGAATCAATTACTCGTTTACTTCGTGAAAAGTTTCAATTGGGGCTGTTTGAAAACCCTTATGTGGACGTAGAGGTGGCTGTAAAAACCGTTGGCAATGCTGATTTTCAGAAAAAAGGCGATTTAGCATTAAGAAAATCAATCGTTTTGTTGCGTAATGAGGACAAACTTTTGCCAATTGCTAAGAAATCGGCGAATCCAACGAAAGTATATTTTGAAACATATTATGATAATGGAAGAACCAAAAATCCTATAACTGTCAATAAACCCAATATCCAGAATGCTAATATTGAATTTGTAGGAAGTAAAGAAGAAGCGGATGTGGTGTTACTTTGGTTGATTCCGAATGGTGGAAGTTTGTTTAGTTCACAAGGCAAGCCTATTGAATTGAGTTTATCGAAAAATAAAATTGATGTTGCTCATGTCAACGAAATTATTCAAGCAAAACCAACGATTGTAGCCATCAATTTTACAAATCCATGGGTAATTGACGAAATAGGAGGGGGCAATCTGAAATCAGTTTTAGCCACTTTTGGCACAACAAGCGAAGCTTTGATTGACGTTGTGACTGGAGCTTTCAACCCAACAGGAAAAATGCCTTTTACAACACCTGTTTCTGAAAAAGTAGTTGCAGAAAATCAATCAGATGTACCGGGTTATTTGAAACCCAAAGGCTATGCTTTATTTAAGTTTGGCGAAGGAATTAGTTATTAATTGAAATAAAAAGGGACTCAAAACAAACCCGTTTTGAGTCCCAAAATATACAAATCTTTATTAAAAGTATTTAAAATTTTATCGTAAAAACGAAGTCAATTGTGAGTCTTTCAACAGATGTCATCTTGGCTTTGCCTTGTCCTTACTTAATCAATCACAATCAATTTTCAATTAAAAATTATCAATCATGAAGAACAAAAAACTCTTTTTATTGCTCTGTTTGGCAGTACATTTTGTGAATGCACAAAAGAAACAGCCCTTTTTATGGGGCGTTGCTACTGCCGCTTATCAAGTAGATGGCAATTATCAAGTAGATGGAAAAGGGGAATCTAAATGGGATTTTCTAACCAACAAAGTAGGCATTACACAATTTACGATTGGTGAAAAACAAACGGGAAATGTGGCAATTAATATGTACGACCGCACGCAGTATTTGAAAGATATTCAATTGATGAAAGAGTTGGGCGTAAATGCTTATCGGATGTCTTTGGATTGGTCACGTATTATTCCAGATGGAGTAGGAGCGGTAAATGAAAAGGCTTTGGCGCATTATGATTTACTTTTTGATGATTTACTTGCCGCTGGCATCGAACCTTTAGTGACGATTTATCACTTCGATTATCCTGCTGTTTTATTGCAAAAAGGTGGCTGGGGAAATCCTGAGATGGAAAATTGGTATTATAATTATGCTTCTGTGGTAATTAATCGCTTTGGAAAGAAAATTAAAAATTTCATTACTTTCAACGAACCTTATATTGAGTTTTTTCTGGTAGAAAATATGCTGAATGCTCAGAATAATAAATTGCCAGAAAAAGAATATTATATGAGCCAAATGCAAAAAGCACATCGCCAGTTGATTGCCAATGCCAGAGTGATAAAACTTTACCATGATTTAAAACTGAAAGGACAAATTGGGATTGTATTGAATGTAAATCCTGCTGCTCCGTGGGACGAGAAAAAAGTAGCCGACCAAAAAGCGGCTGATTTTCAGGATGTTCTGATAAATGGCTTGTTTTTAGATCCACTTTACAAAGGCAAATATCCCAAAATGGCATTAGATTCTTTGGCGAAGTATAATCCAACTTTCAAGCCAAGTACGGAAGATATGGCATTCATTGGAGCAAATAAACCTGATTTTTTAGGAATCAATTTTTACGCTCCAGCCATCGTAAAAGGCGAAGATTCTGCCATGTCATTGAAATGGTTGGACAATAATCCTGATGAAGTAAAATCAAATGTTGGGCCTGTCAGACCAGAGTATTTATACAAAATGTTAATGCGTTTAAAAAATGATTATGGCAATCCACAAGTAATTATTACAGAAAACGGGACTGGTTTTGTGTCAGAAGATGTGAAAATAAACGGAAAAATTAACGACCCATTGAGAACTGATTATATCAAACGCCATGTAGAATGGGCTTTGAAAGCTAAAAAAGAAGGCGTAAATCTCTTTGGCTACACCGTTTGGAGCGGCTGGGACAATTTTGAATGGGTTTCGGGTTATACTAAACGTTTGGGCTTGATTTACGTAGATTTCGCC
Source organism: Arcicella lustrica (assembly GCF_034930985.1). Lineage (NCBI taxonomy): Bacteria > Pseudomonadati > Bacteroidota > Cytophagia > Cytophagales > Flectobacillaceae > Arcicella > Arcicella lustrica. The sequence continues at coordinate 16,668 of NZ_JAYGIM010000006.1, forward strand.
ACCCAAGAACGCACGCCAAAACAGAGCTTTTACGAGTATCAAAAAATAATTAAAGAAAATAGGAGCTTTTAGCTGTGAGCGATGAGCTTTGAGCTTTTTTCTACCATGATTAATTAAACTCAAGACACATAGCTCAAAGCTCACAGCTTATAAATTAAACTACAATGACCACCAACAAAACCCTAAAAGAAGAAGCCCTTCATTATCATGCCAAAGGTCGCCCCGGTAAAATTGAAGTAATTCCCTCTAAAGAAACAGCGACGCAAAGAGATTTAACCTTGGCATATTCGCCGGGCGTAGCCGAACCTTGTTTGGCAATTGCTGAAAATCCTGAAGACATTTATAAATACACCGCCAAAGGAAACTTGGTTGCCGTAATTTCAAACGGAACGGCGGTTTTAGGTTTAGGCGACATCGGTGCGGGAGCAAGTAAACCTGTGATGGAAGGCAAAGGCTTACTCTTTAAAATTTATGCTGATATTGACGTCTTTGATTTAGAAATCAATACCAAAAACGTAGATGAGTTTGTCAGAACCGTTAAATTATTAGAACCAACTTTCGGAGGCGTAAATTTAGAAGACATCTCAGCGCCAGAATGTTTTGAAATTGAAGAACGTCTAAAAGCGGAAATGGACATTCCTGTCATGCACGACGACCAACACGGCACGGCAATTATCTCAGCCGCCGCTTTGTTGAATGCTTTGGAATTGGTCGGAAAAGATATTGCCAAAGTAAAAATTATCGTTAACGGAGCGGGTGCATCGGCAAGTTCTTGTACAAAATTGTACGTCAGTTTGGGAGCGAGCAAAGAAAATATTTTGATGTTCGATTCAAAAGGATTGATTCATCCGAGTAGAACCAATTTAGACGGAAAGAAAAAAGAATTTGCTAACGGAAACTTTCCTGCTGAAATTACTCTAACAGAAGCTTTGGTTGGAGCAGACGTTTTTGTAGGCTTGTCGAAAGGCAATGTTTTGACACAAGAAATGATAAAACCGATGGCGAAAGACTGTATTGTCTTTGCAATGGCAAACCCAACGCCTGAAATTCCTTATCATGAAGCAATGGCTGCCCGTGAAGACATAATTTTTGCCACAGGTAGAAGTGATTATCCCAATCAAGTAAATAATGTATTGGGTTTTCCCTATATTTTTAGAGGTGCTTTAGATGTTCGTTCAAAAGTAATCAACGAAGAAATGAAATTGGCAGCCGTGAAAGCTTTGGCTGCTTTGGCGAAAAAGCCTGTTCCTGATATTGTAAATATGGCTTATGGCAAAGACAATTTGGTTTTTGGCAAAGAGTACATCATTCCTAAACCCGTTGACCCACGTTTATTAACGACGGTAGCCCCAGCCGTAGCAAAAGCGGCGATGGATTTGGGTGTGGCAAAATTCCCGATTACTGACTGGGACGCTTACGAAACACAATTATCAAAACGTTTGGGCTTGGATAATACTTTGACCAAAGTAATTATCAATAAAGCAAAGCAAAATCCGAAGCGAGTAGTGTTGGCTGATGCGGAAAATTTAGCTGTTTTAAAAGCAGCCCAACAAGTAAAAGAGGACGGAATTGCTACGCCAATTTTGTTGGGAAATGTTTCTAAAATCAAACAGTTGATTCAAGATAATTTGCTGAATTTAAGTGATGTAGCCATAATCGACCCGATGTTACCGCAAGATGAAGCCGAAAAAGCAAGACTTGAAAATTACGGAGAATTACTTTTTGCCAAACGTCAGCGAAAAGGTTTCAACAAAGCCGAAGCTTTTGATGCCATTCGTAGAAGAAATTACTTCGGTTCGATGATGGTAGAAGCTGGCGAAGCCGAAGCCATGATTGGCGGAACAACTCGGAATTATCCTGATACCATTCGACCAGCTTTGCAAGTGATTGGCAAACAAGCTGGCGTAAAAAAAGTATCAGGAATGTATATTTTAATGAGTCGTTTTGGTCCATTATTCTTGGCGGATACCACTGTGAATTTTAATCCGACAGCAGAAGAAATTGTAGAAATTGCAGAATTGGCGGCGAAAGAAGTGGAAAAATTCAACATTAAACCGAGAATCGCTTTACTAACTTATTCAAATTTTGGTAGTGCTGATGGCGAAGATGCTATTAAAATGCGAAAAGCCGTAGCCATGTTGAAAGCGAAACATCCAGAAATGATTGTTGATGGCGAAATGCAAGCACATTTACCTTTTGATACTGAATTGTTGAAAGAAAATCATCCTTTCTGTGATTTGGTCAATGGCGGAGCAAATATTTTACTTTTCCCAAATCTTTCTGCTTCTAACATTGCCTATAACTTAGTAAAAGAAGTGGCTGATATTGAGAAAATTGGTCCCGTTTTATTAGGACTCAAAAAGCCAGTTCATGTACTTCAACTGGGAAGTACAACTCGTGAAATTATGAATATGATTGCGATTTCGGTCGTAGACGCTCAAACGAACAAATAATCGTTTTGTGCAAGATAAAAAACCTAATGAATACAATTCTGTATAATTATTTTAGATTCATACAGAATTGTATTGATTTTGAACAATATTGGCTTCTTTTTGAATAACACTAAAATATAATTTAACCATAAATTTGTTGTATTAAAAATAGGAGGAAAGAAAAAGGTTTTTATTGAAGATTTATCCCTAAACAATCTGCTTTCAATCAATTTGAAAGAAATAATAGAATGATACAGCAAATTAAGAAAGGCATTACTTATGCCGAAAGTAAAGAAGCCGACTTAAAAGTACGTGCTTTGGTAGAATCCATGTTGGAAAATGTGGCTCAAAATGGCGATAAAGCCGTGAGAGAATATTCTAAAAAATTGGATAAATGGTCGCCCGAAAAATTCAGAATTAGTGCAGAAGAAGCTGAGGCTATTGTGGCGAGTTTACCCGAACAAGTAATTAATGACATCAAATTTGCTCAAACGCAAATCAGAAATTTTGCCCAAATTCAACGTGAAGCCATCAAGGATGTTGAAGTAGAAACCTTGCCAGGGGTTTTCTTGGGACACAAAAATATTCCTGTAAATTCAGTAGGTTGTTATGTGCCAGGTGGTCGTTACCCTATGGTTGCGTCGGCACACATGAGCGTCCTGACGGCAAAAGTCGCAGGCGTAAAAAGAGTAATTGCTTGTACACCACCCATCAACGGCGAAATTCCGAAAGCAACTATTGCCGCAATGTATTTGGCTGGTGCTGATGAAATGTATTTATTGGGCGGTGTTCAGGCAATTGCGATGATGGCTTTGGGAACTGAAACCGTTGCTTCAGTAGATATGCTGGTTGGTCCGGGAAATGCTTATGTTGCCGAAGCGAAGCGACAATTATTCGGAAAAGTAGGAATTGATTTATTCGCTGGTCCGACAGAAACTTTAGTAATTGCCGACGATACTTGTGACGTAGAAATGTGTGCTACTGACCTTTTAGGACAAGCAGAACATGGCCCAACTTCACCAGCTGTACTTTTAACTACCAGTAAAACAATTGCTTATGGTATTGAAGAGGAAATCCAGAGACAACTAAAAGTATTGCCAACGGCTGATATTGCGAGTGTTTCTTGGAGAGATTACGGACAAGTAATTTTAGTAGATACCGTAGAAGAATTAATTGCAGAAGCCGACCGCATCGCCAGCGAACACGTACAAGTAATGACGGAAAACCCTCGTGAGTTCTTGGAAAAAATGACCAATTATGGTGGTTTGTTTTTAGGAGCAAGAACCAACGTAGCTTTTGGCGATAAAGTAATCGGTACAAACCATACTTTACCAACGAAAGAGGCAGCTCGTTATACAGGCGGTCTGTGGGTTGGAAAATTCTTGAAAACTTGTACTTATCAAGAAATTAAAACGGATGAAGCCAGTGCTTTAATTGGCGAATACTGCTCAAGATTATGTGCGATTGAAAACTTTGCAGGACACCAAGAACAAGCCGATTTAAGAGTAAGAAGATATGGGAAATGATTTCGAGATCGGATTTCGGATGTTGAAATTTAGTCTGTTGGCAATCTTATAAATGACACAGAGGAACACAGAGAATACAAAGAGCTTCACAGAGAAATATTGAAAAGATACTCTGTGAAACTCAATAAAAGCTCTGTTAAACTCTGTGAAAAAAACGTCCAGCAATCAGATGATAGTGTATTAACAAGATTAACAATCATTACATATTTCAATGACAAATAATAAAACAGTTTTAGTAACAGGTGGAGCAGGAGGTATTGGTTCGGCAATTTGTAGAAAATTTGCTGAGGCTGGTTACGCTGTTATTATTACTTATAACGGAAATCTTGAAAAGGCTGAAAAGCTTTGTAATTCGCTGGTAGGAGTGGGACATTCCGTTTTTCATGCTCCTGTGAATGATGCAAAGCGTTTGTCGGAATTGTCTTCTTTCATTAAAAGTGAGTATGGAAAATTAGACGTTTTGGTGAACAATGCAGGTATTACAACACCCGTAGCACACGATGATTTAGACGGTTTGACGGATGAATGGATTGACCGAATTTTCGAAACCAATGTACGTGGTACTTTCGCTATGATTCGAGCTTGCAAAGCTTTGTTATTGAAAAGTAAAGAAGCTTTGGTGGTGAATATTTCTTCGGTAGCTGCGATTTCAGGAATTGGAAGTAATGTTGCTTATTGTGCCTCCAAAGCGGCGATTGATAGCATTACTCGTTCTTTGGCTCGGGCTTTAGCACCCAACATTCGAGTTGTTTCGGTTTCTCCGGGTTGGGTTTTGGGCGAATACACCAAAAATATCGACCCTCAATATTTACAAACTCAAATCGACAAAACGCCTTTAGGTCGCTTGGCGATTGCTGAAGATGTGGCCAATACGATTTTTGTTTTAACAACGCATCTTACTTTTACTACGGGAAGTATAATTCCTGTAGATGGAGGAAGGCTTTTGTAATGATGAGTTATGAAATATGAATTATGAGTTTAGAAATTATCAATTTGGAATTACAATTTTTGGTTTAAAGTTAAGAATATAATTCAAATAAATATTTTTGTAAATAGTGGTAATTAATTAGTTAAAATCATAGTCGCCAATCACTATTTACCAATCACTCTTATTTAGAATATGATTTTAGAACTCGCAACAATTGATATTAAGGCTGATAACAATGCTGAATTTGAAGCAAATTTAGCCAAAGCAATACAAGTAATTAGTCAGTCGAAAGGTTTTCAAAAGATTGATGTTCAACATTGTATCGAACAGCACAATCGTTATACGTTAATGATTTATTGGCAAACGCTTGAAGACCATACCGTTGGTTTTAGAACTTCAGAATTATTCACAGAATGGCGTGCTTTGATTGGTCCATTCTTTGAAAATCCGCCTTTTGTACAACATTTTTCAATCAAAAATATAGGATAATAGTAGGTTAATAGTGTGAAATGCTGTTGGAGATAATTCTGACAGCATTTTTTTGTGTCTTCAATTTTTTCAAGTCAATTTTTCTGAAATCCTTAATCTAGGCAAATTCGAAACAAGTTGAATATAGAAATGTACTAAAAAATCTTAAATTAGTTAAAATGTATTGTTATTGAATACTATTGGCTTTATTTTGATTAACAAAAATTATTATCCTAACGTAGTTTTGTTGTATAAATTATTAGAATATTTATTAATGTATATTCAACATAGAAATATAAATCCGATTAAAAACTGGAAGGTTAACCGTGAAGAGATTCAATTTCTTGGACATGACCTTCAACGTCCAGAATGTATTCTGACCGAACCAAACGGTACTATTTGGACGGCAGATGCCAGAGGCGGAGTAATGAAAATAAATCCTGACGGAAGTCAGAAATTGATTACGCCATTTAAAGAATCTGATGATTTGACAACTTTTAAAAAGTTGTCAAATCAAACAAATCCAATATCGGAAATCCCAAATCTACAATCCTACAACAGTCGTTATGTGCAGGCTCAAGGTTCATTACCAAACGGTTTGTGTTTTGATGTTAAAGGTAATTTTATCATTGCCAATTGGGGAACTGACCACATCGAAATGATGACACCAGAAGGCAAGCTGACGACATTGGTAACGGAGATTGAAGGAAAAGCTTTGGGAAAAGCCAATTTCCCACTCAGAGATTCAAAAGGAAGAATTTGGTTTACAGTAACCACTCGTACAAATCCGTGGACTGAACAATTAAATAGCAGAGCAACAGATGGTTATATAGCTTTGATAGACGAAAAAGGTGTAAGAATTGTTGCCGAAGGTTTTTGTGGAACAAACGAAATCCGTTTTGATGATACCGAAGAATGGTTGTATGTGGTAGAAAGTACGGCACACCAAATTTCAAGATTAAGAGTGAAAGAAAATGGGGATTTGTACGGAAGAGAAGTATATGCCCGGTTGAGCGGTTTCCCAGATGGTTTTGCTTTTGATACTTATGGAAATCTTTGGACAACCTTGATTTTTACAGACCAATTAGCGGCGATTACACCCGAAGGTGAAGAATTGATTTTGTTGGACGACAGCAATCCAGCTACTAAAAAACTTCTTTTTGAACATTACGAAAACAGAACTTTGACGGGAGAAATATTGGCTTCGGTACAAGGGACACTCTGTCCGTGGATGGCGAGTTTAAGTTTTGGAGGAAAAGATATGAAAACGGTGTATTTAGGAAGTTTGCGAGGAACAAGAGTACCTTATTTCCAAAGTCCAGTTGCAGGACAAAAAATGATTCACTGGCGATGAAAGATTTATTTGATTTAAAAGGAAAAGTAGCCCTTGTCACAGGTTCGAGCAGTGGCATGGGCAGAGCCATTGCCGAACTCTTGGGTTTACATGGGGCTACTGTTATCATTTCGAGCAACGACAAAAAGGCTTGCGAAGATACTTGTGAGGATTTTTTACAAAGAAATATTAGAGCAATCGCTATTCCATGCGATGTTGCAGTGAAAGCAGAAATAGATTTCCTTTTTGAAGAAACAATACTAAAGTTTAGCAAAATTGATATTTTGGTGAGTTGTGTAGGCGTAGCATTGGCAGGGTCTTTTTTAGAAATGAGTGCAGACATTTTTGAAAAAACCATGCAAATCAACTTACAAAGTACCATTTATCTAAGTAAGTTGGTGATTGCTCAGATGCAACAACGCAAAGAAGGTTCAATCATTTTTCTGGCAAGTATTGCGGGTGTTCGAGGTAATAAATCTTTGGGAATGTATGGCATTTCAAAAGCAGGATTGGCTCAATTGGCTCGTAATCTTGCCGTAGAATTTGGTCCTGACAACATCAGAGTAAATGCCATTTCGCCGGGGGTGATTGATACTACTTTTGCCAAACCACTGACTTCCAATAATGAAGTGATGGAAAGAAGAGTATTACTTACTCCCTTACGAAGGATTGGAAAAGTAGAAGAAGTAGCAGGCGTTGCACTTCTTCTGGCTTCAAAAGCGGGTGGATTTATAACGGGTCAGAATATTATTGTGGATGGAGGAACAACGATTAGCGATGGAAACTAAGACTAAACATTGCTAAAAATTTCGTTCAAATCCACAAAAAGATTGGGGAAAATGACGCTTTCAAAAGTATCATCACTGGCATAAATCGAAGCGGGACTGTACAGGCCATTTTCTAATAAATGGAATTGAAAAGCAGTTTCGTGTTCAGGGTCTATAATCCAGTACTCTCTGATGCCATTTTCTTCATAAAGAGCCTTTTTTAGTTTCATTTCTTTAGAAGAATTGCCGGGAGAAAGAATTTCAATGACCAAATCAGGTGAACCCAAACAACCTTTATCATCCAATTTTTCAAGGTCGCAAATGATACAAATATCAGGTTGTACCACGGTCAATACATCTTTGTTTGCCAATTCTGATTTTTGTTTATCGTACAAACGAACATCAAAAGGGGCGGCGTAGAATTGACAAGCATGGCTTTTGAAATGTGTATAAAAAAGCCCGTTGAGTTCTCTCGAAATCGCTTGATGTTTTCTGCTTGGAGCAGACATTGGTAAAATTTTACCTTTTATCAATTCAACAGCTTGTTCAAACCGCCAACTTAAATAGTCGGCATACGAGTAAATACCATTAACAGTATCTAAATCAGAGTAGTTTAATACGGCTTCCATAACATCATTTTTGACAAAAATAATGAAAAAATTTCAAAATAAAGTATGCTTGGTTACTGGGGCTTCTTCGGGTATTGGTAAAGCAACGGCTGTGGCTTTTGCTGAATCAGGGGCAAAAGTGATTGTATCGGATGTCAACGAAACGGCAGGTATAGCTACTGTTTCTGAACTTGTAGCACTGGGAGCGGAAGCCATTTTTGTAAAATGTAATATCGCAGAAAGAGCAGAAGTACAAAGCCTTATCAATCAGTCAATTGAAAAGTTTGGTCGGATTGATTGTGCTGTACTTTCAGCAGGAATTGCTGGACGACTTTCCTTGCCAACGCACGAATATCCCGAAGATGAATGGTTGAATCAAATCCATGTAAACCTTATTGGTACGTGGTATTGTATCAAATTTTTATTAGAAGAGATGCTAAAACAAGGTGGCGGAAATATTGTTTCGATTGCCTCGGCAGCAGGTTTACGTGGTCAGCCAAACAATTCTCCTTATGCTACTTCTAAGCATGGAGTAGTGGGTTTAGTAAAAACGGCAGCGATCGAATATGCTACCAAAAACATCAGAATCAACGCTATTTGTCCAACTGCCATCGAAACGCCGATGATTATGGAAGGTAGAAGGAAGTTGGCTTATAACCCCGAAGCCTTGGAAGCAGCCAAAAATTACCAAGCAATGAAACGCATGGGACAGCCTTCGGAAGTAGCAGATGTGGCAATGTGGCTGTGTTCAGACGAAGCCAGCTTTATGACGGGTCACGCTTTGCCTGTTGATGGTGGTGCTTTTGCATAAAATGATTGATTTTGAATGTGATTAGCCTGTTTTTGATTCATAAATGTAAGCTATCATTAAGTAATTTTAACAAATAATATTAAAATAATACAAATATTAGAATGGCAAAGAATCCGCATTATTTATCGCAATTGGCTTATGTTGAATTGCTCAGTACAAACTTGGAAGAAACTGTTCGATTCTACACAGATATTGTCGGGATGGACAAAACTGGCGAGGATGAAAACTCTGTTTATTTAAGAGCTTGGGGAGATTATTTCTTCCATACGCTCAAAATTACTCGTTCGGATGTAAAAGGTTTGGGTGGTATCGGTTGGAGAGCAGACAGTGCAGAAGCATTTGACGATTGTGTTGCTTACTTAGAAAGTATCGGTTCAGGGAGAGGTTGGTTGGAAGCTGATTTAGGAAGAGGAAAAGCTTTTAAATTCCAGTCGCCCGACGGACATAAACACGAGGTTTTTTGGGATGTAACATGGTTGAGAGAAAAGGGCGAAAAAGGTAGTATTTACGCTGATAGATATGCAAGTAATCGTAGAAAAGGGGCGAATCCACGTAGAATTGACCACTTTACTTACTTGGTTGCTAAATTCCAGTATGCCAAAGAGAAGGCTTTCTGGCAAGCAATGGGCTTTAAAAACCCTGACGAAATTCGTTTAGATGATAATATTCCTCCAATCGGTGGCTTGTGGACTTTGGGGAATCTTTCGCATGATATTGCGATTTTCTCTGACCCGAATTTAGAACCTGGTCAAGGCGTTGTAAACCATCTTTGTTATAATCTTGACAGTCGTGAAGAAGTATTATTGGCTTTAGATTGGTTCACGGAAAAAGGATATAAAAGTGTTTGGGGAGCGCCTACCCGTCACAAAGCAGATGAAGGGTTTTTCTTCTATATCATGGAGCCTCACACAGGCGTATTGTTAGAAATTTATGCTTGTGCAAGATTAGTTTTCGCACCAGACCACGGGCCAGATGTACATTACTTAAAAGACAATCCAAACGACGCTTGGGGCTTAACTAACCCATTTGCTGAAATGGCAAAAGGTAAAGTTGGTGGGTTGGATAAACCGGTGGATATTTAGGTAGATATGAATTATGAGTTATGAATTTTAAAATAGAGTCTTGTTTTGCTCAAACTTAATAAGATTTTATCTTTAATATAAATGGCTCATAATCTATCAATTTGAATATCATGGAACTAAAGAAAGAAAGTGTAATCAAAGTAAAGTCTTTTCAGTTTGCTGTTAGGTCTGTCAAAGTTTATAAATATTTAACAGATACTCATAAGGAATTTGTCATTTCAAAGCAGTTTCTAAAAGCAAGTACTTCGATAGGAGCAAATGTGAGAGAAGCTCATAATGCTGAATGAGAAGCAGACTTTATTCATAAATTAAGTATTGCACAAAAAGAATGTGACGAAACACTTTACTGGTTGGAATTACTAAAGGAAAGTGAATACTTGAGTGAGAGTGCTTTTCAATCAATTTATTCAGAAGCTTTAGAAATCCTAAAAATCTTAAAAAGTATTGTCATTACCATGAAGAAAAAGAAAGAAAAATAACTCAAATGAATGAATAATTCGTTTACAAATCTTTCAAAACAATTCATAATTACAACTTACAACTGTACGAATGATTGAAAAACATTGGGTAGAATTCAATTTATAGGTATAAAATTTGGCTGATTCTTCGAATCACTCTTTAGGGAATCTACGAAAGAATAACCTTATAAAAATTGAAACCCAAAGATTATTTGGTATTCGTACTCATTTAATTCATAATTATTAATTTATAACTCATAATTAAAATGTGGCATTACTTCCCTAATCAATATATGCCTTCTTACCAAGTGAACCGTGCGTTAACGCAGGCTCATTATGGGGGAGGAGAATTTGCAGAAATATTACAAGTAGCAAGTGAAATTGACCCTGCTAACCGTGAAAGTTTCAATAAAGCTTGGGTTAAAATGGGTGATAAAGTCTATGAATTAGCCGAAAATTATGCAAAAGAAGGGCATAGTGTCTCTGCTCGTAGAACTTATTTGAGGGCTTTCAATTATTTACGTACAAGTGAGTTTTTTATGACTTTACATGATGAACGTAAAATTCCTTATTACTTAAAATGCCGTGATGCTTTCATTAAAGCGATTCATTTGTTTGATGAGAAACCATTGCAATTAGAAATCCCTTTTGAAGGTTCTTTCTTACCTGCTTATTTATTTAAACCAAGTGGTGTTGTAAATCCTCCAGTGATGGTGATGTTTGGCGGGCTGGATAGTTTGGCAGAAGAGTTATATTTTGGTATTGCACAACACCTCAACGAACGTGGTATTGCTATGTTGGCGGTGGATGGCCCTGGACAAGGAGCTGCACTTAGATTGAACCATTTGCATACTCGTTATGACTACAATGTCCCCGGAACAGCTGTTTTAGATTATATCATAGAAAATCTTGGTGAACACGTTGATACTTCTCGTGTAGGTATTGGAGCAGTTTCAATGGGTGGATATATGGCTGCTCGTTGTGCAGCATTTGAGCCACGTTTTAAGGTCTGTATGATTTTTGGGGCGGTTTGGTCGTATTATGATATTTGGAAAAATCGTCCTGACAACCACCCTTTAGCTGAAATTGTACAGCACATTGTGGGTGCAGATAATATGACAGAGGCTCGTGAAAAATTGAAAAACTTTACATTGGAGGGCGTTGCTGAGAAAATTCAATGTCCTACCTATATTTTGCATGGAGAGGACGACCGTCAGAATTTCGTAGAAAATGCTTACAAAGTAAATGAGGCACTTACTTGCGAACACGTCTTGGAAATTGTGCCAAAAGATGAAAGTGGTTCGGCTCACTGCTCTGTAGATGATTTTACAAAATCATTTAATATGTACGACTGGATAGCTAAGAAAATTAAGGCTTAAGTATTAAGTAACCCAGCTGACTTAGTTTTCGGGCATCAGCTTTCAGATAAAATAAAGGTATTTAAGGCGTTTTAGTCATCTTAATCAGATTACTGAAGCTATTCTTGTAAAATCTGATTGCTAAGCGTTTTAAAATTAAACTGCCCACTTAATGCTTGCTGTACGGTTTCATACCTGATACATGTCCAAAAACAATCTTATAAATATCAAAAAGATGGTAAAGAAAATTTTAGTAGTAGGGGCTGGCATTGGTGGGCAGTCTGTTGCTATAGGTTTAAAAAAAGCTGGTTTTGAGGTAGATTTAATAGAGCTACATAAAGAATTTAATGTTTATGGAGTAGGTATCATACAACAAGCCAATGCTTTAAGAGCTTTAGATTCCATCGGTGTGGCGGATGAAGCAATGCGAAGGGGTTCTCCTTATGGAAAAGTAAAATTGTGCTTGCCGCATGGGATTCAAATCGGTGAAGCTGGTACTCCACCAATCGGTAAATTTCCGAGCCATAATGGAATATCTCGTAAAATTTTACACGATGTATTATTTGAAGAAGCTCAGAAAGTTGGTTTAAAATACCGCATGGGAGTAACGGTAGAATCCATTGATAACCAGCCAAATGCTGCTCATGTTACGTTCACCGATGGTACAAAGGATAGCTATGATGTTGTGATTGCGGCTGATGGGGTAAACTCAAAAGTACGTAAGCTTATTTTTGGTGACTTTAAATTGAGCTATGTTGGCTTGTCTGTGTGGCGATATGCCTTTAAGCGTCCTGCTAATTTAGATACGGGTTATATCTTCTTTAATAAAAAACATAAAATGGGTGTCATTCCTATGACAGCCGATACTTGTTACATATTCTTAAATTCTGCTGAGGGGGATAATCCGTTGATTCCTGAAAATCAATTGGTTGAAAAGCTAAAAACGTATATGTCGGCTTATCCTGTTCCACTTGTTCAGGAATTAATACCACAAGTTACCGACGCTAAATTGGTTAATTATCGAGTATTAGAAACACTCAAAATGCCAGCACCTTGGTATAAAAACAGCGTGGTTGTCTTGGGAGATGCAGCTCATACAACTATTCCTCAGTTGGGTTCAGGGGCAGCGTTGGCGATTGAAGATGCCGTTGTATTAGTTGAGGAATTACAAAAAGAGGGAGAGCTTACTGATGTCTTTGAACGCTACATGAAACGTCGTTATGAACGTTGCAAAATGGTAGTTGATGTATCTGAAACATTAGGTGCTTGGGAATTACTTGAATACAACGACCAAGCTCTTCCTGAGGGAGCAAATATGGGAATGTTGATGGGTAAAACAGGAATGGCATTAACAGAGCCGATTTAGGATTTAGCTGAAAGCTATCAGCTTTGAGCCTTGAGCTTTTTTAATAATTTGAAATAGTAGAGATAGAACATCATTCATAGATTCATTTAAAAGCTGTTAGCTCATGGCTGACAGCTGACAGCTAAAACATGAAATTAGTAACTTTCAAAAATACAAATAGCGAAAGCCGTACAGGTTGGCTTCAAGGCGATGGTGTGGTGGATATGAATTTGGCAAGTATAAAATTGCCAACAGATATGCTTACGTTTATCGATCATCACGAAGAATACTTCGAGGTAATTAAGTCTTTGGGCGAAGTACTGCCACATTATCCATTATCAGAAGTACAGCTTTTAGCTCCACTTCCTAATCCGAGAAGTTTTAGAGATTATATCGGTTTTGAAATGCACATGTTGAATGCTTCAAAATCATTCGGACATACTATCGGACAAGAATGGTACGAAATGCCGATTTTTTATTTTACCAATCATCATGGCATTTATGGTCCAGATGATGAAATCAAGCGTCCAGAAGGAGAAACCAAAATGGACATTGAATTAGAAATCGCTTGTATTATCGGTAAAAAAGGCAAGGACATCAAAGCAGAAGAAGCTCAAGACTATATTTTTGGTTATACTGTTTTCAACGACTGGACGGCAAGAGCTATTCAGCGTCGTGAAATGATGATTCCACTTGGGCCACACAAAGGCAAAGATTTCGCCAATGCTATTGGGCCATGTATCGTAACCAAAGACGAAATGGAGCAGTATATGGGTGAAAATGGTCGTTTCAATTTACGAATGACATCCAAAATCAATGGTGTTCAAGTATGCGATGGTAATTATAATACTGTTTATTATACTTTCGGACAAATGATTGAACGTGCTTCTGAAAATAATGTAACCATGATGCCGGGTGATATTTTAGGCTCGGGAACAGTAGGCTGGGGTAGTTTGATTGAAAATAATTTTACCGTTCATCGTCCGCTTGAGCCGGGTGATATAGTGGAGTTAGAAATAGAAGGAATTGGCGTTTTAAGAAATAAAGTGATTTAGTATTCAAAATACACAATGATTTAATAGTACTTAGACACAGATTTTAAAAATCTGTGTCTTTTATTGGGTTAAATCTTGTCTGTATAATTCATTCATTATTAAGCATAAATGTTTTAAATAGTTTATTCAAATGAAAATAATAGACCTTTCAGTAACCATTTCTGAAGACATAAAAGAGCCACTTCCTACCAAAATTGTGTATGAAGACCATAAAGAAGGAGCAAAGAAAATGGGTGGAAAACTCTTTGAAGGAATTCAAGGAGATGTTTTTATCAATGGAAATGGTCCAGCAGGAGAATTTTTAACGGTAACAAGTCACTGCGGAACGCACGTGGATGCTCCCTATCATTATTATCCAACTTGTGAAGGAAAGCCATCGAGAACTATTGATGAAATGCCTTTAGATTGGTTTTATCGTGATGGCGTAGTGTTAGATTTTACTGATAAACCTGATGGCTATATGTTTGAGCCCGAAGATTTGATAGAAAAATTGGCTTCCATTAACTATACTTTAAAACCTTTTGATATTGTCTTGATTCGTTGCGATGCCGATAAGCGTTTGCATCATCCTGATTTTGTGAAAATCCACGTGGGAGCATCTGCTAAAGCAACACATTGGCTTATCGACCAAGGCATTAAAGTAATGGGAACAGACGGCTGGGGATGGGATATTCCTTTGCATCTACAAGTAGAGGACTATAAAGCTAATCCAAGAGACGGAGTGATTTGGCAAGCACATTATGTAGGAATTGAAAAAGAATATTGTCAGATAGAGAAATTGGCAAACCTTGAACAATTGCCACCTTTCGGTTTCAAAGTGGCTTGTTTTCCTGCTAAAATACAAGCTGCCAGTGCTGGCTGGACAAGAGCTGTAGCGATATTTGAATAGAGTTTATGTATAGAATAATAACAGTCGTTTGTATTTTACGAACGACTGTTTGCTTTTTGACCGAAATATTAAACACAAAACGACAACCGCAAGGATTGTCGCTACATTTATTTTCATTTCCTTTTACTTCATAAAATCAAAGACTTAGCGGTATCAAAGAGGGCGTTCATGAAACTAAATTCTCTAAACCGAATTCAGCCAATTTATCTACAACAGGTAAAGTTTTCAATCCTAATTCAGTCAGACTATACTCAACTTTTGGTGGAATTTCAGGATAGACTTTTTTGCTGACTAATTTATTTTCTACAAGCATATTCAGTTCTTGTATCAACATTTTTTCGCTAATGCCTGGAATAGCCCTTTTTAGCTCGCCATATCGTATCACATTTTCGTTGATTTGAAACAATATTAACAAAGTCCACTTACCACTTAGCAGAGTTAAAGAGGCTCTCACAGGACATTTTTCATCACAAGGCGAAATTATTTTAGATTTTTTATTCATTGATATTCAACTATTCTAACTTTTTAGTAGGTACTTTACTTTAAGGTAAGTACTTGTACAAAAGTAAGTAGATAGATACTTTTGTACAAATAATTTTTGAATTAAATAAGAAATATATCACAACCAGAAAAAAAGGGGAAATAGCTATCAAAGTGTAAATAACAATTCAGTGTTCTGAAAAATCAATTCAATAACATTTAAAAACGGAATAAAAATGAAAATTTTAGTATTCGGAGCCACAGGTTCACAACAATTCAATGTAATATTAGAAGGTAAAAAAAAAGGAGCAGAAGTAATTGCTACAACAACTTCTGCAACAAGTTTTGAAAAATTAAAACAAGCAGGGGCAATGCCTATTTTGGCAAATATGAATGATGCAAATATAATGCAGGAAATCACCAAAGGTATAGATGCGATAGCTTTTATGGTTCCTGTTTCTTTACCCAATCCTTTTGATGGCTTACAATATGCCAAAAATGTGATTGATGCAGCTAAGACAAATGGTGTCAAAAAAATCGTATGGAACACAAGTGGCTGGCTAGCACCCCAAAAAATTGGAATACCCGGTGAAGATGTGAAATTGGACATTAGTGATTATTTAAAAAATAGTGGATTGAATTATGTAATCATCCAACCCACTATTTATATGGAAAATATGCTTGGACCATTTTGTGCACCTTTTGTGAAAAACGAAAAGAAGTTGGCTTACCCTACTCCAGAAGCAATGCCTATTGGTTGGATAGCTTCCAGAGATGTAAGTGCTTTTGTTGTTGAAGCAATTTACAATGACAAACTTAAAGCAGATTCTTTCCAGATTAGTGGATTAGAAAACCTAAAAGGAAATGATTTAGCGGAACAGTTTTCTAAAGGTTTAGGTGAAAAAATAGTGTATTATACACAACCTGCCAAAGAATTTGGCGATATACTTAAACCATTTGTAGGTGAGGCTGGTGCAAAAGGTGTTGCTTCTTATTATGAAGGTCTTCAAAACGCAACAGAATTTCCACCAAAATTCAATCCTAATATGAGTGAAGTATTAGAAAAACTTCCTGTTCAAATGACTTCATTAGCACAATGGACGAAGAATAATAAGGTATATTTTTTAAACTAATAACTTAAAGTTTGTAAAGTCAAAGTTACTTAGGGTTTCAAGCCTTTGGCTTTGACTTTATAAATATTTCAGTTTCAAAAGCTATATTTTATACAAGTATAAATATAGTTTTCTAGCTACTGCCTTTCTTGCATTTAATTAAATAGAATGGAAAATTCTCGCTAACCTCAGTGATTTCAAATAATCCAGCTTTACTAAATTCGTCGTTGATTGAGGCAATATCATAAAAATACATTTGCACTCCTTCAAATATTTCGTAGCGGTCTTTGCTGATGAATTTGCCTTTGCGATAAGTAGGCGCTTCTTTTGAAATAACTGTAAAAACCATGTAGCCATTATCTGTTAGTTGGTTATAGCAGTCACGGATTAGCTTTTCTCGCTCTTTATCATCCAATAGGTGAATTAAAGCATAGCAAAATATGCCATCATATTGACAATTATCAAATGGCATATCAGTTACAGAACCATGATAAATAGTCATATCTGAGCCATAATGTTTTCTTGCCATTTCAATAGCTGTTTTAGATATTTCTATTCCTGTTACGGCGATTCCGTTATCTTTAAAGATTTGAGCATTCCGACCGTATCCAATGCCGGGGATAAGTATGGTTTTTACTGAATTTTGATCAAAGAAATCCTTTACTAATATAGCAGAATTAGAAGGCTCAAAACCCCACATTTCATGCTTTTCAATAAAATTGACTTCCCAAAATTCTGGTTTTTCTTTTTCATTTATCATGATATTTTTCTAAAAGGGCTATCATTTTTTTCAAATAAGGCTAATCTCACAGATTTTAATCACCTAAAATGCTTCATTAATTAATTCATGATTAATCAAAGCGCCAGCCTTACTTCCTGCTCCGATGGCATTACTTACCGACCTAAACATCGTGGTATTATCACCAGCGGCAAAGATTCCTGCAATACTTGTTTTTTGAAAATCATCTATTTGTATATGACCTTGTTCTGTCAAAGTACAACCCATTGTTTCAGGAATTTTACAATGTTGCTCAAACGGGATTCTAGCATAAAGTGCTACTATACTTTGTTTCGTGCCATTTTTGAAAACAATCTGTTTAATTACACCATTTTCATGTTCAAAACTATCGATTTCATCTTCCACAATATTAATGCGATGTGCCGAAAGTTTTTGATTTTGCTCTTCAGTTAAAGTCGCTTTGCCATTTGTGAAAAGAGTAAGTTGTTTTGTCCAATTACTGATGAGTTTACTGAATTCAAAACTTATTTCACCATTGCCCAAAATACCGGTATTTTGTTCTTTTACTTCATAACCATGACAGTACGGACAATGTAAAATCGAAATACCCCAGCATTCCGAAAAGCCTTTTATATCAGGCATGATGTCCGAAACACCTGTGGCAAACAAAAGCTTTTTAGCGATAAAAGTCTCTCCTTCAGCTGTTAGTAATTCAAATGTTCCATCATTCGTTCTACTTGCTTTTGTTGCCAATCCTTTTAAAAAAGTAACGGTTTTGTAGGCTAATACTTGGTTTTTAGCTTTTTCGGTAATAGCACTTGGACTTTCTCCATCCAGTGTAATGACATTGTGAGAATGTGGTGTTTGGATATTACAAGGCTTTCCGCCATCTATGATTAAAACTTTTCTAAGCGCACGCCCCAAAGCCATACCCGCTGAAAGCCCTGCATAACTCCCTCCAATAATAATTACGTCAAATTGATTTTCCTTTGTCATATAAGTGTGTTTTATCTTTTTATAGAACAAAAGTAGGGTATTTATGCAACATTGTTGCATAATAAAATAAATATATGATTGCTTTTTGGAAAAAAGAGCATAAAAAATCCTGTAAAGTTTTTTAAAACCTTACAGGATTAAGCGTTATTAAAAATGATTATGCCAACTTAAAAATCCTATCCATCAAAAGCCATTTTTCACCTTCTTTGGCGATGGGTAATGCTGATTGATATTTCCACATCAGGGTTTCCCATTCTTGTACTTTTGGATTACTGGCATCCATTTCTCCTTTTTTAGTGAATGAAAAATCGTCTTCGGTTTCCATAATCATAAATAATCGGTTCATGATTCTATAGATTTCCATATCAATAATTCCAGCACCTAAAATACTCGCTCTGATTTCTTCCCAAATATTTTGATGATAGGCTTCATATTCAGCGATAAGGCTTGGGTCATCTACTAAGTCAAGCGCAAGGCAAAATCTCTTCATTGCTTATTTTATATTTTTTAAATGATATACCCAAAAGTAAAAAAAGTAATGGAATACTCTTTTGTTGGCTGAATCTTACTCATTCCAAGCATTGCCTACTTGGCTCAAAGGCATACAAGCAATAAATTCTCCGGGAATTGGGTCATAAGAAAGGATTTCTTTCCCTACTTTTTCAGAGGTATAATAGCCCAAAAGAGTAAGGCTTTTCAACCTTCTAAAGAAAGCTACAGGGTCGGGTTTTGCGACCAAAGTAATACCCCAAGCCGAAGGCGGAAGCTTACCAGCTTCTTTGTCGGCTTTCAGTAAAAAGGCTTCTCGTTCTTGTTGATTACATTCAATAAAAGACTTTTTATTGGCTTCTTCACAAGCTTCATTGAACTTTTCTAAGTCTTCAAGAAAAGCCTTTTGGTCTGTTTCCGAAAGCATTTCTTTCAACATTTTATCGATAAACTGAGGGACGCCCAATTCTTTTGCTCCGGGCGTTTCTGTTTTGGGTAAAATCGTTTCGGCAATTTCAGCAATCAAATTTGCTTGATTGTTGGTAAGAAAAACGGGTTGCCAATTCAATTGAGCTTCTTTTTGACAAGCAATAAAAAGCTCTGACAAGGCGCCAGCCGACAGGCTGTAACCCAGAAATAAAGTAGTATTTTTAAGGACTTCTCTGCGGTTCATAAAGCTACAAATTTTTACGGTTCAACTCACTTACGGCAAAATCAACAGCTCGTGCGGTCAATGCCATATAAGTAATAGAAGGATTTACACAAGAAGAAGACGTCATACAAGCTCCATCCGTTACAAAAACATTAGGAACTCCATGAATTTGATTATTGCCATTCAGTACAGAAGTTTTTGGGTCACGACCCATGCGGGCTGTTCCCATTTCGTGAACGCCAACGCCCAAACCGCCTGCATTATCAAAGGTTTTTACATTTTTGAATCCCGCTTTTTCCAACATTTCAGCGGCATCTATTCTGATTTGTTCACGCATTTTCATTTCGTTTTCTTTCAAACCTGCATCAAAAACTAATTGTGGAATGCCCCATTTATCAGTTTTTTCTGGGTCTAGTGTTACTTTGTTTTCGTGATATGGCAGTACTTCCCCAAAGCCCATCAAAGCCATTCCCCATCCGCCCGGTTTGAAAAGCGATTCTTTAAAACTTGCCCCAACGCCTTCTTCGTTTACGCCTCTTCCCCAGCTTCCTCTGCCAGCACCTGCTCCCTGATAATCGTAGCCACGCACGAAATTTGGATTTTTAGAAGCCTCATCCAAATTCACAAATCTTGGAATAAACAAGCCCGTTGGTTTTCTTCCTTTATAATATTGGTCTTCAAAACCTTCATGCGAACCCATTGCGCCAGTTCTGTAATGATGATCCATCAAATTATGTCCTAATTCTCCGCTATCATTTCCCATGCCATTGGGGAAACGATTGGATTTAGAATTCATCAAAATTTGTGTCGTCGCCAAGGTGGAAGCACAACTAAAAATGATTTTTGCTTTGAAAATAATTTCTTCTTTTGATTCACTGTCAATGACTCTTACTCCTGTGGCTCTTTGTGTTTTTTCATCATAAATGATAGAATGAACGATAGAATTTGGACGAATAGCGAAGTTTCCTGTATTGTTTGCCGCTGGTAAAGTAGCAGAATTACTACTAAAGTATGCTCCAAATGGACATCCTCTTGAACAACGATTACGATTTTGGCATTTCCCACGCCCTAATGCTAAATGTTGTGGCTGTGGTTCGGTGAGGTGGGCAACTCGCCCTGTGGTTACTGGGCGACCGTTGAATTTTTGTGCTACTTCTTTTCTAAAGTGTTTTTCCAAACAATTCAGTTCGATAGGAGGAAGGAATTCGCCGTCGGGCAAATGGTCTAAACCTAATTTTTCACCACTTACGCCTACAAACTTTTCTACATACGAGTACCACGGAGCTAAATCTTTGTAGCGAATGGGCCAATCTATTCCGATGCCTTCTTTGGCATTGGCTTCAAAATCTAAATCACTCCAACGATACACGTGTTTTCCCCAAGTAAGCGAGCGACCGCCAACATGATTTCCTCGAATCCAGTCGAAACGTTGTTTTTCTTGGTAAGGGTTATCAATATCGTTGGTGAAAAAGTGTTTTACCGATTCACCCACAAAACCACTTCTAATTTGAATATGCTGTTTTTGCTGGTCTTCATAACTAAGTCCGCCACGATGGGCAAATTCCCAATGGTCTAACATCATGGTTGGATAATCTTCCACATGATTGACCATTCTTCCTTTTTCAAGGACTAAGGTTTTCAAGCCTTTTTCAGAAAGTTCTTTGGCAGCCCAACCGCCACTCATGCCAGAGCCAATCACGATGGCATCATAGCTATAATCTTTATTGATTTTTGTGTTAAGATTTGGCATAAATTAATTATTAAATTGTATTCCTCTAAGGTCGAATTTATTTTTTAGAAATGCAATTTGCCTTATCAAGAATGTGTCAAAAACAAACTTGACTCTCGTACAATCAGCTCAGAGCGTAAAGTAATGGTATTGGTTGCATCCAAATTAAAATTACCTTTCAGGTGATTAATCATACTTTTTACCGCCATTTCTCCCATTTCTTTAGCGGGATAATGAATTGTAGTGAGTTTCGGAGAAATTACTTGGGATACAGGGTCATTATTAAAGCCAACCACGGCAATATCATTTGGCACTGTAATATTCAATTCTTTTAAAGTAGCGATACAACTTACGGCACACAAATCACTGGAAACGAAAAGTGCGTCAGGTTTAATAGGAAGGGCTTTTATGCGATGAGCTACTTCTTTCCCAGCTTCAAGACTCAAAGCTGTAACCCAAACATTATCAGATTTGAAAGGTATTTCAAATTCAGAAAGGGCTTGTTGATAGCCTTTCAAACGGTCGGAGTACACGTTTCTTTTTAAATTACCCGTAATGTGTATGATATTTTTAAAACCCTGTTCAATCAGGTGTTTCGTGGCTTCATAACCGCCTTTGGCATTATCAATGACGATATTGGGGCAATCGCTGTTTTCAAAAATACGGTCGAAGAAAATTAAGGGAATCTTCTTTTTCAAGAAAGGCTGAAAGTGTTCAAAAGAATCGGTATCAAAAGCTACTGAAACCAACAAGCCATCTACACGACTATTAAACATGGTTTTAGTATTGGCGATTTCTTTTCTTTGAGATTCTAAAGATTGACTAATGATTAAATTAAAACCTTCATCATTGGCAACTTTTTCCATGCCCGCAATGACGGTTGACATGATATAACTGTTCAATCTCGGTACAATTACACCAATAGTATTGGTTTTTTGCTTACGCAAATTACTGGCAAATTTATTTGAACGATAACCCAATTCTTCTGCTTTTGCATTAATCAAAACCTTTGTTTTTTCATTAATGGCTGGATGATTATTTAAAGCTCTACTAACAGTTGCGGGAGATAATTGTAGCTGACTAGCAATGTCATAAATGGTTATTTCTTTGCCCATGATATAAGTTTTATAATCAGCATCATATTCTAGAAATTAGAAAATATGTTTATCTGAGTTTTAGATTGAATAATTATGTTACAAGTATAAAACAATTTTATGCAACAATTAGAATAATTGCATTTATAAATGTTTATTAAGCTTTACCCTTACTTAACCTGTTTGTTAAAATAAATGGCTAAAGCGTTTATTATAGGCAATTTAAGTTAATTTTATTAGTTGTAATAATAATATATTTCAAATAATAATTGTAAAAAAATTAATGCAACCGATTGCATAATAAAAATTAATTTTCATCTTTACATCGTCATTTCAAAATTATTTACGATTCAGATAAGTAGAACTCTGTCATGAAGATACTTTTTGAAAAGAAGACTATGAAAATTATTTTAAATTTTGATAAATGCTATGTCACAAGAAGAGAAAAACATCATATCAAGAAGACAATTTCTTGATTTAGGTATCAAAGGAACCTTGGCAAGTACCGTAATTGCAGGTTTTCCAACGATTGTTCCTGCTTCAGTATTTGGGAAAAATGCTCCAAGTAATCGAATCAATATTGGGGCGATTGGAACTGGAAGAATTTCCAGAGGACATGATATGCCAGGTGTTTGGAAACACGATAATGCCCAAATTATGGCGGTTTGCGATGTGGACGGCAATCGTGCTGATTTAGCAAAAAAATTAGTGAATGAGTATTATACCAAAAAATCAGGAAAAGACTTTGACGGGGTAAAAACTTATACAGATTACCGAGAATTATTATTGAATAAAGATATTGATGCCGTTTTGGTAAGTACGCCTGACCACTGGCACGCTCCGATTGTGATTCATGCTGTTGGTGCGAAGAAAGATGTTTATATGCAAAAGCCAGCTTCTTTGACTATTGCAGAAGGAAGAATGATGGCGGATGCTGTAAAAAAATCGAGAAGAATCGTACAAGTAGGTTCGCAACAGCGTTCGTCTAATCAATTTAGATATGCTGCTGAATTGGTGAGAAATGGCAGAATCGGTACTTTGAAAACAGTTTATGTAGGCTTGCCGGGCGACCCGTCTGGCGATGAAGAAGCGCAGATGCCAATTCCGAAAAACTTAAATTATGATATGTGGCTCGGCATAACGCCCGAAGTATATTATACCGAAAAAAGAGTACATCCACAAGTAGGCTTCGACCGTCCGGGTTGGTTGCGTTGCGAACAATTTGGAGCGGGGATGATTACAGGTTGGGGTTCGCATCATATCGACTGTGCGCACTGGGCAATGAATACAGAACATACGGGACCAATTGAAATTTGGGGAAAAGCGGATTTTCCTAAAAAAGGACTTTGGAATGTTCACGGTATTTTCACGACGGAAGCCATGTATGAAAATGGTGTAAGAATGGTAGTAAGTAACGAATTGCCAAACGGAATAAAATTTGAAGGAACAGAAGGCTGGATTTTTGTTTCAAGAGGTGATTCTTCTGTTACAGCCAGCGACCCAATTGCCAAACAAATGGCTGCTAAAGCCCTTGATGCCAGCGACTCGAAAATCATTACTTCAGTGATTGGTGAAAACGAAATTCACTTGCCAGTCAGTAAAGACCATCATGGAAACTGGTTGGAAAGTGTTGTTTCCAGAAAAGAACCGATTGCACCTGCCGAAGTTGGGCATCGTTCATGTTCGGCTTGTTTGTTGCATCACGCTGCTATGAAATTGAATCGTAAATTATTCTGGAATCCGAAACAAGAAAGATTTATTAATGACCCAGAAGCGAATTTATTATTAGCCAGAGAACAAAGAAAACCTTATGCGATAAAGATATAACGGATTTCGGGTGTCGGATTTCAGATTTCGGAATAAGACACAGAGTATCACAGAGATTAGCGAAAATACTCTGTGATACTCATTAAAAACTCTGTTAAACTCTGTGTATAATTGACCCAAAATCAATTAATAAAGCAAATAAAAAAAGCTCATAGCTCACGGCTCATAGCTCACAGCTAAAAAAAATACCATGAAATTTATTCATATCAATAAAACACTGTTAAGTATTGGATTAGGTTTGTCTTCTACTGTTTTTGCACAAAGTCAGAAACAGACAGTAAACCTCATCACACTTGACCCAGGACACTTTCATGCAGCATTGGTCCAAAAAAATATGTACCCTGAAGTAAGTTCAACGGTGCATGTTTATGCGCCAGTAGGCAACGACCTTCATTATCATTTAGATAGAATTAATTCCTACAATTCAAGAGCTGATAAGCCGACGGATTGGCATGAAAAAATCTATGCAGGCAATGATTATCTGGAAAAAATGCTGGCAGAAAAAAAAGGAAATGTAGTTGTAATTGCTGGAAATAACAGAATTAAGGCAGATTATTTGGCTAAATCAGTCGGAGCGGGTTTCAATGTACTTTCAGATAAACCGATGATTATTGCTTCAAAAGATTTTGCCAAGCTACAAGCAACGTTTAAAAAAGCATCTGAAAAGAAAGTACTGCTTTATGATATTATGACGGAGCGTTATGAAATCAGTACGATGTTGCAAAGAGCTTTTTCATTGATTCCATCGGTTTTTGGAAAACTTGAAAAAGGTACGCCAGATAATCCTGCCGTAACCAAAGAAAGTGTACATCATTTCTATAAATACGTTTCTGGAAGTGTACTCACAAGACCTAATTGGTTTATGGACGTAGCCCAGCAAGGCGAAGGAATTGTGGACGTTACGACGCATTTGGTCGATTTGATTCAATGGGAATGTTTTCCTGAACAAGTAATTGACTACAAAAAAGACATCAAAATCATCAATGCCAAGCGTTGGACGACTGATATGACTTTAAATCAGTTTAAAACCATCACCAAAACAGATGGATTTCCAACTTTTTTAAAGAAAGATTTAGCCAATGATACTACATTGAAAATCTATGCCAACGGCGAAATCAATTATCAGCTAAAAGGTGTTCATGCCAAAGCTTCTGTGATTTGGGCTTATAAAGCTCCCGAAGGTGGTGGCGATATGCATTATTCAATCATGCGTGGTACGAAAGCAAATCTTATCATTCGTCAAGGAGCGGAACAAGCTTTCAAACCTACTTTATACATCGAGCCTGTGAATGTTTCTGGCAATTATGAAGCAGAAATTCAAAAAGCTATAGCAGAATTACAAAAAGATTTTGCGGGTGTTTCGGTGAAAAAAAATACAAAAGGCTGGGAAGTAATTATCCCAGAAAAGTACAAAGAAGGACATGAAGCACATTTTGGAAGAGTAACTGAAAAATACTTAGAATTTTTGAAAGTGGGTAAATTGCCAGCTTGGGAAGTTCCCAATATGATTTCAAAATATTATACCACAACTAAAGCATTGGAAATTGCTAAAAAAAGTAAATCAACTAGATAAAACCGTATTTTAACGATGAAGAACGAACAAAATAAACGTAGAGATTTTCTTAAAAATACAATTACGTCAGCCACTGGTTTGGTATTATTACCAAGTATTTCACAAGAAATTATCGCAGGAACAACAAAAAATCAAACAATTATTGCTCCATATATTCATCAAAATATTGCTCCAAAAATCAAATTTTCGGTGATTGGGATGAATCATACTCACATTTATGGACAAGTAGAAGCCGTAATTCGTGGTGGCGGAGAATTGGTTTCATTCTTTGCTAAAGAGGCTGATTTATTAAGCAATTTTGCCAAAAAATATCCTAATGCAAAACAGGCATCAAGCGAAGCAGAAATTTTGGAAGATAAATCAATTCACTTGGTTTTAAGTTCTGCGATTGCCAGCGAAAGAGCTCCTTTGGGTATTAGAGTAATGAAACACGGAAAAGACTTTATGTCGGATAAACCGGGTATTACTACACTTGAGCAATTAGCAGAAGTAAGAAAAGTACAAAAAGAGACTAAGAGAATTTATTCTATTATGTTCAGTGAACGCTTTGAAAATAAGGCTACTGTAAAGGCTGGAGAATTGGTAAAAGCAGGAGCTATTGGCAAAGTAATTCAAACGATTGGCATGGGGCCACATAGAATCAATCTTGCGTCGAGACCTGCTTGGTTTTTTGATAAAAAACAATTTGGTGGCATCCTTTGCGACATTGGTTCTCATCAGTGCGACCAATTTTTATTCTTTACAGGTTCAACTAAAGCGGAAGTTGTAAGTTCGCAAGTAGCGAATTATACCCACAAACAATATCCTCAGTTTGAAGATTTTGGCGATATGGTTTTGCGTGGAAATGAAGGAACAGGTTATGTAAGAGTAGATTGGTTTTCACCAGACGGCTTAAAAACTTGGGGCGACGGTCGCTTGACGATTCTTGGAACAGAAGGTTATATTGAAATCCGTAAAAATATTGATATTGCCAGTCGTGATCATGGCAATAATTTATACTTGGTGAACAACAAAGAAACCAAATACATCGACTGTAGCAATGAAGTATTGCCTTATGGTGAACAATTAGTAAACGATATTGTGAACCGTACAGAAACTGCAATGACCCAAGAACACTGCTTTTTAGCAACGAAATTATCAATAAAAGCACAAAAGTTTGCTCGCATTTTGGTTTAGCTATCAGCTTTGAGCCATGAGCTTCGAGCTTTTTTATTAAAAATTTATGATGCTGATTAATGGACGTTTTATGAAAGACACAGAGAGCCATAGAGTTTTTATTGAGTTTCACTGAGATTATAATAAAGACTCTGCTTATCTCTGTGTAAGAAAATTGTCCAGCAATCAGATTAAAATAATTCATCATTCAAAATTCACAACTCCTATGATGCACACAATGCGTTGGTTTGGTCCCAACGACCCAGTTTCTTTGATGCACATTCGCCAAGCAGGTTGTACGGGTGTAGTTTCAGCCTTGCACCAAATTCCTGTTGGGGAAATATGGACGATTGAAAAAATCAAAGAGCGTATTCAAATTATTGAAGCGGATAATGATAGATATACTCCCCTTAGTTGGGCGGTTGTAGAAAGTTTGCCAGTTCACGAAGACATCAAAAAAGGATTGCCTTCAAGAGAAATTTATATTGAAAATTACAAGATTTCACTCCGAAATTTGGCGACTTGTGGAATCAAAACGGTGTGTTATAATTTCATGCCCGTACTTGATTGGTCACGGACAAACCTAAATTATGAAATGCCTGATGGCTCAAAAGCCTTGCGTTTTGTTTGGGAAGATTTTGCTCTTTTTGATTTATATATTCTGAAGAGACTCAATGCACCTTTAGATTATACAGAAGAAGTACAAGCATCTGCTTTACAGAAGTTTGAACGAATGACTGCCGAAGAAATTGCTTCGTTGACGAATACTGTTTTATTGGGTTTACCCGGTTCGGAAGAAGCTTTTGAACTCAGTAATTTTCAAGCTTTATTAGATAATTACAAACATATTGGTGATGCAGAACTGCGAGCCAATTTGTATTATTTCGTGCAACAAATTGCTCCATTTGCTCAGGAATTAGGCGTGAATTTATGTATTCATCCCGACGACCCACCAAAATCTTTGTTAGGTTTACCCAGAGTAGTAAGTACAGAAAATGATTTGGCACAACTCATGGATGCTTGTGATGTGGTGGCAAATGGTATTACTTTTTGTACGGGTTCTTTGGGCGTGCGAGAAGACAATGATTTACCAAAAATGATTCAACGCTTTGGCGAACGCATTCATTTTATTCATTTACGTACAACCAAAAGAGAAGAAAATCCACTCAATTTTCATGAAGCCGCACATTTGACTGGCGATGTGGATATGTACGAAGTAGTGAAGGCAATTGTGTTGGAACAGAAGCGAAGAAAAGCAAAAAACGAAGGCGTAATTTCAATTCCGATGCGACCAGACCACGGACATTTAATGCTGGATGATTTGGACAAAACAGGGAAAAGTAAATCTTATCCGGGTTACTCAGCCATTGGTCGATTGAAAGGTTTAGCTGAATTAAGAGGTTTACAATTGGGAATTGAGCGAAGTTTGGAGTAAGGTTTTATGTCATCAGTATTTGTTTCAAGAAAATTTATCTAAAATGTTCAAAAAAATAATTTGCCTTTTGTTGCTTTTTCTAAGCATAAAAACCTTTGCAGATGATGGCTATCGTTTGTGGCTGAAATATGATTTAATTAAGAATCAGCAAGAACGAGAAAGCTATGCTCGTCTGACAAAATTTATCGTTGTAAATTCTCAACTTGAAATCGTAAAAACGGCTTCCATTGAATTGCAATCGGGTTTAAAAGGCTTATTAGGAAAATCTGTTCCTGTAATTGCTTCTTCAAAAAGTACTGGAGGAATAGTTTTTCAATTGTCTCTCAACAAAGATTTGAATGAAGAAGGCTATTCGATTACAAGTCAAAATGGTAATATCGTCATCAATGCTAATACTGAAAAAGGAATTTTGTACGGTACTTTTGAATTGCTGAGAAGTATTCAAACAGGAAAATCTTTATCGAATATTTCGATAGTAAGTAATCCTAAAATTCAATATAGAATGTTGAATCATTGGGATAATCCGCTCGGAACAATCGAAAGAGGTTATGCAGGTTCTTCTCTGTGGAAATGGTATGAATTGCCTGAAAATATCGACCCACGTTATAAAGATTATGCTCGAGCGAATGCTTCAATTGGTATCAACGCCACTGTGGTAAATAATGTAAATGCCAGTGCAAGATTTATGACAAAAGAGTATTTGTTGAAAGTAAAAGCTTTGGCAGATGTTTTTCGTCCTTATGGCATCAAAGTATTTTTATCTATCAATTTTGCTGCTCCGAAAATTCTCAAAGGAACAAAAACTTCCGACCCGCTCGACTCACAAGTACGTGCTTGGTGGCAAGCTAAAACCAATGAAATTTATAGCATTATTCCAGATTTTGGAGGATACTTGGTAAAAGCCAACTCAGAAGGCGAACCCGGCCCACAAGATTTTGGTAGAACTCATGCCGACGGAGCCAATATGTTGGCAGAAGCCCTGAAACCATACTCTGGCGTAGTGATTTGGCGAGCATTTGTTTATAAACCAAGTTCGAAAGATGACCCTAAAGGCGACCGCTACAAAGAAGCTTACAATGATTTCAAACCTTTGGATGGACAGTTTGATAAAAAAGTAATCGTTCAAGTAAAAAATGGTCCGATTGATTTTCAGCCTCGTGAGCCTTTTCATCCGCTTTTTGGAGCAATGCCCAAAACGCCTTTGGCAATGGAATTTCAGATTACGCAAGAGTACTTGGGTTTTACTACCAACTTAGTGTATTTAGCTCCATTGTTTAAAGAGTGCTTAGAATCAGATACTTATGTGAATGGAAAAGGTTCGACGGTAGCAAAAGTGGTAGATGGCTCTTTACACGATTATCATTTAACGGCAATCGCTGGTGTTGCTAATACGGGTTCGGATAGAAATTGGACAGGACATTTTATGTCGCAAGCCAATTGGTATGCTTTTGGTCGTTTGGCTTGGAATCATGAATTATCATCTGAACAAATTGCCGATGAATGGGTGAAAATGACATTGAGTCACGAGCCAAAAACAGTTAAAACGGTTACAAAAATTTTAACAGAATCTCGTGAAAATTATGTGAATTTCACCACTCCTTTGGGTTTACATCACATCATGGGACAAGGCATTCACTTTGGCCCAGAACCTTGGTTGATGAAAAGCGACCGTCCCGATTGGGCTTCGGCATATTATCATCGTGCTGATACTTTGGGGATTGGTTTCGACAGAACAAAAAAAGGCTCTGAAGCACTTTTACTTTATACGCAAGAAGTACAAAATCAATGGAATGACCCAGCCAAAACGCCATTGTCGTATTTATTATGGTTTCATCACGTAGGCTGGAAAACGAAATTATCAACAGGAAATACACTTTGGGATGAACTCTGTACTCGCTATTATACAGGTTTACAATCTGTAAAAGACATGCGTAAAGAATGGAATTCCGAGAAACCCAATATTGATAAAGAGATTTTTGAAGACGTTGCAGGTCGTTTGGCAGTACAAGAAAGAGAAGCCATTTGGTGGAGAGATGCTTGTGTTTTGTACTTCCAACAATATTCAAAAATGCCAATTCCTGCCCAATTCCCGAAACCAGAAAGGAGTTTGGAAGAAGTAAAAAAATTGGTGGAGATTTATCAGTTGAGGTAGCTTTTTAGCTGTGAGCGATGAGCTTTGAGTCGAGAGCTTGACACAGAGTAACACAGAGAATATAAAGAGTTTCATAGAGAAATATTACCATACAACACTCTGTGGAACTCTTACAAAGACAAAGCTCTGCTAAACTCTGTGTCAAAAATATGTCCTTAAATACTTTAGATTTACAATAACATTAAAAAGCTGATGGCTCACAACTCATAGCTTACAGCTTAAATAAAATTATGTTTTCATTACAAGGAAAAATTGCCCTAATTACTGGGGGCGGAAGTGGAATTGGTTTTGCCATTGCTCAGTGCATGATTAAAGCAGGAGCGAAAGTGGTCATCACTGGCAGACGTGAACAAATGCTAAAAGATGCCGTGGCAGAATTGGGCGAAAATGCCTTTTACTTTGTCAACGACGTAACGGCATTAGAGCATTTAGAAGATTTAGTTGAACAAATTGAATCACAAATTGGAGCGATTGATATTTTGGTCAATAATGCTGGAATTAATATGAAAAAATTTGCGGTAGAAGTAACAGACGAAGAATTTAGTAGAGTTGTTAATACCAATTTGAATGCCGTTTTTGCCCTGACTCGTGCTTGTGCTAAACGAATGCTTCCACGAAAAAGCGGTTCAATTTTGATGATTTCCTCAATGGCTGCCTATTATGGCATCGACAGAGTAGTCGCTTACACGGCTTCAAAATGTGGCGTTGAAGGCATGGTGAAAGCTCTGGCAATGGAATTTTCTACCGAAAATGTTCGTGTAAATGCGATTGCACCGGGGTTTATCGAAACGGCAATGTCAAAAACTGCCATGAATTCCGACCCTGCTAGAAAACACAAAGCCCTCGACAGAACGCCAATGGGCTATTTTGGTCAGCCAGAAGATATTGGCATGGCGGCAGTATTTTTATCGTCTGATGAAGCAAAGTATATTACTGGTGCTTCTCTTCCTGTAGATGGTGGTAATTCAATTGGGTTTTAGGCTTTAGTCCATAAGCTTTAGATAAGTACAACTTTAAGTAAATGAGTAAAAGTTTTCAGGTATAAAAACGATGGCTCAAATCTTACTTTCATTAGGGTGTGACTTTAGTCGCATCTTAATGAAAGCCTAAGTCAATCAGGTGTTCCGATGTGTTCTATGATTTTATTGTAATAATCTTGAAAAAGATGGATATT
The DNA here is from genome assembly GCF_034930985.1 of Arcicella lustrica. Taxonomy (NCBI): domain Bacteria; kingdom Pseudomonadati; phylum Bacteroidota; class Cytophagia; order Cytophagales; family Flectobacillaceae; genus Arcicella; species Arcicella lustrica. The sequence goes on from NZ_JAYGIM010000006.1 coordinate 48,335, forward strand.
ATTATAAATTTGTCTTAAATAATTTGAATCCATCTGGAAAATTCGTAGCTGAATAGCTTTGAATTTTCAACACTCCTAATGTTAATTTCCATGAAAAAACAATTTTTAACTGCTTTATTTCTTGCCACTTCATTGGCTGTGTTTGCACAAAGTAAAAAGCCTATTTCTAAACCTTTGGTTTCGCATATTTACACTGCCGATCCTTCTGCACATGTATTCAATGGCAAAATTTATATTTATCCATCACATGATATTGAATCGGGTGTGCCACAAGATGATGAAGGGGGGCATTTTGATATGAAAGATTATCATATTTTATCAATGGATAAAATTGGAGGAAAAGTAACTGATCACGGTGTAGCTTTAGATATTAAAAATATTCCTTGGGCTGGTCGCCAATTATGGGCGCCAGATGCAGCATTCAAAAATGGTACTTATTATTTGTACTTTCCTGTGAAAGACAAAAAAGATGTTTTCAGAATGGGTGTAGCCACAAGCAAAAGTCCTGTAGGTCCATTTAAAGCGGAGAAAGAGCCTATCAAAGGAAGCTTTAGTATCGACCCAAGTGTGTTTAAAGATACAGATGGAAATTTTTATATGTATTTCGGTGGAATTTGGGGTGGACAACTACAACGCTGGAAAACAGGATCTTATGACCCAAAAGGGAAATTGCAAAATGATAATCAGCCAGCTTTAGCACCCAAAATTGCGAAATTAAGTAAAGACATGTTAAGCTTTGCAGAAGAAGCAAAAGACGTAAAAATCCTTGATAAAAATGGGAAAGTATTGTTAGCAGGTGATAATTCCAAACGTTTTTTTGAAGCTTCTTGGGTTCATAAATATAAAGGGAAATATTATTTTTCTTATTCAACGGGCGATACGCATCTTATCAATTATGCCACGGGAAATAATCCTTATGGCCCTTTTACTTATCAAGGGGTAGTCTTGAATCCTGTTGAGGGCTGGACAAATCACCATTCAATTGTTGAAGTAGAAGGAAAATGGTACTTGTTCTATCATGATGTACAACTTTCTGGAAAAACACATTTAAGAAATGTAAAAGTGACGGAATTAAAACACAATTCAGATGGAAGTATTCAGACAATCACCGCATATAAATGATTCTTTTTAACGATTAACTATGAAAAATTCAGGTACTTACCGTTGGACGATTGTCGCCTTATTATTCTTTGCCACAACCATCAATTATCTTGACAGACAAGTAATTGGCTTGTTGAAACCAACACTCGAAAAAGAATTATCTTGGACAGAAAGTGATTATTCTAAAGTAGTAATGGCATTTACGGCAGCTTATGCTATTGGTTTATTGATTTTTGGAAGAATTATTGATAAAATCGGCACGAAATTAGGCTATACAATTTCCATTATTATTTGGAGTATCGCTGCTATTTTTCATGCTGCGGCTAAAACTACTTTAGGCTTTAGTATTGCTAGAGCTTCATTAGGGTTTGGCGAAGCGGGTAATTTCCCTGCTGCCATTAAATCAGTAGCGGAATGGTTTCCTAAAAAAGAAAGAGCTTTGGCCACAGGGATTTTTAATTCTGGAGCAAACATTGGGGCGGTGGTCGCACCGATTATGGTACCGTGGATTTTGGGTGCTTACGGTTGGGAAGAAGCATTTATCATTACTGGTGCAATTGGTTTTGTTTGGTTACTTTTTTGGTGGTTTATTTATGAATTGCCTGCTCGTAAGAAAAATCTTTCAGCAGCAGAATTTCAACATATTCATAGCGATAACGAAGAAGAAATTACAGGTGCTTCTGTTCCTTGGCTTCAATTGTTTCAATACAAACAAACGTGGGCTTTTGTAGTTGGGAAATTCTTGACCGACCCAATCTGGTGGTTTTTTTTATTCTGGTTGCCTTCTTATTTTTCTTCAACTTTTGCTTTAGATTTAAAAAAGCCAAGTTTACATCTTGCTGTTTTATATACTTGTACAACTATTGGAAGTATCGGAGGCGGTTATTTGTCGGGTTATTTTATCAAGAAAGGCTGGACGGTTTTCAAAGCTAGAAAAACTGCCATGTTGATTTTTGCGATTGCCGTAACACCAATTATGTTGGCTCGTTATGCGTCTGATATTTGGGTAGCAGTATTTTTGATAAGCTTGGCAGCTTCGGCTCATCAGGCTTGGAGTGCGAACATTTTCACTATCGTTTCAGATATGTTTCCGAAAAAAGCCATTAGTTCAGTCGTAGGCATTGGTGGCATGGCAGGCTCATTAGGTGGCGTTTTGTTTCCCTACTTTATCGGAATTATTTTAGATAAATATAAATTATTGGGCGACCTTAACGGCGGCTATAATATCATCTTTTTAGTTTGCGGATTTGCTTATTTGTTGGCTTGGGGAATAATTCATTTACTTACTCCGAAAATGCAGAAGGTGGATTTGTAAGTAAGAGTTAATGTTAAAAATAAAAGCTATCAATCGACGATTGATAGCTTTTATTTTTGGGTAGTTTCCTGGGGTAGCAGACCATCTGGTCGTTGGAACGCTTCGCTTAACCAACGATCAGACCGAGAAACTGATTACTGGAACGGATGAATTGGGTATTTAATTGAAAATAAGTAGTTTAAAAACAGTTTAGCTCTTTATTTGTAACAAATATTTAATTTTAGAAAAAACCGCAAACATTCGTATATTTAGTAGTTGGCGGTAAGCATAAAAACAATAACAATCAAAACAGAGAAAAAAATGGCAATAAAAATAGCAAAGGAAAATTTTAGTGATTTATCGGCTGAGGACTTAATCAAAAAGAAAAAAGCTACAACAATGGTAACAGGCGTACTAGCGGGTTTACTTACTGTGTTACTAATTATGGCTACCTTATTGGCAATTACACAAGGATTCATAGGAGTAAGCCTTATTGCTGTTGCACTTTCACTTTCGCCTATCTTGTTTATAAATTATAACAGCATCAAGACAATCAAAGAAGAATTGAAAAGTAGGAATCAAAGTTGATAATTAGACATTTCAAGCAATTTTTTAGATTGAGTTTTATCGCTTCTTGGACAGTTTTTTGGATATTTCGGGCGACTTTTTTAAACACAACTTTGGCTTTATCTGGTCGTTGGAACGCTTCGCTTAACCTACGACCAGACCGAGTGTTAATTACTAACTTACTTCAATCCTAAAATATTTTGTATAGTCAAATCATCAACATCTAACCACTTTAAAATATACATAGCTTCGGCATTGTTCTTGTATTTTGTGTCATTGAACCTTTTAGTTAAACGTGTAGCTTCAAGTCTTTCATTAATTGTCATTTTTTCAAATCCAATAATATTACCTTCAATTGTAGTATTTAATGGATTATACATTTTGTGCCATCTGTCAATATATTTTTCAAAATTGCTCAAATCTTCTACTATTCTGAATTCAAGTTTTCTTAAACTTTTTTCAAATCCTCTCTTTGTCCAAAAATGAGCGAGTTTATGACTCCTAAACATAAAATCATAATTCAATAAAGGAATTCCTTTGAAATCGTCAACATTTAGTTGCATGTTAGAAATACTATTAGGGGGGAGACTATACTTAATCCCATCAACACTATTTAATTGTAGTAAAGAGTTAATCGTTTTATCTAACTGAAAAATATTCAGACTAATTTGAATCCACCTATCGCTTCTGCTGATATGTACAGTTATCTTTTGTAACATTGAATCTTCAGTCAACCTACACAAATCATAGCTATGAAGTTGGTTATTGTACCTTCCAAAGCAAGCCCCAGAAAATGGCGATTTTTCAAAACCAATATTGAACAACAATGGAAGTCCTTTCTCTGTAAAAATTTTCCTTCTTATTGCGTAAATTTCTTTGTCGTTACTTGAATACAAAAAACCCATAAAAAGTTGTCAGATTTAAAAATTAAGGTTGTCGTTAGTTATGACCACTCGTCGAGTATTATTTATGAAGAAAGTCTTAGAAAGCACAAAAGCCCAATTTAGGGCTTTTGTTGAATGTATCGTAAATTTTTATAAATTTTATACGTTACGTTAGCTTCCAGAAAGTTGTTGCTGAACCGAATGCACAAATTCTATTGAAACATCTGCAAACTCTGAAATCGTTTCAATGTCTAAACCTTTAAGCCCCAACTAGCGCAAGTGTTAAGCAAAGCGTCACTTGTGCTAAACTTTAATTCAGTTTGAAACTGAATTAAAAAAAACGTCCAAGACACAGTCTTGAACGAGATGAGGTTCAGTGAACACTCTCGGGAGCAATTATGGTCGTAAGAACGCTTCGCTAACCTAACGACCAGACCGAGCGTGAGGCTTTTTTTTACTTTTGGGGTCGTAGGAACACTTCGCTTAAACTACTACTAGATGGAGCTATTACTTAGATTTTCTGTATTAGAACTCAATCAAAGAGAGCTGTTACTCAGATTTTCTGTGTTGTAACTAAATTGAAGCGAGCTGTTATTCAGATTTTCTGTATTGGAACTCAATTGTAGTGAGCTGTTACTCGGATTTTCTGTGTTGTAACTCAATTGAAGCGAGCTGTTATTCAGATTTTCTGTATTGGAGCTCAATTGAAGCGAGCTATTACTCAGATTTTCTGTATTGGAGCTCAATTGAAGCGAGCTATTACTTAGATTTTCCTCACTTGGACTTGTGTTTTCAAAACTCCAAGCGAGCAAACAATTATCCAGATAAAATGCTGTTATAAAGGCATCGCTTACATACTCCCAAAAATCTCTTTCGAAAGCTTCGTATCTAAATCGTATAAATCTTTTCTGAAATTGATTTGTCCAGCGCTGTCAACCCAAGTAGTAAAATAAACGATGTAAACGGGTACAGTCGGACGAACACGAATGCCGTATTCTTTATCAGTTTTTAGAATTTTATTAACTCGATTCTCATTCCAAGTAGAATCTTTTCTTAATAAATAAAGGGCTAATCGGTTGGGTTCGGCTACTCTGATACAACCATGACTAAAAGCTCTTTTCGATTCATTGAACAATCCTTTTGATGGTGTATCGTGTAGATAAATACTGAAATTGTTAGGGAACAAAAACTTTATTTTTCCAAGTGCGTTGTCGTCTCCGGGTTTTTGTCGGAAAGTAAAAGGCACATTTTCATTGTCTTTATATTTTTTCCAATTGATTTTATTCGGATTCACCACCGTATTGCCTGAAAGTACTTCCATGTTATTATCAGACAAATAATCTGCATTTCGTTTGAGTTTCTGTAATATTTCATTCTTTACAATACTCGTCGGAATTCCCCAGTATGGATTTAAAACAATGGTCGATAAATGTCCTTTAAAAATACTTGTTTGTGTAGCGGTTTTTCCAACGACCACATTCATCGCCCAAGCTTGTTTGCCATTTTCAAAAACATGTAATCTGAATTCTGGAATGTTTATCAACAAATAATCTTTTTCTAGTTCAACAGGAACCCATCTGAGGCGTTCCATATTAATCATGATTTGTTTGATTCTGGCTTCAACAGGCTGATTCAATTCTTTGATAGTAGCAAGGTCTAATTCTCCATTTTTGGATAAACCCATTCTAAACTGAAACCTTTTTACTGCTTTTGCCAACGAATCTGTAAAAGCCATGCTTCCATCATTTTCTTGGAGGTCGCCAGTGAGTAATAAATGTTTTTTTACATTGACAATACAAGAGTCGCTATCGCCAAGTGCGATTACTTTTTTGTTAGCAACTATTTGTTGCCAACCGCCTTTTTGTTGAATGTCACGATATTCTCGGAGCTTCTTTTTTAAACGAATATAGTATTGATTAACAGGTTCTTGTATTTTTTCACCTTTAGAAAGCGATACAAGTGAATCCAGTAAAGTTTGATAGTTTTTCTTTTTTCGGGGAATAAACCATTCTAAATCGAATGGATTTTTGGTGATGCCATTGTATGCTTTTTCGGCATATTTAAAAAAAGTGGCAGTCAATAATAATTCTAATTGTTGTACTTCGCTTTTTTGAGTTTGAAACTTTTTTTCATCAGCCTGAGCCGCTAATATTAAGTTTTCCATTTGGGCATTATCAAAGCTGTTATCATCAAAATCTTTTTGATAAGCCTGCAATTGATTATAAAAAATAGAAACAGAATTTGTTAATCCATTTTTAGTAATCCATGCCAATTGGTAGTTCCTTCTTGTATAAAATTCATGAATTTCTTCTTGAATGGTATCTGACACAGGGAAAGTTTTAAGAAAAGCAGTAATAGAAGCAGAATCTAATACTAAATCATTATAGTTCTGTGATTGATAAATGCTTGAATCTGGCAAAATACCTCTCTTTTTCCTTTTCTCTTTATTACAACTCTGAATGATTATCAGGAAAAATAAAGCACAGAATAAGCTCAAAAATAAAGGATATGTTTTTTTAATTGTTTTCATAGGAGTATATAAGTATGAGTGCTGAATTGCGAATGCTGAATTATGAGATTAAGTATCTGAATATCAACTTATTGGGCAATTTGTAAATCTAAACTTATATTGCACGATTACTTAAGTATAAAGAAAGATTAAATAGACATTACTTTATAAGCATATTTGATAAGTAACTGTTTGATTTTGAGAATTTACAGATAACAGATATACTATTAACTGATAACTTCTTTTTACTTACTTTAAGAATGAATATAAAGCAAACTACCGTTTGCCAATACTGGAATTACTTTTGGAATCAAATCATTTGGTAAAGCAGGACAACCGTAACTTCTGCCTAAACGACCAAATTTCTGAATAAAAGTTGAGCTGACATACGATGCACCATGAATGATGATTTCTCGTCGACGAGCATTATCGTTAATTCCTTTTTGTAAACCATATAAAAGTAATGCGAGACCATGTTTTGGACTCGTGATTTTATTCCCAACCAAATAAAAGCCAAGACTACTTTGATGTGAATCTATTTTATTTGAAAAAGAACGAGCCAGATTTTCGCCAGATTTTTTACCATGTGCCACCAAAGAAGAGAACAATAATTTCTTTTTTGATAAATCAATCACAAAAAAGCGTTCCACGTTGGAAGGTAGAGAAAAATCTACAATGGTAACGATGGGTTTTGATGGATGAAAAGTTTGATAACCATCAACAGATTCTTTGAAAGCATTGTAGCTTACCACTCCATTTAACTGGCAATCGGCATAAAGTGTCTGCGTTTCATCCAGTACAACAGCCGTTTTTGTGGGAATTGGTTTTGCTAAACAAAGATTTAGCAAGAGTACAATTGCGTGGAAAGTGAAAGTCATATTATTTTATTGCCTTGTGTTTTGTTTCTATACTAACAGCTTCGCCTCGGTTTTCATTGCAATTCGTCAGAGAAATCTTTATTAAAACCTAGACTTCCCTCAACTCAAATATGCTGAATTAGCATACTGGCAATAATTAATACAAAATTATCATAAAATGATTCTAAACAGAGCTTTTTGTTAACAAACTGATATTATTAGAATTATTTTCAGGTTAAACAGTCAATGTACTTTTGTGTCAGAAAAACGCTTCAGCAAAGTTTAATTTTTCATGAACACCTTCCGAGTTGAAAATCAACTCAAAGATACAATCAAACAAGTCTAATAAAAATAGACGCCTTCATTCACTAAACTTTTATCCAATAATGAATAAGTATCCTCTTTTTTTGTGGAAGGAGTACTTGTTTGTTGAAATATACAATTGATGAAAAAAATATACTTTTTATTCCTTTTTTGGCTGATTTCGGGAATTGTCTCCCAATCTCAAGCACAAAATGCGAAAGCCAATTATGCCATCATTAAAGGCAAAAGTTTTGTCCAATCTAAAAATTATTATCTCCTTACTTTATTTCAAAATTTACCAGAAGTCAAACATCTTTTGAGCAATGATGCTACTTTGAAAAGTATTACAGCAAAAAAAATAGAAGCTTTGGATAATGCCTCAAAACAATGTCAAAATAAAGTTAGCTGTCTCAGTGAAAGTATGCAGTTTTCTGAAACTGAAATTGAGGAAATCGGTAATCGTTTGGGAGTACTATATGAAGAAAATAATGCTTTGGGGAAATTGGTTTCAGAACATTTAATTCCTTCAGGCACTTATATTTTAGCGCAAAAACTTACTCCAAAAGAGCAATTAATCAAAGCTTGGGAGCAAGATGCCCGTGGAATTAATTTCACGATTGGGGTTTATGTTGCTGGACAAAAACCAAATTATCCAAACATAGATTCCATCAGTTTTAAAGTTACTCATAAAAGCTATCCACAATTAGTTGGGGATTTGCATAAAACAGTTCATGAAGAAAGTAAAAAAGCCAATTTGTTTTTTGTGCCATCGATTACTGCTGCTTTGTTGGCATTAGAAATCAATGAGCGTGAACAAGTAGCTGATTTTGAGCCAATGGCTTCTACGGTCAATAAATTAGCATTCGATAGAATCAAAACAATTAATTGGAAAGCCTTTCCATACTCAGTAATTCTTGTACCAGGTGCTGGTCCAGAAGAGCCAGAAGTAACTTTAAGTGCAGGAGGAATGTTGCGTTGCAGAGTGGCTGCTTTACGTTATTTTGAAGGATTAGCCCCTTTTGTGGTGGTTTCTGGCGGAAATGTTCATCCTTATAAAACGAAATTTAATGAAGCCATTGAAATGAAAAAATTCATGGTTGAAAAACTTAAAGTACCAGCCAATGCCATTATTGTAGAACCACACGCCCGCCATACAACAACCAATATGCGTAATACGGCTCGTTTGATTTTCCGTTATGGAATTCCTTTCGACAAAGCTTGTATTACTTCTACTTCCAAATCACAAAGTATGTATATCCAAGAATTGAATTTGGATAAACGTTGCGAGAAAGAATTAAACCATGTGCCTTACCGAAAAGGCAAACGCTTGTCTGAAACCGAAGCCGAATTTTATCCGCTTATTGAAGCACTTCAAATCAACGCACTTGAACCACTTGATCCATAAATGTTAGTTGTGAGTTAGTTAATTGTGAATTAAAAATGTAAATAAAAACTCACAATTTACTCATTCGCAATTCACAATTAGAAATTCACAACTAACAACTTACTCATGAAAAAAACTATCATTGAAATGAGCGGACTTGTCCTCTCAGGTATTTTGAGTTTTTGTTTTTTATCACAACAAGTTACTGTTAAAGACCTTGAGTTTAGGCTAAAAAAAGAGTTTTCGATTGATTCTCTTGGTGCTGGGCAAGGCATCAGTATTCAAAACGAAAAAGCCTTTATTTATGGCGACCGTGAAGTAGGAATGATTCGTGAATATGTCTTGAACAATGATTCACTGATATATACTGGCAAAGAAATGCAGTTGAGTTTGGCGGGAAAAGATGTGATTAATCATCCAACGGGCATTGCATTTCATAAAAATCAACCAACTTTTATCGGGAACAGTATCCGCTTGAATCCAGAAGGAACACTTTGGAAAGCCATTATTTATCATGTTGATTGGAATGGGTTACAAAAAACAAAAACACTTGATGGCAATTTGTTGAACATCATTGAAGACGATGCTTGTATTCAAGGGACTCGTCCAGAATATGTACAATATCAAAACAAATGGTTTGTAGTAACTGCTGATTATAGCAATAAGAAAAACGAAGTACGTTTATACAATCCGTTAGCTTTGAAAACTGCTAAAAAGACTTCTGAAGCAGGTGTACTTTATAAGAAATTTACTTGTAGTCCTTTCGTGCAAAATTTGCTTTGGGTTCCTGAAAAAAAGGTGTTGGTATTAATCCAGAACCAAATTGAAGGACGCAGATGGCGACTTACTTTCTTAGATTTTGAAAAATCTTTAGAGACAGGACACGAAGTAGTTTTAAAAACAATAGACCTCGATAAGACAGATGAATTAGAAGGTTTTGCCTTGACCAAAAATATTCAAAAAGGTATTGCAGTTACGTCTGCTCGTAAAGCAAACGTGCATTTAGCAAGTTTAAAATGGTGAAAATATAATCCAAATTCCAATAAATAATCAACAAAAAAATGCAAAAACAAGTACAAAAACAGCTTTGGCTAAGAGCCATGCTGTTAATTGTAATGGCTGGTACCCAGACAATCGGTACAGTAAAAGCGACTGCTTTTACACAGCAAAAACAAGTGGCGGCGACAATAACAGGAACTGTAACGAACGAGGCGGGACAAATAATGCCGGGAGTAAACGTTTTTGATAAAACGGCAAAAAAAGGAACAGTAACAGATGCGAATGGGAAATATTCAATTGTTTCTACTGAAGGAAATACTTTGGTTTTCAGTTTTGTAGGCTATGAATCGAAGGAAGTTTTAGTGGGGAAATCTTCGCAAATCAATGTTAAGCTTTTTGAAAATTCACAGGAATTACAAGAAGTTGTAGCCATCGGTTATTCTACAGTGCGTAAAAGCGACGTAACGGGTGCAATCTCTAGCGTAAAAGCAAAAGAATTGAACCTTACAACACCTACAGTTGGACAAGCCTTAGTTGGAAAAGTTGCGGGCGTACAAGTATCACAAGTAAGTGGTGCGCCTTATGTAAGTACCAAAATTCGTGTGCGTGGTGTAGGTTCAATCAATGCCAGTTCAGACCCACTTTATGTAGTTGATGGCTATCCAGTTGGTAATGATTTATTTATCAATCCAAACGATATTGAATCAATTGACATCTTGAAAGATGCTGCTTCTGCGGCGATTTATGGTTCAAGAGCTTCTGGTGGGGTAGTTTTAATTACCACCAAAAGAGGAAAAGAAGGAACAGGTCAGTTTCAGTACGACGTTCAATATGGTTTGAATCAACTAAGTAAAAAAGTAGATTTGCTAAATTCAGAGCAATTTGCACAATTATTAATAGACGGTCATAATAACTCATATCGTGATTTAATTGTGAATTCTGGAAGAACTTGGAATGATGCCATGTTTTCAGACGATAATGCGACCAGAGTATCTAAAGTTGGAAATGCTTCTTCTGTAAGTATTCCTTCAGAATTCTACAATTTTGCCACGCAGACATTGATTAAACCAACGATTAATACTGACTGGCAAGATGAATTATATCAAACCTCTTTGGCACAGCGCCATAATTTATCATTCTCTGGTGGTAATTCTTCTACTCGTTATGCCATCAGTGGTGGATATTTGAATCAGCCGGGGATTATTAAAAGTACCAAGCAAGAACGTATCAACTTCCGTGCAAATGTTGATGGTCAAGTAAGTAAAAAACTAAGAGTTTCAGGAAACTTAGCCGTGACGACCAACGAAAATCGTGAAGTACAAGAAGGACGTTTTAACCAAGGTCCAATTCTTGGCGCTTTGATTTATATGCCATTTTTCAGTGCTTATAACGAAGATGGAAGTTTAAAGAAAAACGAAGCGGCTTCGAAATCATCTTTATATGCTTATCAAACACTTGAAAACCCAGTTGCTTTGGCAACCGAAACACATATTTCAAGAAAAGGTGTTCGTGGTACTTTTAGTGGAAATGCTACCTATCAAATTTTACCAAGTTTATCGGCTAAAGTAAACGTTGGTTTACAGACTTATAACGAAAAGTACGAGTATTATTTGCCAACTTCATTGAGTAATGGTGCGAATCCTCCGGGTTCTCCACAGTCAATTGCCGCAGCCAACGCTGTAGCGACGACAAGAACTGAAATGGATAAATTAGCTGAATTTACGTTGAATTATAATGAAAAATTTGGCGAACACAGTATCAGTGCTTTGGCGGGTTATACGGCACAAAAGTTAGATATTGATGTAATTAGCGTAACAGCAAAAGGTTTCCAAAATGATAGAATTGAGGAAATTACTGGAAAAGGTGCTGACCCAACTTTATTTACATTGAATGGTGCTACAGGAAAATCTACAGCTACTTTGCTTTCGTATTTGGGGCGTTTGGGGTACAATTATAAAGAAAGATATTTCTTAACGGCTTCTTTCAGACGTGACGCTTCTTCTCGTTTTGGTCCTTTAAATCGTTGGGGAAATTTCCCATCTGTTTCTGCTAGCTGGAATCTTTCTCAAGAACCATTCTATGCTGATAAATTTGGAGACCAAACTTCTATCAAATTGCGTGCAAGCTGGGGTTTAAGTGGTAACAACAACATCGGTAATTATAATTATTTACAGACGATGTCAAGCCCCACAGGAGTCGTTTTTGGCAATGGAACAATTCAATCTGCGGTATATCCAAACGATATTCGTGACCAACGTTTAGGATGGGAATCTACTTCTCAAATCAACTTTGGTACAGACATTGGTTTGTTCAACAACCGTGTTTTTGTGATGGCGAATTATTATGTTTCTGAATCTTCAGATTTATTGTTTAATCAACCTGTTTCAGCTGTTGCGGGAGCTTCTACGATTTTAACAAACCTAAGAAACTCTAAAGTACAAAACAAAGGTTTGGATTTACAGATTGATACTCGTTTGATTCAGACGAGCGATTTGAAAGTAAATTTAAGTGGTAATATTTCAATCAACCGCAACAAAGTATTAGACCTTGGTGGTGCAAATGCCATTTTCAGTGCAGGTGCTGAACGTTCGTATATCACACACACTACGCAAGAAGGTCAGCCAATCGGTATGTTCTATGGTTTTAAAGTGAAAGGAATGGTTCGCCAGTCGGATATGGATAATTTAGCGGCAGATAATTTGGTTTATAATGCAGCAACGCAATCTTTCCCAAAAGATTATAAAATCAAAGGTCCAGCACGTTCTACTGCATCAAGTAATCCTTTGAAACCGGGAGACCTTTATTTTGAAGACGTAAATGGCGATGGCGTGGTGAACGATTTAGACAAAACTGTAATTGGTACGCCTTACGCTAAGTTTACTTATGGTTTTGCACTTTCGGCAAGCTACAAAAACTTTGATTTGAGTTCATCTTTCAATGGTTCTTATGGCAACCAAGTATTAGATGGACAAGATTATTATGTTTATAACATGGAAGGTTCTGGAAATCAGTATGCTTCGGTCGTAAATCGTTATCGTTCAGAAACGGAACCGGGCGACGGAACGGTTTATCGTGCATCTCGTGGTGGAACCCAAAGTAATAGTACTCGTCTTTCAAGTTTTTATTTACAAGATGGTTCATTCTTCCGTTGTACTAATCTTACGCTTGGTTTTACAGTACCAACGCAATGGTTAGGGAAACAAAAATCAGTATCAAATGCTAGAATTTACATAGGAATTGATAATGCTTTCACCATTTCAAAGTACAAAGGCTATAACCCAGAAGTTGATTATAACAATGGAGCAAACCTTACTCCTGGTGTTGATTATGGAAAATATCCTTTGATGAGAGCTTACAACATCGGTGCAAAATTGACATTCTAAATGAATTTTTCAGGAAGTAATCAATATTAAAATCCTGAAATTCAATTAAAAAAGATTAAAAAAAATGATAAAGAAATTAATAACATTACTTGTTGTGGCGACAGCCCTTGCAAGTTGTAGCGATGATTTTGTGCTACAAACAGATCCAAATTCAGTAGCCGCTTCAGATTATTTCCGTACAGATAACGATGTCCTTCAAGCGGTAAATGGCGTGTATCAATCGCTTCGTGGTGGAAATAATATTGGTGAAAACAGCGGACTTTTCACTGACGAGCGTTCTGACGATGCAGGTAGAAATGATAACCAATCGAATGCAGGAGAACCTTTCCAATTCAATGATTTTTCGATTTTACCAAGTAATACTTATTTAAAAAGTCACTGGCTTTCATTGTATCAAACCATTGCACGTTGTAATCAGGTTACTTCAAACATTGATAAAGTAACTTTTACTACACCAGAAAATAAGGGAATTTACAATGCAGAAGTGAAATTTGTTCGTGCCATGATTTACTTTCATTTGGTAAGAAAATGGGGAGATGTACCATTGGTTACAAAGCAATTAAATTCAACCGACGATGTAATTGCGAATACTTTCCGTGAGAAAAAAGAGAAAGTTTATGAACAAATTATTGCTGATTTGAAAGAAGCCGTAGCCAGTGGTTTACCGAATCATCAACCTGTTACAGAAAAAGGTAGAGTATCAAAAGCGGCAGCCAATGCTTTGTTAGGACAAGTATATTTAACGATGGCAACTACTTTAGACCAAGCCAATCGTGCTAGTAATTTAGCGAATGCAAAAACGTATTTGACGGCAGCTTATAACATGAAAACCTTTACAGATTTAAAGGATATTCCATATACTGATGTATTTGATGTGACTAAAAAATCGACGAATGCAGAAATCATTTTCCAGATTGTTAGCAAACAAGGCGATATCACCTATTCATCTTCAATCGCTGCGAATAACCAAGCAAAAGGTGAAACAACGAATTCACTAAAACCAAGTAATAGCGTAGGTGGAAATGTAAAACAAGATTTAGTGAAAGAATACGAAAGTAATGATTTGCGTAAGGATTTCTCGATAAAATATGCGAATGATGCTACCGTAAAAGATTGGTACATTACTAAATTCAGAGATGTAAGTGCTTTGGCAAGTGCAAATGGTTATGGCGGAAATGATTGGCCTTTAATCAGATATGCCGATGTGATTTTGATGTTGGCAGAAGTAAATATGTATTTGGGCGATGAAACGACTGCAATTCAATTCTTGAACCAAGTGCGTGAAAGAGCTAAATTACCTACTTATGAAGCGATGAAAAATAATCCAGAATACGCTACAAAGTATCCAACCTTGAAATTAGCTATTCTTCATGAACGCAGAGTTGAATTAGCTTTTGAACATCACCGTTGGTTTGATTTACTTCGTTTCTTTACGCCAACAGAATTGGTTACTTATATTCAAAGTAAGTCACAGTCAGACTATGGAACAGCTAAAGTATCAAACTTTGGTTTGAAAGATTATCTTTTCCCAATTCCATTTGATGAATACAAATTGAATCCAGAGAAAATGTATCAGAATACGGGATATTAGAAAAAGCAAAGCAGCTCAGCCAAACGAAACGGCTGAGCTGTTTTACTTCAATACAAATCCTAAAATACTTGTTATTTCCATCCACCACCTAGCGAACGATATAAATCTACATCAGCTTCTAGTCTGGCTTTTTTCAAGGAAACTAATTCTAATTCACTTTGTAGTAAATTACTTTGAGCAGTAATTACCTCTAAATAATTAGCCATACCACTTTTAAACAACATGTCTGCATTGCTAATAGCTTGTTGTAATGTTGTTACCCTTAATGAAAGCTTCGTGTTTTGCTCTTCTATTTTTTGTATTTTAATCAAAGCATCCGAGACTTCTGAAGTTGCAATTAAAACAGATTGACGGAAACCAATAACGGCTTTCTCTCTTTGTACTTTGGCTATTTCATACTGAGTACTCAATTTTTTGCCATTTAGTAAAGGTTGAGTAATTCCACCCGCAACGACTCCGAATAAGGAAGTAGGAAGCGAAAACCAATTACTTGCTTCAAAGGCATTCAAGCCACCAGTTGCGGTAATTGTCAATGAGGGATATAGGCTTGCTTTTGTAATGCCAACTTTTGCATTCGCTTCTTGCAATAGCAATTCCGCATTTTTGACATCTGGTCTTCTGCTAACCAAAGCAGATGGTACACCTACTGAAAGTTGGTTTTTAGATTCAATAGCATTCAACATCACTTTGCGTTCAACAGCTTTTGGGAAACCTCCTGTTAATACACTTAAAGCATTTTCTTGAATAACGATATTTTGTTCTAACAAGGGAATCAATTGAGCAGCCACTAACCTTTGTGCTTCTGCCTGCTGTTTGCCTAGTAATGAAACTTGACCTGATTCAAACTGAAGATTAATCATAAAGATAGTTTTATCATTTAATTCCAGATTCTTTTTAGCAATTTTCACTTGCGCATCCAACATCAGTAAAGTATAAAAGCCTTTTGAAACAGCGGCTACAATGGTAGTTTGTAAAGCCTTTTTAGCTTCTTCTGATTGAGCATATTGTGCGAGGGTAGTTTTCGTTTGATTACGAATTTTTCCCCAGATGTCTGCCTCCCAAGATAAACTTGCTGCTGTAGTAAAATCTTCTATATGTTCCTTTTTCAAAAATTGATTCAAACTAATTCCATTCAAACTATTGTTTGAAGGATTAGTAGAATTTGAAGTAATCTGAAGATTCAAATTAGGAATATTATTAAACTTAGCCTGTTTTAATTGTAACTGAGCGATGTCGATATTTTTCTGAGCAACCAACAAGTCATTATTACGATGAATGGCACTATCAATTAATTTTTGTAAAGTAGTTTCTGTAAAAAACGTTTTCCAGTTTAAATCTGCTACGCTAGTAGTACTATCTGAAAGGCTTACATCTCTGAAAGTAACAGGAACAGCATCTTCTGGGATTTTAACGTCTTTTGAAACCTTGCAAGAAATGATGCTTGTCGATAATAATAGCATTATCGACAAGGTTTTTATATGATTTTTCATTGTATGCTTAATTATAAGCAGCGACTAAATCTTCATGAATGATAGAATTAATCTCTGGTTTTTTTCTAGAAATTTTTTCGTGTAAGTATTGAAAAATAACAAATAACACTGGAATGATAAATAAGCCTAAGACTACTCCAGAAATCATTCCGCCTGCAGCACCAATACTAATAGAATGGTTACCTTGAGCCGAAGGACCTTTGGCATCCATCATCGGAATTAAGCCGACTACAAAAGCTAGGGAGGTCATAATAATTGGTCTTAAACGAAGTTTTGCTGCTTCTATTGATGCAGCAACGAGTTTCTTGCCTGCTTTTCTTCGTTGTAAAGCGAACTCTATAATCAGGATAGCATTTTTAGCCAACAGACCAATCAACATCACCAAGGCCACTTGTACATAAATATTGTTTTCAATGCCTTTCAAACCTATTGCTACAAATACGCCAAATATCCCTGTAGGTATTGATAGAATAACAGCAAAAGGTAGAATGTAACTTTCGTATTGAGCCGCCAATAAGAAATAGATGAATAACAATGAAAGCATAAAGATGATAGTAGATTGTCCCCCCGAAGAAAGTTCTTCTTTGGTCATACCTGAAAATTCAAAAGTATAACCTGTTGGTAGATGTTGCTTTGCTACTTGTTCTACAGCAAGGATAGCATCTCCAGAACTATAACCCGGTTTGGCAATGGCATTTACACCAATTGAATTAAAAAGGTTATAACGAGAAGCCGTTTCTGGTCCGTAAACACGTTTTAACTTTACTAGTGTATTAATGGGCACCATATTACCTAATCTATTCTTCACAAAAATACCGTCCATTGCAGAGATTTCAGTTCTCGCATTCTTTTCTGCCTGCACCATTACTCTGTAGTATTTCCCAAATCTATTAAAGTCTGATGCTTGAGCACTACCAAAATATGCTTGCATTGTTTGAAGAATATCCTTTACGCTTACACCTAGTTGTTCAGCTTTTACATCATCTACTTCCATATCGTACTGTGGATAGTCTGCTTTGAAAGCAGTAAAGGCAAATGCGATTTCTGGTCGTTTCATCAATTCGCCAAGGAATTTATTGCCAACTTCACTAAATTTAACAAGACTACCACCAGTTTTATCTTGTAATACTAAATCCAGACCATCAACATTACTAAAACCCGGAACGGTAGGGAAAGTAAAGACAAAGAAATTAGCTCCTTTGATACCACTAAGCTTTTGTCTTACTTCATTCATAATCTCATTAATGTCTGTTACGGCACCTCTTTCTTTGGCAGGTTTTAATAAGACAAAAGCAACACCTGACGAAGGGCTTGAAGATTGAGTAAGGATATTAAAGCCCGAAAGTCCCATCAAAGTTTTTTTAGATTCCATCGTCCCCAATACAGTTTCAGCTTGATGAATTACATTTGTGGTTCTTTCTAACGATGCACCAGCAGGCATTGATAGCGATATGGCTATAAACCCTTGGTCTTCAGAGGGAATAAAACCTGTCGGAGTTCTTTTTACCATCACGATGGTCGCAGCGATAACTACTACTAATCCACCAATACTTAGCCATTTGTTTCTTACCAAAAAATATAGACTTCTTACATAATTATTAGTAAGCTTATCGAATCCTTTGTTAAAGCCAATAAAAAACTTCTCCTTAAAACTAGCTTTTTCATGACCACCTTGGTGGGAATGATTGGCTTTTAAAAATAAGGCTGCTAAGGCTGGACTCAATGTTAAGGCATTGATAGCCGATATAACAATGGCAATGGCCAATGTAAAAGCAAACTGACGGTAGAAAACCCCTGTTGAGCCACTCATAAAACCAACAGGTAGAAATACCGCCGACATTACGAGCGTAATTGAAATGATGGCACCCGTAATTTCACTCATAGCCGAAGTAGTAGCCGCTTTCGGAGGAAGTAGTCGATGTTCCATTTTAGCATGAACAGCCTCTACTACCACAATGGCATCATCCACCACAATACCAATCGCTAGTACTAAAGCAAATAAAGTAAGAAGGTTAATAGAGAAACCAAAGAGCGACATAAAGAAGAATGTCCCTAAAATAGCCACTGGCACTGCAATAGCAGGAATAAGCGTTGAACGAAAATCTTGTAAGAAAATAAATACTACAATGAAAACTAAGATAAAGGCTTCAATCAGCGTAGAGATTACTTGGTCAATAGATTGATCTAAAGAGTCTTTGGTATTGTACAAGATAAGATGTTTTACACCTTTAGGAAAGTCTTTAGATGCCTTCTCCATTAGTTTGGCTATCTCAATCTGGATTTCATTCGCATTAGAACCTGCCAATTGCATGGTAGCAATATTAATACCTTGCTTGCCATTTACTCTTGTAAAGTTTCCATAAGTATAGGCTCCAAATTCAATCTTCGCAACATCTTTTAAACGCAATACTGAACCATCTGCATTAGAGCGAATCACGATGTTTTCATATTCGGCAGGTTTATTTAGTTTCCCCTTGTATTTAATTACATATTCAAAAGACTCCTTGCTACTTTCTCCAAATTTTCCTGGGGCCGCCTCTAGGTTTTTATCCTGAATGGCTGCCATTACTTCTTTTGGAGTAAGGTTATAGCTAGTCATTTGAGTAGGATTCAGCCATACACGCATTGAATAGTCTTTATTTCCTCCGAAAATCATGGATTGTCCTACGCCGGGAATCCTTTTAATTGCTGGAATGATATTAATCTGAGCATAGTTGGCTAAAAATGTCTGGTCATATGTTTTTTCATCTTCGGAATACATATCAACTACCATCATCAAACTATTTTGTTGTTTGGCAGTAGTAATACCCGCTTGCACAACTTCTGCAGGTAACTGACTAGTAGCTTGTGCTACACGGTTTTGTACATTTACGGCTGCTTGGTCAGGATTGGTTCCTAATTTAAAGAACACCGTGATGACTAATGAACCATCATTACTGGCGGTTGAACTCATGTAACTCATGTTTTCTACACCATTGATTGATTCTTCGAGTGAAGGAGCAACTGAACGCAATACTGTTTCCGCATTTGCACCCGGATACATTGCCATTACCTGTACTGCTGGCGGAGCAATATCAGGAAATTGTTGTAATGGTAATTTAGCAAGGCCTAAAACACCTAGGATTACCAATAGGATGGATATGACAGTTGCCAACACTGGCCTGTCTATAAATTTCTTAAACATAATGGATATTGAATAACTTGTGAATTAGTTTTTTGCAACTTCTTTATCAGTATTTTCAGGCGCAATGATAGTGCCTTCTTGCAAATTTTCGAAACCTTTGAATACAATTCTATTCCCGTCTTTTATGCCTTCTTTTACTAAATAATTGGTTCCACTTTTTCCAGCAATTGTGATGGGCTGTTTGCTTACTTTATTACTTTTATCAACCGTAAAAACAAATATTTTATCTTGTATTTCGATAGTTGCTTCTTGAGGAATCAACAAGGCATTTTCATGCTGAACGCTCAGATTTACTTTGCCTGTATTACCCGAACGAAGCAATCCTTTTGTATTTGGAAAAGTCGCACGTAAGGCAATAGCACCTGTATTTTTATCAAATTGCCCATCTATCATATCAATTCTTCCCTTTTCAGAATACACAGAATTATCTGGAAGTATTAACGAAACTGGCGGAAGGTTTTTGATTTTATCACTGATTGAAAAGCCTTCATATTGTGATTTAAAGGCGATAAAATCACTTTCACCCAATGAGAAATATACATGAACTTCATGAACATCCGAAAGTTGGGTCAACGCTTCAATATCAGCAGACGAGACCAAACTACCTTGCTTTTTAGGAAGTCTTCCGATAAAACCGCTTACTGGAGCTTTAATCAAAGTATAACCTAAGTTGATTTCAGCAGTATTTACTATCGCTTTGGCTTGAGCAATATTGGCTAAAGCTGTTTTATAATTGGCTTGTGCTGTTTTCAATTGATATTCAGAAACAACTTTGTTTTGTACCAATGGGCTTAATTTATCTACTTCCAGTTGGGCATTGATAGCGGCCGACTCAGCGGCATGAAGGCTAGCAATAGCGCTATTTAGTTGCGCACGGAAAGGTAAATCATTGATTTTGAAAAGGGACTGACCTTTGTTTACATATACGCCTTCGTCAACAAATACTTTTTCTAAATTTCCACTTATTTGTGGGCGAATTTCAACATTTACTGCTCCTTGAATGGAAGCAGGATATTCAGAAATAGTTAGTGCTGATGTACTGTTAATGTTGATAACAGGTAATGAAGGAGCGGTAACGGTCTGGACTATAGGTTTCTTTTCTGAACAAGCAGATAAAGTATAAAGGATTAATACACCTAAGAATATATTCTTCATGACTAATTTGATTTGTTAAAATGAATTGACTTAATGTAATTTTTAAAAACTTTGTTTTAATTGTTTGTAGTGCATTTGCCTTGAAATACATTACTGCTGTGTTTAGGATGTTGATTCATAAGGATTATTTAGTTTAAAATTTGAGGGAATTTAATCTTAATTAATTATTTAACAGTGTTAAGTAATAATTCAAAAAAATATTGTCGCTTATTATATAAAATCAATATTGAATATTTTTAGTTCATTAATGAGAATAAATAATTTAACAGTGTTAAATAAAATACTTCAAGAAAAATAACGGATGAAGAAAATTTAAATCATTAAGCCAATTGCTCGAATTTTTTGAAAATGAAATTTGAGATTAATTTAACGACCTTGTAATTCCAATAATGGCGTCTTTTAATATTTGAAGATTCATGTCGTTCGGCAAACCATTTCCAACCAAATTGATTGAAATCAGACCATGAACCACAGAGTAATAAGTATAATATTTCTGACAAATAGTATCATCATCAGCATTTTTATCACCCATTACTTCAATAATTGTTTCAGTAAACAAGTCATAAGGTGTTTGTACTTCTGGAAATGCTACCATGTGGCAGGTTGTCATTTCAACCCCAAACATTAATTGGTACATTTCTTTGTTTTCGAAAGCAAAGTTCCAGTAAGCCAACCACATAGCTTCCAATTGTTCAGTTGGATTCTCTTTACTTTGTTTTGCTGAAATTAAATCTTTATTAAGAACTAAATAACCTTGTTTGGTTAATTCTTGAAGGATTGCTTCTTTATTGGCAAAGTACTCATAAATAATAGGAGCAGTATATTCTATGGCATCAGCAATTTTTCGTAAACTCAAGCCCTGCCATCCTTCTTCCTTCACAATTTTACATGCTGCATCTAATATATTATTGCGGGTTTCTTCCTTTAACCTTAATATCCTGTCCTTACTTGCCATTTCTATAAAATAAATAATTTAACGCTGTTAGATAATATTAAAAGCATTTTGTTTAGAGATGTAAATTTAACATGATTTTATTTGTATGATGTATAAACTTACAAAATAGAAAAAAAGTTTACACTGATAAAAATAATAAGACAAAGACGGACACCAAAGCTGTAACAGTAAAAAAGGGAATGAAACGACTTTTGTTTTAAGTAAAAGTTTTTCAAATAGATTTTAGGTAATGGATTATCAGTGTTCCCTATAATTCCCAATACAAAAGTTATATTACTTTTCTAAATTGCGAACCATTTTTTAGTAAAAAATACCTCATCCTTTTATCAAATGAATCGCTAAATTTTAAAGATGCCATACTCCCAACAATTTCATAAATGTTTTCCCTTTATACTTCTACTTTTTATGCCCTTTTTAGGTTTTGCACAAGGAACGGTAAAAGGACAAGTAAAGGATGCTCAAACAGCTACAGCTTTGAGTTTTTCAACCATAAGAATTTTTAATAATGCCGACCAAAAGTTAGTTGGGGGCAATATTGCGAATGATGCAGGAGAATTTTCTATTCAAAATCCTTACGGTACTTATTATGCTTTGGTTGAATTTATTGGTTATAAATCTTTTAAATCGGCAGTTTTTACTTTATCGAAAGAAAAGAAGACAATCGATTTAGGATTGATTCAATTGGCTGCTTCAAGCAGTACTTTGGATGAAGTGGTGGTGCAAGCCGAAAAAAGTACGATGGTCTTGGCTTTGGATAAAAAGATTTTTAACGTCGGCAAAGATTTATCGAATGCTGGCGGTTCGGCTTCGGATATTCTTAGTAATATTCCTTCCATTTCTGTGGATGCCGAAGGTGGTGTAAAATTGCGTGGAAGTGATAATGTCAGGATTTTGATTGATGGAAAACCGTCGGGTTTAGTCAGTTTCAAAGGAGGTGCTGGCTTACAACAATTACAAGGAAGTTTGATTGAAAAAGTAGAAATTATCACAAATCCTTCGGCACGATATGAAGCAGAGGGAATGTCGGGCATTATTAATATCATTCTGAAAAAAGAGCAAAAACAAGGTTTCAATGGCTCATTTGAATTAATTTCTGGAAATCCTGCTAATTATGGCGTTTCGGCAAATGTCAATTATCGTCACCGAAAAGTCAATTTCTTCGTCAATTATGGCATTTCGTATCGTGATTTAAGAGGAAATGGTACATTATTTCAAAATGTGTTTTCGAACGATACAACTTTTACCTTGAATCAAACCAATAGCGGAAGTGTGAAAGGTTTGAACAATAATATCAAAGGTGGATTAGATTTTTTCTTGACGGATAAAGATATTTTCACGGCGTCATATTTATTAAGAAGAAGCGATGTGCGACGCATTACAGATTTCCGTTACGATGATTCTAATAATAAAACGGAAACTTTACATACGATTACTTATCGTCAACAAGATGAAACTGAAACTGAACCCAATTCAGAATATTCAATTACTTACAAGAAAAGTTTCGATAAAAAAGGTCAGGAATTGGTAACTGATATTCGCTATTTAGATTATTGGGAACGTTCTGACCAAACTTTCAAACAAAATGGATTTTGGGCGGATGGAAAACCTAATTCGGCTAATACCAAATTGCAAAAATCGCTTAATGATGAAGCGGAAAAGCAGATTTTATTACAAGTAGATTATATTCAGCCAATTGGGAAAGAAGGAAAAATTGAAACTGGCTTGCGAACCAGTTTCAGAGATATGACCAACGATTATAGTGTGACACAACAAAATGCTTCAGGTAATTTTGAGCCACTCGCTGGGCTCACCAATAATTTTGTTTACAACGAAAATATCTCAGCAGCTTACGGAATTATCGGTAACAAAACCAAGAAATTCTCGTATCAAGTAGGTTTGCGAGCAGAATTGACGAATGTGACAACGACCTTGAAGCAAACCAATGAAGTAAATCCAAGAGAGTATGCTAATTTATTTCCAAGTACACATTTTACGATGAATTTGGCGAATGAAAATGCCTTGCAAATTTCTTATTCAAGAAGAGTAAGAAGACCAACTTATAACGATTTGAGTCCTTTCGTTACTTTTTCTGACCAAAGAAATTATTTCAGCGGAAACCCCAATTTGAATCCAGAATTTACCAATGCTTTTGAGTTGGGGCATTTGAAGTATTTTGAAAAAGGTTCGTTTTCTTCTTCACTTTATTACCGACAAACATCTGGTAAAATTGAGTCGATTCGTTCTGTTAACTCATCTGGAATTTCTACGACTTTACCCTTGAATTTGCTTGGACAAAATTCTTACGGAGCTGAATTCGCCACCACTTACTCGCCAGCCAAATGGTGGAAATTAGATTTTAGCTGGAGCTTTTTCAGAGCCATTACCGATGGTTCAAACGTTTCAAGCAATTATAAAAGTGATACTTACAGTTGGTTTACCAGACAAACTTCCAAATTTAATTTACCTAAAGGCGTGGATTTACAAGTACGTGCGAATTATGAAGCGCCACAACAATTGGCACAAGGAAGACGAGGCTATTTATTTTATACCGATTTGGCGATGAATAAGGATGTGTTTAAAGGAAAAGGTACGCTTACTTTAAATATTTTGGATGTTTTCAATAGCAGAAGAGTAAGAACAATTACTGAAGGTGTAAATTTTTATTCAAACAGAGATTTTTTACCAAGACAAAGACAAATCAATTTGACTTTAAGTTACCGTTTGAACCAAGCAAAATCGGCTTCAAAACCTAAATTAGAAGAATGATTTTTCGATGTTGGATTTTCAAAAGATAGATTGTAGCGGCAATCCCTTGCGGTTGCCGTTTTGAATATGCGGTAACCGTAAAGGATTACCGCTACACAAGAAATGTTTAATTCTACTGCTCTTCAATTTAGGAACCTAAAGGGATTACCAAACAGATTTATAAAAAACTTTGTTTTTCCTTATCTTTGCACATCATAAAAAAATACAATGATTTCAATAGATAACGTAGCGGTAGAGTTCGGTGGAAGAGCTCTTTTTAGTGATGTCACTTTCAACATCAACGATAAAGATAAAGTAGCCCTGATGGGGAAAAATGGAGCGGGAAAATCTACGCTTTTGAAAATTATAGCAGGCGTTGATAAAGCCACCAGAGGCAAAATTTCAGCTCCGGGCGATGCCGTAATTGCTTATTTACCTCAGCACTTACTCACGGAAGATAACAGTACTGTTTTTGAAGAAACTTCTAAAGCTTTCTCGACAGTATTGAACATGAAAGCAGAAATTGATGAATTGAATACTCAGCTTGAAACTAGAACTGATTATGAATCAGATGAGTATATGCACATCATCGAAAAAGTTTCTGAATTGAGTGAAAAATATTATTCTATTGAAGAAATCAATTTTGATGCAGAAGTAGAAAAAACACTTTTAGGTTTAGGCTTTTTACGGTCAGATTTTACTCGCCAAACCAGTGAATTTAGTGGTGGCTGGCGAATGAGAATTGAGTTGGCGAAAATACTTCTTCAAAACCCAGATTTAATTTTATTAGATGAGCCAACCAACCACATGGATATTGAATCTATCCAATGGTTAGAGGATTTCTTGATTAATAATGCCAAAGCCGTTATCGTAATTTCTCACGATAGAGCTTTCGTTGATAATATTACCAACCGCACCATTGAACTGACGATGGGACGGATTTACGATTATAAAGTAAATTATTCTCAGTATTTACAACTCAGAAAAGAGCGTCAGGAACAGCAACAAAAGCAATTCAATGACCAGCAAAAAATGATTGCTGAAACCCAAGAGTTTATCGACCGTTTCAAAGGAACGTACTCAAAAACTTTGCAGGTACAGTCAAGAGTAAAAATGTTGGAGAAGATTGAAATCGTAGAAGTAGATGAAATAGATACTTCTGCCTTGAACTTGAAATTTCCACCTGCTCCACGCTCAGGTAATTATCCTGTTATTGTCGATAATGTCAGTAAAAGTTATGATGACCATGTCGTTTTCAAAGATGCTTCATTGACTATTGAAAGAGGTGAAAAAATAGCTTTTGTAGGAAAAAATGGTGAAGGTAAGTCAACAATGGTAAAAGCTATTATGGGCGAAATTCCTTTTGAAGGTGATTTGAAATTAGGTCATAATTCCATGATTGGCTATTTTGCTCAGAATCAAGCTTCTTTGTTGGATGAAGATTTAACGGTTTTCCAAACGATTGATAATATTGCAGTGGGCGAAGTTCGTACTAAAATCAAAGATATTTTGGGGGCATTTATGTTTGGTGGCGATAGCGTTAACAAAAAGGTTAGAGTATTATCTGGGGGAGAAAAAACTCGTTTGGCAATGGTGAAATTGTTACTTGAGCCTGTGAATTTGCTGATTCTGGATGAGCCAACTAACCACTTGGATTTAAAAACCAAAGATATTTTGAAAGATGCTTTGAAGAGTTTTGAAGGAACAATCATCTTGATTTCTCACGATAGAGATTTCTTAGACGGATTAGCTAACAAAGTATTTGAATTCGGCAACAAGCGAGTAAAAGAACATTTTGAAGATATTACGGGCTTCTTGAGAAATAAGAAATTAGAGAATTTGAGAGAAATTGAACGTAAAGAAAAGTAAGAAATATAAGTCATCCTGAATTTTAAAGTTATAAAAAAGCGGTCGAAAAACTAATTTCGACCGCTTTTTTATGATTGATGAGTAATGAATTCCTACTGTTTGAGCGGAGCGAGTTTAGGAATTCTTGATTTTTTTGTTACTTTTTGTATCAAGACAAAAAGTAAGGACGAGAACAAATCCAAGAATTTTAAAAACTCGCTATTTAAAGTGAAAATTCTGGATAACTCATCATATTGTATCTATTTTGCACTTTTTCTAATCTGAATTACATTCACTAAGAAAGAAAATGCCATTGAGAAATAAATATATTGTTTTGGAATATGAAAAGCTAAACCTTCGGCAATCAACGTTACGCCAATCATCATCAAAAAACAAAGGGCTAAAATCTTCAAAGATGGATGTTTACTGATAAAATTACTGATTGCACCCGCCACCATCATCATAATTGAAATCGACACAATTACTGCTGTATACATCACCCAAAGTTCATCTACTAAACCAACCGCAGTGATGATACTGTCGATTGAAAATACCAAATCTAAGATAATGATTTGCCCAATAATCTTTGAGAACGAAGTATAAATAAAGGGCTTGTCGTCATGTTCATCTTCTGTTTTTTCAAAAATTTCTTTGTTACTCTTGTACAATAAAAACAAACCTCCGACAATCAGAATTAAATCTTTTCCAGAAAAATCTATATCCGAAATAGTAAATAGCGTTTTGTCAAGTTTCATAATCCAGCTAATACCTGCCAGTAAAATCAAACGAGTAATTAAAGCCAAACTTAAACCAACTAAACGAGCTTTTTTGCGCTTTTCAGCAGGAAGTTTGTCGGATAAAATAGAAATAAAAATAATGTTGTCGATACCTAAAACGATTTCGAGAACGATAAGCGTAATGAGTGAAATCAGAATTTCTGTTGTCATGTTTTAACTTAATTGAGTTGTTTTAGGCTAAACATACTTTTTATTGAAATATTGTACCAGCCAACACATTTGGTTCTTGCCAAAGAAAAATTACATTTAATTCCGCATAAAAAAAGCCCAAGCTTCTAAATATACATCAATATCATTAGGATAATCGTGTTTCCCGCCGATTACTTTCAATAAAGTTACTTCTGGTTTTTTCTTTTCTTTGAAAGTATATTTTTCAATGGTTTTATGATCGTTCGGGTCATTATCAGGTAATTTTTCCAAGCTTGGCTCGCCTTTGTAACCTGCAAGACTTGCCCAATAATCAAAAGTGCGGTCAGTTGAACGAACGAAACCTAAATTTACTGTCGGACCAAGTTTTACTTCTCCACCTTGATATGGATTAATTGGATCTAAAGTACCATTGACAATCATTACTGGTTTCGCTATTCTTTTTTCAGCACAGTCAAAATTGTTTGTATCAGGTAAATTAGCAACGATTGCTGTGATGGCTCTAAACTTTTCGGGCATCGTCAGCGCTAATTTATATGCCATGTGTCCACCGCCAGAAGTACCAACAGCAAATACTTTCTTCTCATCAATTTGATATTTCTCTTTGAAATAACTAATCATTTGTCCGAAAAAAGCTTCTTCATTGATGTTCTCTTGATTAGCGGCTGAATTTGCTGTTTTTCTACATTCATTCCAATAACGTTTGTAGCCATTTGGAAAAACCAAGAGTATATTTTCTTTAGCCGCCAATTCTTCAAACTTTTTGGTAGGCTCATAATTTCCATACTTTCGGATAAGCATTCCGTCGCCTTGCGAGCCATGCAAAACAAACACTAAAGAAGCTTTAGCTTTATTCGTAGGCAGATAATAGAAGCTTCGAGAATGGTTTTCAATCATCATCGAATCGGACAGAATTTGCGCTTTAGTTAGTTGAAAACAACAGATAAAAAGTATTAATGAAAGAATTTTTTTCATAGTAAATTGAGATTTTTTGGATATTGGTCGAAGTATAATAGGAAATTGTGAAATAAAGTATTTTTATTGCATAATCTCTGACGAAACTAATACAAAATCGTATTTTTCAATTAAACGATAGGTATCCATTGTCAGCGAGCCATCATATTTAATCCTACGTCTAAGGCTTCTTATATCAACCAAAACCCATTTCTCTTTGTCGTATAATTTTGAAAATACTTTTGGGTTTTCGTTATCATTACTTTCAAAATCATCAATGATTTTGCCTTTTTCAGTGGTATATCTCACCATACAATAAACATTGGCAAAATTAGTTTTGTTATGTTCT
Organism: Arcicella lustrica; assembly: GCF_034930985.1. Lineage (NCBI taxonomy): Bacteria > Pseudomonadati > Bacteroidota > Cytophagia > Cytophagales > Flectobacillaceae > Arcicella > Arcicella lustrica. The sequence goes on from NZ_JAYGIM010000006.1 coordinate 76,831, forward strand.
GCTACTTCAAAAATGGCATTTCCTATATCGTAAACTTTTGTTATTAAATTCATGCCTCTTGCTAAATGATTACTTCCCATTTTGAAAAATATTTTTTCATCTTTAGTCTTCAGAGCGTCATAATATTTATAGAAATTACTTTTCATCAAGCTTGCTCTTTTGGCATTGTCGCCTTCGTAATAAATCTCTTTTGAGATTTTAATTTCATTGGCTAATTGTTTTAAACTTGGCGACTTCACTACTTTTGTTAAACTATCTAACAGTTTCCCGTTAGGCATCCACCATTTAGCCAACAGGCTATCAGCAACGGGTTTATACTGTTGTTTCAACGAATTCGGGACTCTGTTATACAATTTGTTGATACAATAAGGAAATGTCATTTGAAATTCTTGGTCAATTCCCCAAATAGTATAATTCAATTTGTTGGCTGTTTGTAGCATTTGTATGTCTTCCTTACTTTCAAAAAAAGGAAAGGTAGGTCTGATATGATTCTCTTTTGAAAAACTTTGAATCGTTTCTAAAGGATTACTGGTTTTAGCAATTTTCATTAATTCCGATGCCACGAACGGACTTGTTTCAACACACCAAGTTTTATAGCCATTCTTTGAAGCACTTTCCAAAGCAAAGCTTGTCAGCTGAGAAAGCATTGGCGAATTATGGTATTCGCCCCAAGCCACAAATTGATTTTCGGCAAAAAGATTCTCAAGGATTGTCCATCCTTTTCCATTGGGTTTTTGTCCGTCGAAAGTAAAGTAATTGGTATTTTCAGCGATACATTTATTGAGTCTTTGTTCGTCCGTAAGGGCTTGTTTACTTTGTCCGAAAGTACAATTGACAATCAATAGGCAAAGGATTAAGAGGCTTTTTTTCATGATGATGCTTGTTTATGTGTGTTTAGAATAATTTGTAGGCTGAGTTTGAAACCAAAAGTAAGTAAGGATTGAAACAGCGTGGTAAATTTTGTACCTTTATTTGTCAAATATAAGGAATTATGAGAAGAAAAATAGCGATGGTTTTTAACCAAACTGATTTGAAAAACAGTAACCAAGCTCTTGAAGATTTTAGCTTTTGGCAGAGTAAGACACCTCAAGAACGTTTAGCAGCAGTTACCTTTCTGGTGAATCAAAATCTAAAACCCTTACAAAGAATGGATAAAACTATTTCTTCTCAAAAAACAATGAAGTAATGACACTTGAACCAGACTTTGAAGATTTTATATCTCAATTGAATCAACACCAAGTCGAGTACTTAGTAGTTGGAGGATACGCAATGGCATTTCACCAATTGGTAAAGCGTAACAAAAGGCAATATTGAGAAATAAATTAATATTTTTATTTATGAATGTATTTATAACATTAGGTTTAAGGACAACTGAACCTTACTTTGATAATATTCCTAATATTGAAAAAATAATAATGGGAGATTTTTTCAATAAGCATATTTTACATAGATATGAGTTATTTGAAGGGAAACCAGAAAAAATATTAGATATATTATGTGAAGAATTAAACGATAAAGCAACTGATGTTTTAGTAAGTTATGCCTGTGAAAATATCAAACAGATGTTGTATCTATCCAATAAACTTAAAGAAAACAATCATCGATTGCATACTGTATTCATTCCCTCACCAGAGCTTTTATTAATGAAAGTCGAAGAAGAGTTAGAATTTACACGTAAGCACGCCAACTTTGCAAGTTGTACGGAATTGCAGATTGAGGAAGGCTATCAAGAATGGCTAAAAATATACGAAGAAATAAGGCATGAACTGCCTAAATATGGTATTGAAGTAAAGGATGTTTAATATACCCTCCGTAGGAACGGTATATTTCGTTCCTACGGAACTATGTTTGGGAAAATGGTCTTGCGGTTTTCTACCGATATACTGTCCCTATCGGGACTTTTGTTCTTGCTGTTGTTTCCCTTAACAATTACTCGCTTTGCAGACAGCGTCTGCATTTTACTTTATCTTTCAATTCGAAAGAATACTTTGAACAGCGAGGGAAATATTGCCAGCATTAGCTTTTGTGTTTTTCCCCTTTCTTTCTGGAAAGAATAAATTCAATTTCTTCGCTACTTCTAAATATTTTATCGGGTAAATATATACTTACACCATTTTCAGGCTTTAAAAGAATGCCATTCTTTGTTTTAACGATGTCTTTAAGACCATCCCATTTAAACTCTCCATCAGCGAAGGTGCTACTGTGTTTTATCGTGGCTTCATTAAACTCAAGAGTCATTGGCTGGTTGAATACTCTACTATCTAATCTATCTTTTAGCCACTTTTTCTTCTCATAGTGAACCTTGTAATACTCGTAAATCCCCAGACAAATAAAGACCAAAGGAAATATACTTAGCTTATTATTTTTATCCAATAAATACAAACCTATTCCAAAAACTATCATAATGATTGCAAAAACAGGCTCATATTTTTTTAGCTTTAATGAAGAAATCATTTCCCGATAAGCTTCTTCATAGTATTGCCTATCAAGTACATAAGTCAAACTGAAATTCATTGATTGTGAAATTATGTTGGTTAAAATACTTTGAAATAACCGAGTAGCTCAATACTCCGTAGGAGTAAAATATCGGTAGAAATGTTTTGTGAAAGATAATCATAGTTCCGTAGGAACGGTATATTTCGTTCCTGCGGAACTATGTTTGGGCAATGGTCTTGTGGTTTTCTACCGATATATTGTCCCTATCGGGACTTTTGTTTTTGGTGTTGTTTCACTTAACAATTACTCGCTTTGCAGACAGCGTCTGCATTGTATTTATCGTTCAATTTGAGAGAAGTGTTTGAATAGCCGAGGTTATTTTGTACTATTGTTGTTCAGTTTTTAACGCATCTATACTTAATTTTAGATACTGGATTAAATCTAAAACTTTATTTTGTGGATAATAATTAATCCCTCCATAAAGCAATTCAGAAATAATTTTTAAATCTTGTGTCTTCAGGTCAGCCATTCTGGCTCTTAATTCCATTTCAACTATTCCTCTTTCCTCGTGACATTTTGAACACAAACATCTTAAGGCGTCAATTGGGTATTGCCAAGGCTCCAAGCCATATTTATAGTAGCAATGATGAACTTCTAAGTTACTTGTATTACCACAATCTTGACATTCAAAATTAGCTTTTACTCTTACTTTATTTCGTTTAAGTATCCATCTTTCATCTTTTAATTTTTCAAAATAGTTTATGTTTCCTAAATTTTTATTCTCCTTAGTAACTCCATCAAAATAAAAACCATAACTCCAACTATGCCCCATTTCCATATAATACCCAAATGATTCTATTAATTCGTCGAACTCATCAGAATCACCATAATTCAAAATGAAATTAAGTCCCCCTTCTGATACAATTACAAAATCACTATCGTTTAGATGTTCTTCATTTCGTTCTCTCCATTGCTCAATGCTATATATTTTTGTGTCGTTGTCAAGTTTATTTTTTCTTAAATAGAGATTTATACTTTCTATTAATTTCTCTTTTTGCCCCTTCATTTATTTTGGTTAGTTTAAAATTCAAACAACTTGCAACTATACAAAAGTTTTATGAAAACTCTGGCATAGTTAAAATATACAAACCGTCCAATCCCCTAAAAGTATCACTTTAACCCTAAACATAAAAACCCTAAAACATCTTTTTACTCAGAATTTATTATACGGTAATTTCTTCCTGCACGTTGCAGGAGCAAAACATCGGGTGATAATTCCTTCCTGCACATTGCAGGAGCAAAACATCGAGTGATGATTCCTTCCTGCACGTTGCAGGAGCAAAAAGATACGCTGAAATTCCTTCCTGCAAGTTGCAGGAGCAAAACATCGAATGATAATTCCTTCCTGCACATTGCAGGAGCAAAAAGATGCGTTGAAATTCCTTCCTGCACGTTGCAGGAACAAAATAATACGCTGAAATTCTTTCCTGCATGTTGCAGGAAGGAATTTAACCCACAAAAGAGAATAGCTTCTAATATTTTCTACCGTAATTTCCTTGCTCTTATATTTAGATTTACTCATAAACAGCTATGAACCTTCCATTTTCTTCCATGCGTCTTTGTATTTTATCTGCTTTTTTGTTGCTTGGTCAAGGTATTTTGGGCAATACGCCTTGCCAACTCAGGGCTTTGCAGTGTGAGTATTTGGTCAATCCTTTGGGAATTGATGCACCTTCGCCACGATTTACTTGGCAGTTGGCGGATGCCCGAAAAGGGGCAAAACAAAAGGCGTATCAGGTTTTGGTCAATACTGATTCTTTGGCTTTAAGCAAAGGCATTGCGAATGAATGGAATACTGGTCAAAAAAACACTTCCCAAACCTTAGTGAGCTATCAAGGCAAGGCTTTGCAGGCTTTTACTAAATACTTTTGGCGTGTAAAGATTTGGGATAAAGATGGACAAACGACGATTTCTGACATTGCCACTTTTGAAACGGGCATGATGAACATGAGTAATTGGCAAGGTGCTTGGATTAGCGATTCGAGGGAGGTAAATACCAAGCCTGCTCCTTATTTTAGAAAGAGTTTTCAGAGCAACAAAAAAATCGTTTCGGCACGTGCCTATATTGCCGTGGCTGGTTTGTATGAATTGTATATCAATGGTGAAAAAATCAGTAATCACCGCCTCGACCCGATGTACACTCGTTTTGATAGACGTACTTTGTATGTGACGCACGATGTGACGAAGCAATTACAATCGGGCAAAAATGCCATTGGTGTACTCTTGGGCAATGGTTGGTACAATCATCAATCGACAGCCGTTTGGTATTTTCACGAAGCACCTTGGCGTGGTCGTCCCACTTTTTGCATGGATATTCGGGTGAAATATGCCGATGGAACAAGCGAAGTAATTGCTACGGGCAAGGATTGGAAAACGGCTTTGAGTCCGATTATTTTCAATAGTATTTACACGGCAGAACATTACGATGCCAGACTGGAGCAAGCCGATTGGAACAAAGCTAATTTTGATGATAAACATTGGAAAGAGGTAATTTTTAGAACTGCTCCTTCCAACAATATCGTCGCTCAGGCTTTGCATCCGATTAGAAATGTAGAAGAAATTTCGAGCAAAAGTTTAAATAAAATCAATGATAGTACCTTTGTTTTTGATTTGGGCAGAAACATTTCGGGCGTAAGTAAAATTAAAGTTTCGGGCAAAGCGGGTACGGTTTTACGCTTGAAGCACGCTGAAAGGTTATACCCGAACGGAAGAGCGGATTTATCAAATATTGATGTGCATTATCGCCCGACGGATGATAAAGACCCTTTCCAAACGGACATCATTATACTTTCGGGGAAAGGCGAAGAAAGTTTTATGCCACATTTCAATTATAAGGGTTTTCAATATGTAGAAGTAACGAGTTCGCAGCCGATTCAATTGACGAAAGAAAGTCTTTCGGGCTATTTTATGCACAGTGATGTACCTGTGGCTGGAAATGTGACTACCTCTAACCCGACCATTAATAAAATTTGGGCGGCTACGAATGTTTCTTACTTGTCGAATCTATTTGGTTATCCGACCGACTGTCCACAAAGAGAGAAAAATGGTTGGACGGGCGATGCCCATATCGCCAGCGAAACGGGATTATATAATTTTGACGGCATTACGATTTACGAAAAATGGCTTGCCGACCATCGTGACGAACAACAAGCCAATGGCGTTTTGCCTTCTATTATTCCTACTGACGGTTGGGGTTATGAATGGGGAAATGGCCCAGACTGGACAAGTACCATCGCCATTATTCCTTGGAATATCTATTTGTTTTATGGCGATACCAAGATTTTGGCAGACAATTACGAAAACCTCAAACGCTATGTCAATCATATAGAATCCATTAGTCCAAACGGATTAACGACTTGGGGCTTGGGCGACTGGGTGCCTGTCAAATCAAAATCACCAGTTGAATTAACTTCTTCGGCTTACTATTTTGTAGATGCCAGCATCTTGGCAAAAACCGCCAAGCTATTTGGCAAAACCGCCGATTATGAAAAGTATTCAGCTTTGGCAGAAAAGATAAAAACAGCTTTCAACAACAAGTACCTCAACAAAACAACAGGCATTTACGGAAGCGGATTCCAGACAGAACTAAGCGTTCCGCTGTGTTGGGGTTTAGTGCCAGAAGAATTGAAAGCCAAAGTAGCTGAAAACTTAGCAAAGCGAGTAACAGCCGACAACAACCATTTAGATGTAGGCTTATTGGGTACAAAAGCTATTTTGAATGCTTTAAGTGAAAATGGTTATGCCGATGTAGCGTATAAAATCGCTTCGCAAGAAACCTTTCCTTCTTGGGGCTGGTGGATTGTCAACGGGGCAACGTCACTGTTTGAAAATTGGCCGATTGATGCCAAAAGCGATATTTCAATGAATCATATTATGTTTGGTGAAATTGGAGCTTGGTTGTACAAAGGCATCGGGGGAATCAAACCTGATGCTTCTCAGGCGGGTTTTAAAAATATCATTTTAGCACCTAATTTTGTAGAAAACCTAAACGCTTTTGAAGCTTCGCATGATAGTCCGCAAGGCAAAATTATTTCTTCATGGAAAAGGGTAGGAGAGAAGATTGTCTATACTATCACCATTCCTGCTAATGCAACGGCAACAGTTTTACTGAATGTAAAAACCAATCAGCATATTCAAAAGCAGTATTCGGTAGTAGAAAAAAGTATTTCCATTACGCATAAACAATTAAAAATTAATACATTAACAGCAGGAACGTATCAGTTCGAGATTCAGTAAATTAACCAAAACATGAAAAAAAGTATTTTTTCTCTATTCCTTATTTTAGTAGCATCAATCGCTTTTGCACAAGTAGCACCACAGCCATTGTTTAAACCAGAAATTAAAAAAGTATTATTTCTGGGCAATAGCATTACTTACGCAGGCAATTATGTCAATGACATTGAGGCATATTGTATTGCTCATTTTCCCAATCAAAAGATTGAATTTATCAATGTTGGATTGCCCAGTGAAACTGTTTCGGGATTGTCGGAAGATGGTCATGCCGACGGAAGATTTCCCCGACCAGATTTGCACGAACGCCTATCAAGAGTATTAGCAAAAACAAAACCCGATTTAGTCTTTGCCTCTTATGGCATGAACGACGGCATTTATTTACCTTTAGATTTAGTCCGTTTTCAGAAGTTTAAAGATGGCATTCAATGGTTGCACGACAAAGTAGTGGCTTCTGGGGCAAAAATAATCCACCTGACACCACCGATTTACGATGAAGTAAAAGGCAAGAAAATTGGCTATGCTGATGTCTTAGATGTATATTCAAATTGGTTGATAGAACAAGCCAAAAAAGAAAAATGGGAAGTAATAGATGTGCATTATCCGATGCAAAGGATATTGGATGCACATCGTAGATTAGACCAAAGATTAGGTATTGAAACCTCTTTTGCTTTGGCAAATGATGGCATTCACCCAGCCGAAGCAGGGCATTGGATTATGGCAAAAAGCATTTTGATGCACTTAGGAGCAAAAGAAATCATCAAAGCAGGAACGATTCAAGCAACACTTACTAATATTGAAAACCCAGATGCTTTTATAAAACTGATTACTGAAAGACAAAATATTTTAAAAGACGCTTGGCTAACGAATATCGGACATTCACGTCCAGAAATGAATAAAGGTTTACCTTTGGAAGAAGCACAAAGCAAAGCCGAAGCCTTAGAAGTACAAATTCGGGAAATGGCGAAGTGAGTGAGGAGTTTTGAATGATGAATTGTCCTTGCCTAAAATATCGTGTAGCGGCAACTCTTGCGGTTGCCGTTTTTGTTTGCCTGTGGAACGGCAACCGCAAGGGATTGCCGCTACGCTTTAAGGCAATTATCATCTTTTCTGAACAACATTTGTTTCGATTAGTTTTTTTAAAGAATACTTCCCAAATTGTGGAACTAATTTGATTATATTTGTAATAATGAGGATTTATTCACATAAAACGCTAAAAGAATTTTGGGACAAATACCCTGATGCAAGAACTTCTCTGGAAATTTGGTATGAGAAGATGGAAGAAAACACCTATGAAAACCCTAATCAAATTATTGAAGATTTTAAAGGAGCAGATATAGTAGGAAACGGTAGAATTGTTTTTAATATCGCCCTAAATAAATACAGATTAGTTGCTTATGTTAGGTACAAATTCTTTGCTGTTTACGTTAGATTTTTAGGTACTCATAAAGAATATGACAAAATAAAAGACATTTCAAACATTTAGACAAATGGAAACTAAAATTCAAATCAAGCCAATTACCAATGAACAAGAATTTGCGGAAGCAAATGAGCTTATTGAGTTACTTTTAGAATGTCCTGAAGGTTCTGAGGAAGAAAAAATATTAGAAGCTATTACTATTTTGGCAAGCGAATATGAAAAGAAACATTTTCCAATTCCAAAACCAAATCCTATTGAGGCAATCAAATACAGAATGGCAGAATTAGAATTAAATCAAAAAGACGTAGCAAAATATTTTGGCGGAGAAAATAGAGTGTCTGAAGTATTGAACGGAAAAAGACAGTTAAGCCTTAAAATGATTAGGAATTTACACAAAAACTTAGGTATTTCTGCCAATACTTTAATTTCAATATAGATTTTCTTTCAATCATTGCAAGATTGAGATATTCAGAACTTGTAGTGGCAATCCCTTGCGGTTGCCGTTTTCGTTTGCCACAATATGGAATGGCAACCGCAAGGGATTGCCACTACATTAAAAATTAATGCTTAGTATAGAAAAGGGAGCAAATATCTTTATAAAATATCCCCCCAATCACTAATTCACAACTCACTAAATCCTAATAAGAACTCTCATCCAACTTTACTTTCCCTTTAAATGTCCAGAATACAAAGAAAGTATAAGTAGCTACAATCGGTACGCCAATTGTGGCAAAGAGCAAAATAATCGACAACGATTTTTCAGAAGAAGCTCCATTATAAATGGTAATTGAGTAGGCTGGATTGATGGTTGAATGGATGATTTTGGGAAATAAGTTCATCGCTACCGTCACCAAAAGTGATGCCATCGTAAATGCAGAAGACATAAATGCCAACATATATTTTCCTTTTTCTAACAGTATTCGGGTGTTGATGATAATCAAAACTGTAATCAAAGGCACGGCAAAGAGTGTAGGATGGGCTTTGAATGTAGCTGACATACTAGGAAAATATACCAATGTTACCATTGTTTGCAAGATATAACAAACCACAAAAAAGCGACTGGTATCACTTACCATAATAGATAATTTGGTATAAAGTCTTTTTTCGGTTTTCATTACTAAATATATTGAACCGTGCATCGTGCAAGATGCTAAAGTAGTTAAACCCGTCAGTAAGGCGTAAGGATTCAATAATTGTACAAAATCTCCTTGGTATTCAAAATTCTCATCAATCGGAATACCTTGAATAAGGTTTCCTAATACAACGCCTAATAGAAAAGCAATCATCATACTTGAAATCGAATAAATAATATCCCATAGTTGTCGCCACCAAAGCATGGTTTCTTTACTTCTGAATTCTATGGCAATGGCACGCAAAATCAGCACCATCAAAAACAACATAAAGGGAATATAAAAAGCAGACAATAATGTAGCATATACTTCTGGAAAACCCGCAAATAATGCTCCCCCACCAATTACCAACCATACTTCGTTGCCATCCCAAACCGGTCCAATGGCATTGAGGGCGATTCTTCTGCTTTCTTCTTTTTTGAAAAGTAAATGAATGGCACCTGCTCCTAAATCGAAACCATCTAAAATGGCATAGCCTGTAAAAACCGCTCCGATAACGGCAAACCACCATGTGGGCAAATCTATTCCTAAAAAAGTAGCCATAAGCTTCTGAGTTTATGAGTTGAAGGTTTAAGAGAGGTTAGTCTAAAATTGGATTATTCCGTTTTGAAGAATCTATAATTTCATCTTTTTCATGATGGTCACTTGGTCCATGTTTTATCTTTTTGTTGAGTAAGTAAATAAACAAAATAAAGAGTAATACATAAATTACAGTAAACATGATAAGTGAAAACCAAACTTGATTTGCCTTTACAGATTTAGAAAGTGCGTCGGAAGTTCTCAATAAACCATAAACCACCCACGGTTGTCGCCCTACTTCGGCAGAGTACCAACCTAATTGATTCGCCAATTGCGGTAATAAAACCGAGAATGAGAAAATTCTAAACAACCATTTTTGATTAAACAAAGTCCCTTTATACCATAAAAAAGAAGCTAAAAGTGTAAGCCCAATTAACGCCATCCCGATTGCCACCATCAAATGATAAGTCTGAAAAACAAAATTTACGGCTGTTGGTCGGTCTTCTTTTCGGAAGGCTCTGAGTCCTTTTACGGGCGTTGTAAAATCTTGGTGAAGTAAAAAAGTCAAGCCTTTCGGAATTTTCAAGCCTGTTACTTCTTCCTTTTTTGTATCAACAAAACCCAATAAATACATATCTGCCACGGCTGAACTATCATAATGTCCTTCAAAAGCCGCTAATTTGGCAGGTTGATTTTTGGCTACCCCATCTGCTGAATGATGCCCCGTAAATAATTGTGCTAATGAAGAAATTGTTGCGACCGTCAAGGCGATTTTAAAAGCTTTGCGAGAAAGTGCTACATGGCGTTCTTTATACAAATAATAAGCGTGAACACTCAGAACCAAAAAAGAACCTGCCAAAAATGAGCCAATCCAAACGTGTGACAATCTGTCCACAGAAGAAGGATTGAAAACCATTGCCCAGAAATCTGTAATTTCAGCTCTTGCTTTTAAGCCTTCGCCAACGATGTGATAACCCGCTGGTGTTTGTTGCCAAGAGTTAGCGACCACAATCCAAACGGCTGAAAACATTGAACCAATCGTAACCATAATGGTTGCAAAAAAGTGTACTTTCGGACTTACTCTATTCCAACCGAAAATCAAAATTCCTAAAAATCCAGATTCTAAAGCGAAAGCGAAAATACCTTCTGCCGCTAAAGCAGAACCAAAAATATCACCTACATAACGAGAGTAAGAAGCCCAATTGGTACCAAATTCAAATTCCATTACGATACCCGTGGCGACACCGATACCGAAAATTAGGGCGAAAATCTTAATCCAAAAACGGGTTAATTGTTCATAAACTTTGTCGCCTGTTTTTAAATAGAGACCTTCCATACAGACCATCACCAAGGCAAGACCAATACTTAATGGCGGATAGATATAATGAAAAGCAATGGTAAAAGCGAACTGAATCCGAGAGAGTATTTCTACATTATCCATGAGCTGAGGGTATAAAATTATTCCTCAAATGTAAGCCACGGAGCGTCATTTCTACCTTAAAATACCTAAAAAATTAAGTATTTTTTTGCCTTATTTCTGCAAGATTTTATCATCTACTAAGTAAGTTTAACAGACTCAAGAAAATATATAATTATTAGTACTTATTAGGTTTGAGAAGAGGCTAGAAAATGAATTTTCGAATACTCTCTGAAGTAATTACCCTACAGAAACATATACAGCGATTTTCAACGTTTATAGCCAAAATGTATTCGTAATTTAGCGATTCAATAAAACAACCCATTCCTTCCAAAGGAATTCAAATCATTCAAACATGAAAAAACTATCTTTAGTACTGTTATTCTTAATATCAATGAGTCCTGCTTTTTCTCAGAAAAAAGAAAAAGGTTGGTTTTCGCTTTTTGATGGAAAATCTTTTGCTGGTTGGAAAGTAAATGAAGAAAATCCCAATACGTTTTCTATCGAAGATGGAACGATAAAAGTAGCAGGCGAACGTACTCATTTATTTTATGAGGGAACTGTTGGGAAACACGACTTCAAAAATTTTGAGTTAAAATTAAAAGCGAAAACTTTACCGGGTTCAAACTCAGGTATTTTTATTCATACAGCTTACCAAGCTTCTGGCTGGCCCGAAAAAGGTTATGAAGTACAAGTAAACCAAACACATGGCGACTGGCGTAAAACGGGAAGTTTGTATGGTATCAACGACGTGAAAGAAAATTTGGCGAAAGATAATGAGTGGTACGAGTATCATATAATTGTGAAAGACAAAAGAATTGTTATTAAAATAAACGATAAAGTAGCGGTTGATTATACAGAGCCTGATACTCTTCCAGCTGACCGTGGGTTGAAAAAACTTAGTTCAGGAACAATTGCTTTACAGGGACATGACCCTAAAAGTGTAGCTTATTTTAAAGATATTAAAATCAAGATTTTAGAGTAGTATTGTTTAGAAGTGTTTAAAAATCTTTTATAAAAGGTGTAGGATAGCAGTATCTTGCACCTTTTTGGCTTTGAAACTTGCTTTTAGAAGCTTATGTTTGTCCTACAATATCTAAAACATAATTAAAACTAGCTATGATGAAGTATTTAACGCAAAATGGAGAAGTACTTGAAGGAGAGACTTTCCCTGATATTATTGTTGCCTTTCGTAATGGATTACAATTTCCAGCCAATCAAACAACATTGGAGTTTATGGTTAGTTTTGCCAATAGACATTTTAAGTCAAATGGTTCAAAAATTAGTACGCTTTCTTACGGTGCTTTTTTAGCGGACTTGGTTTCTAATAAGTATCTGACAAAAGCTGAATAAAAATCAAGAGACTCTCTTTAAAACTGATTGAGTGTTTTAAAGAGAGTCTCTTGACTAAGTTTTTTTAAATTCTTACATCTTGTACGAAAGTACTTAAAGCTCTTGTTGCAAGGCAACAATCTGTTCAAATTCATTTTTTAAGTTATGGCTTAATCGTTCAAAAATCTCGAAGTACTTCATATAAATTTCGTGATTTTTAGGATTGGGTTGATAGGTCTCCACAGATTTTACAGTCGAAGCCGCCGCTTCCAAATTACTATAAACACCTAATTGAGTAAGTCCCAATAAAGCTGTTCCCAAAGCTACGCTATCATGATGGTCGTTGACGTGAATGGTTTTTCCGTACATATCAGTCAAAATTTGTGTCCACAAAGGCAAAGACGCATAAGCCCCATTGATATAAATGCTATCAAAATTTCTATGCGTTTCAAGGATTTTTCCGATACTGTACATTTCAAAAAGAATTCCTTCAAGCGTGGCACGTACAAAATGTTTCCGTTCGTGACTGATATTTAAACCAAAGTACATTCCACGGGCATTGGCATTCCAAAGTGGCGCTCTTTCTCCAAGTAAATAAGGTAAAAACAATAAACCGTCAGCTCCAGCTTTTACTTGAGCCGCTTCTTTGAATAAATCATTAACGACATCCTCAAAATCTAAATCTTCTGAAAAATCACCAAATTGGCGTGCAAACCATTCAAAAACAACTCCGCCATTGTTGGTTGGTCCACCCGAAACATAATAGCCTTCGGCTAAGAGATAATTAAAAAAGCGATTCTTTTCATCTTTTAATACTCCTTTCCCAGCCACCCGAACAGCACCACTAGAGCCAATGGTGATGGTGGCTCTGCCTGAACCAACAATTCCAGCGCCTAATGTTGCCAAACAGCCATCGCTTGCACCAATAATTAAAGTAGTTTTAGCGGGTAAACCCAATGTAAAACAATACTCTTTTTTCAAGAATAGATTGGTATTGAAAACCGAAAGTGGTTCAGAAAGTCGGTCGGCGGTGATGCCTGCAAAATCTAGAGAATCTTGATTCCACTTAAGATTATGTATATCAAAAAGCCCTGTCGATGACGAAATGCTGTGGTCAACCACATATTCGCCAGTAAGTTGTTTAATAATATACTCTTTTAAGGAGATAAATTTATGTGTTTGATCGAAGCGAGCTTTATCGTGATTTTTTATCCAAGTAATTTTTACAATGGGCGACATTGGGTGAATCGGAGTACCTGTTGTATTAAAAATACTTTCTCCTTGAGGATGTTTTTTTAGGGCTTCTGCTTCTTTTACGCCACGATTATCCGCCCAAATAATAGCATTTCCAAGAGGAGTTCCCATTTTATCAACCGCCAAAACACTGTGCATCGACGAGCTAAAACAAATGGCGGTTACTTTATATTTTTTAGGATGAACGTACTCGTTCAATAAGTTTTTAAGAATATAAAGCGTAGTGATAAAAATCTGTTCGGGGTCTTGTTCGCTATAGTCAGGCTGTGGATGAAAGGTTGGGTACGAACCTTTTTTCCAGCAAAGCATTCGCCCATTCATATCAAAAGCATGAATTTTAACAGCAGAAGTATTAATGTCGATAGTAATGATACAATCCATAGTTATTGTTTAAGCTATGAGCCGTGAGCTATCAGCTTTGAGCTTTTTTAAGTTTATAAAATTGGGTAATTTCTTTGCTATCAGCTTTCGGTAATCGGCTGTGAGCCTTCGTTTTTTCTTTTTACTATTTGCCGATAGCTGATTACCGAAAGCCTGACGCTATTTAATCAGTATTCTTTCTAAACTCACGAGGCGTGTAGCCTGTTAGTTTTTTAAAGGTTGACGAAAAATGCTGAGAGGAATAAAAACCTGTTTCCAAAGCAATATCTGTCAAACTTAAATCTTTTCTGCTTAATAATTTAATGGCTTCTGAAATCCTGATGTTGATAAGATAATTTAAAGGCGAAAAGCCCGAAAACGCTTTTACTTTTTCACTAAAGGCAGTTGTTCCCAGACCCACTAAACCTGCCATTTCTTCAACCGACCAAGGATGTGATAAATTTTCACGAAGAGTTTGTTCCAATTTCAAAAAAGTTTGCGGAAAATCTCGCCTGAGGTTATCCTGTTTGCTCAAATGTCGCACCGCAGTAATCAATAATTCATCAATTAAATGGTTTACACGAGTTCTGTAGCCCAACTCTTTGGTGAATAATTCTACTTCTATATTTTGGAAGATTTGTTGGCAAGCTTTTAAACGAGTAAGAATAGGTTTTTTATTCAATGAAAGAATAGTGCCGATTACTCTTTGGTCGGTTTCAGAAATACTACTCCATTCTCCCAAAACCAATTCTCCATTGGCTTCAAAGTGAAGTGGTTTTATGGTTATCCACATCAATGCTCCGATGTCGTAAGCTCCTTTACTACTCCCGATTGTTTGCCACGGACAAGTAAGCGAAACATCATTTGGATACAGTAAAAAAGGTTGTCCATCAATATTCCAATCAAATTTCCCATCTACAATTAAGCAAATTCTAATGCCTTCACTTGCCTTTATTTCTTGGGAATTGAGCTGAATATTCTGGATTTTATAATTGGCAAACTCAATAATGTACGGGAAATACGATAATTCCTTCGCCTTTCCTTGGTACAGTATAAATTGACTCATCAGGTTTATGGAATGATTAACAAATTTTCTTGCTGGATTTCCAGTAAAATTAGGTCAATAATTTATAAAAATATTACAAAAATCACCGCTGTAAAAAAATGAAAGTTTTTCTTGAAATAAGGATGAAATTTTGCATCATCTCAAACAGAGGACAATCAAAAACACAATTATATTTAACTCAAACCCTCATCCAAAAACGTACTTAACTATGAAAAAACTTAGACGAATCTGTCTTTTTGAACCTCAAAGCTTTACAAAAGCCATTTTGTATTTGACTTTGATGTTTTCTTCTCTTACTTCAATTGCACAGGATTTAGTGGTGAAGGGAACTGTTACCGACAAAAGTAACGGCGCCGTTCCGGGTGTTTCTGTACAAATTAAAGGAAGTAATCAAGGAACTACAACTGATGTTTTAGGAAATTACAAAGTTTCAATTCCTAGCAACGCTACTTTAATTTTTACCTCTATCGGTTATGTAACGCAAGAAATTGCAGTTGGTGGTAAAACAATTATTAATGTATCCTTGGTAGAAGAAACTAAAAATCTTGAAGAAGTTGTGGTTACGGCTTTAGGGATTAAGAAAGAAGCCAAAAAATTAGGTTATGCCACTGCTAGTGTCAATGCTGAACAAATTACAACCAACCGCCAAGTAAACTTTATGAATGGTTTACAAGGCAAAATGGCGGGTGTAAATATTACTTCTTTAGGAACTGGCCCGGCAGGAACAAGTAAAATTCGTATTCGTGGACAATCTTCTTTCAACGGACAAAACAATCCATTGATTGTAGTGAACGGTGTGCCGATGGATAATACCAATTTTGGTGCAAATCCAAATGGAAATAGTGATGGTTCATTAGCAAACAGAAGCTTTAATACCTCTGATGGTGGGGATGGTTTGACAAGTATCAACCCTGACGACATCGAAACGATGACGGTTTTAAAAGGAGCAACTGCGGCAGCTTTATATGGTTCTCGTGCAAAAGACGGTGTAGTGATGATTACGACGAAAACTAAAGGAAGTGGTAAAGGAATAGGTATTGAGTACAACAGCAATTATACAGTCGATACACCATTAGATTTCACGGACTTTCAATATGAGTACGGTCAGGGAGAAAATGGTGTTCGACCAACTACTCCTAATCCACAAACGGGTGTTTGGAGTTTTGGTGAAAAATTTCAGCCGGGTATGAAACAGATTTTATTTGATGGCATAGAAGTACCTTACGAACCTGTTTACAATAGAATTAACAAGTTTTATCGCACAGGAACTTCATGGACAAATACAGTTTCACTTTCGTCTGGTTCAGAAAAAGGAGGTTTTAATTTGTCACTTTCTAATTTAAAAAATACAAGTATTGTCCCTAATTCAGATTATAATAAAAAGACAATAAATTTAGGCTTTAACTATAATTTAACCTCTAAGCTTATCTTGATGGGGAACGTAAATTATTCAAATGAATACAACCGTAATCCACCGCAAATCGGACAACAAGATTTAAGTACCCCAACGGTACTTTACACGATGTCGAACTCAATGCCTTTTGATTTATTAGAATCAAAACGTTTGGATGCCAATGGTGATGAATACGTATGGTCACGTTTCAGAAATCGTACAAATCCTTATTACTCTGTTTATGAGCGTTTTGAGAACATTCGTCGTGATAGAATTTTGGGCAATATTACTTTACGTTATAATCTTACGGATTGGTTGTATTTCCAAGGAAGAATCGGACAAGATTATTACTCTCGTGACCAAGATTATAACTTCCCAACGGGTGAAGCTTCATTAGGCGTAGCGCCTGCGGGTTTTGTGAATGGTCAATACACACAAGAAACTCGTCGTTTCCGTGAAACCAATGCCGATTTCTTGATTGGCGCTAAAAAGACTGTCGGAGATTTCAGTTTCGATTTAACATTGGGTGGAAACCAAATGTATCGTCGTAGTGATTATAACAGTGTTTATGTCCAAAATTTTGTAGTGCGTGGACTTTATACCGTAATGAATGGACAATTGAAAGACCCTTTGTATGGATTGAGTGAACGTCAAGTAAATTCATTGTATGGAGCAGCTGAGATTTCTTACAAAAACTTTTTGTTCGTGAACGTAACAAGTCGTAACGATTGGTTCTCTACTTTGGCTGCTGGTTCTCGTGCAGTTCAATACCCATCAGTAACAGGAAGTTTTGTATTTACTCAAGCTTTCGAGAATACGCCTGAATGGCTTTCTTTCGGTAAATTAAGAGCAGCTTATGCAGAAGTAGGAAGTGATACCGACGTTCAACCTTATGCAAATAACTTATTTTATACTGTTGGAAGTAACCTTTTACAAAACCAACCAATTGGTTCAATCAACACGACTACTGTTCCGAATACAGCCCTTCGCCCGATGCGTGTGAAAGAAACTGAATTTGGATTAGAATTGAAATTGTTCAAGAATAAAGTAGGTTTAGACGTTTCTTATTACAAGAAAATTACTTCAGATCAAATTCTTTCAGCACAAGTATCTGACGCCTCTGGTTACCAAACCACTTTGTTGAACAGCGGAAAAAGTCAGAACGAAGGGATTGAAGCCATGCTTACTTTCTCGCCAGTAAAAAGCAACAAATTCTCTTGGGACGTAAATATTAATGGTTCATACAATACTTCACAAGTATTAGAATTGGCTGGAAACCAAAGTAATATCACTGTTGGAACGGGTATTTATACGGGTGTTTTGCGTCAGGTTGTTGGTTTGCCACTTGGTCAATTATATGGTTTTGCTTACAAGCGTGATGCACAAGGACGTAAAATTTTCAATGACCAAAGTGGTCGCCCAGAAAGAACAAATGATTTAGTGAATTTTGGAAGTGCTTTACCAAAATGGGTTGGTGGAATTACGAATAATTTCCGTTATAAAGACATCCTTTTATCATTCTTAATTGATTTCAAATTAGGTGGAAAAATGATTTCTGGAACAAACTACAATGCTTGGCGTGAAGGTTTGCACAAAGGTACTTTGGTGGGTCGTGAACAAAACTATGTAATTGGCGATGGCGTAAATAGTAAAGGTGAACCTAATGCGGTAAAAACGCCTTTGCAATCATTCTATGAAACCATTCGTGCCAACAATATTGCAGAAGAGTTTGTGTATGATTCAGGTTTCTGGAAATTACGTCAGATTACTATTGGCTATGATTTCACAAAGAAATTACCTAAAAACTGGTTTATCAAAGGAATTAGATTAAATGCAGTAGCCAACAATGTATTGATGATTAAAAAATGGGTTCCAAACCTCGACCCAGAGCAATTTGGCTTCTCGTCGGATAACCTTGTCGGTTTAGAATCAACAGGTTTACCAACCAGCAGAAGTATTGGCTTTAATTTGAATGTGAAATTCTAATTTGGCTTTAGGCGGTAGAGGCGATAAGCTTTAGGCTTTTGAAATTCTATCATTTATACTTCTATCAGATTAAATTCATAAGTACTCAATTGTTAATATTAAGAAAATGAAAAAAATAACTTTATATATCAGCATACTTATTGCTTCTAGCTTTTTTAGCAGTTGCGATAAAGGCTTCGACGAGTTAAATACCAATAAAGTAAATCCAACGGCACTTAATCCCGTTTATGAATTAAATAATGCTACTTTACGCTCTTCTTTTACTTGGCAATCTGTCATTTACGAAGCTGCTATTGTTCAACAAATCGTTTCGCCATATTTGGGCGTAAATGCAGGAGGGAATGTTAATCAAAATAATACATCGGTTACCGGTGTAAACTGGCAAAGATATTACAGAGAAGTAAATAAACATTTGGTAGATGTTATTGCTAAAACCAAAGGTGATGCTTCTCGAAGTAATTTATACAACATGGCTCGTATCTGGAAGGCTTATACTTTTATGATTTTGACAGATAGCTATGGCGATGTTCCTTATACTGAAGCAGGTTTAGGTTATTTACAAGGAACAATGTTCCCGAAATATGATGCTCAGCAAGCGATTTATACGGATATTTTAAAAGAATTAGACGAAGCTTCAGCCGCATTAGATGTCAACAAAACCAAAGAAGTAAGTGATATTATTTATGCAGGTGATGTTACGAAATGGAAGCGTTTGGGTTATTCTTTACTATTGCGTGCAGCGATGCGTTTAACCAAAGTAGATGCAAATACAGCACAAAATTATGTGAAAAAGGCTTTTGCGGGCGGTGTGATGCAGGCGAATGCTGATAATTGTATTTTGCGTCATTCGGCAGCTTATACAAATGAAATTGGTAGTCAGTTGAATGGAAGCGAAAGAGCCAATTTTTATTTGCATGGAGCTTTTGTTAATTTCTTGAAAAGTACCAATGACCCACGTTTAGGTATAATCGCTTTGAAGTATAATACTAAACTTCAAGATCCAACCAATTTTACAAAAGACCCAGCAGCCCAAATTGGAATACCTGCCGGTTACGACCAAAGTAGTATTGCTAAAGCGCCTAATTATCCGGGAGCAATAGAAATGTATTCGCAAGTAGATAGAACTAAAATTGGAAAATTTGATGCTCCTTGCTTCTTCGTTACTTTCGGACAAACCCAACTTTTGTTAGCTGAGGCTGCTCAAAGAGGTTGGATTAGCGGAAACACTGTTGATTATTACAAAGCTGGCGTAAAAGGTCATATTCAACAATTTACAGAATATGATGCTAATTCAAATGTGTCGGATGCTAATATTGAAGCTTATTTTACAGCCAATCCATTTAATGCAGCAAAGGCTTTAGAGCAAATCAATACGCAATATTGGGTAGCTTCATTCATGAATAATCCTGAGGCATTTGCCAATTTCCGTAGAAGTGGTTTCCCGGCATTGGCGGCGAATCCTTATCCTGGAAAAGAAATCAAAGGAAATTTTATTAATCGTTTGTCGTATCCTGTAGATGAAATTTCAGTGAATAAAGCCAATTTGGATGCTGCAGTGGCTCGACAAGGAGCGGATGACTTAGATACTAAAGTTTGGTGGGATAAATAGTTTCATCAGCGTATCAAACTATTATCCAATATCATAACAGTATAGACTCCATGTTTTCATGGAGTCTTTATTTTATCTTTGAAAGATTCAATAGAGAATAATTCATCAAATTGTCTTAATTTCTCTATTTTAGCTTTTTAAAATACCATTTTAATAATATTTATCCAACACAGTAAACTTTAACATTATGCAAATCGGAATTATAGGCTTAGGCAAAATGGGTTTCAACCTAGCACTTAACTTACAAAGAAATGGCTATGAAGTAATTGCCAATGATGTCAATGCTGAATTCGTTCAAAAAATTGCCGAAGAAGGAATTGAACCTGCTAATACAATTGATGCTTTAACCCAAAAATTAACAGGAAGAAAAGTAATTTGGTTGATGGTACCAGCTGGCGAAATTGTTGACCAAGTAATTGAAAAACTCTTGCCTTTTTTGAATCCTTCAGACATAGTTATTGATGGTGGAAATTCAAACTATAAAGAGTCAAAAAAACGCTACACTTATCTTAAAAGTAAAGGGATAGATTTCTTAGATTGCGGTACTTCGGGTGGTACTTCGGGGGCTTTAAATGGTGCTTGTACGATGATTGGTGGTGAAGATGAAGTATTTGCTTATGTAGAAAAAGTATTCAAAGATATTTCGGTAGAAAACGGATATTTACATACTGGTGCGGCTGGAAGCGGACATTTTACGAAAATGGTTCATAACGGAATTGAGTACGGAATGATGCAAGCCATTGCCGAAGGCTTTGAAGTATTTGAACATTCTGAATTTGATATTGACTTCCAGAAAACGGCAAAAATGTTCAATCATGGTTCAGTTGTGCGTGGTTGGTTGATGGAATTAACAGAAAAAGCTTTCTCTAAAGATGCTAAACTAGACGGTATCAAAGGTATTATGCACTCTTCGGGAGAAGGAAAATGGACTTTGGAAACGGCTTTAGATTTAGGCGTACCAACGCCTGTAATTGCCCTTTCGGTAATGATGCGTTATCGTTCGCAAATGGAAGATACTTTTTCTGGAAAAGTAGTAGCTGCCTTGAGAAATGAATTTGGCGGTCATGCTGTCGAAAAGAAATAAATCGCCGAGCGTCTGGATTAAATATATTCGGGCGCTTATTGATTTGATTATTCTCAAAATGTTAATTTCAACACAGCAATATCGATGAAATTCTTTCGGAATTCACCGATTGAAAGATAATGAACCATTTTTATATAGGAATTGATATCGGAACAACTGCCACCAAAGCAATTGTTTTTACTAACGAAGGGAAAATGATACAACAATATTCCAAAGAATATGAAATGTATCATCCTGAACCTGATTGGAGTATCCAGAAACCTGCTGAAATTTTAGAGGCAGTGTTGGAATGTATTGAAAAAATTACCCAAAATACGAGTCCCTTTTTTATCAGTTTTAGTTCTGCGATGCAAAGCCTTATTGCGATTGACGAGCAGGGAAATCCGCTAACTGATGTAATACTTTGGGCAGATAATCGTGCAAGCGATGAAGCGACGAAACTAAAAGAAAGTACTACAGGCAAAGAATTTTATCAAAAAACAGGAATTCCAATTCATACATTTTGTCCGATGACCAAAATACTTTGGCTACGAGAAAATGAACCTGAAGTTTTTACAAAAACCTATAAATTCATCAGTATCAAAGAATACGTTTGGCATCATTTAACAGGTGAATATGTGGTAGATTCTTCAATGGCTTCGGGTACTGGATTGATGGATATTGAAACGCTTACTTGGAACAAGGATATTTTAGCACATTTAGCTATTGACGTAAATAAACTTTCTAA
This sequence comes from Arcicella lustrica, assembly GCF_034930985.1. NCBI lineage: Bacteria > Pseudomonadati > Bacteroidota > Cytophagia > Cytophagales > Flectobacillaceae > Arcicella > Arcicella lustrica. Next base: position 98,854 of record NZ_JAYGIM010000006.1, read on the forward strand.
AATTGTAAGCCCAAAGCATCAAGCTAAAACAGTGGCTGGAAATCGTACTTTGGTGATTGGTGGTGGCGATGGAGCTTTAGCAAATTTGGGAACTGGTGCGATGCAAAAAGGCAGAATGTCTTTAACGATTGGTACAAGTGGCGCAGTAAGATTACCGATTGACAAGCCATTTATTGATGATAAAATGCGAACGCAATGTTATCATCTGATTGATAATCAGTATTTAGTGTTGGGTGCAGTGAATAATGGGGCAGTAATTCTGCAATGGTTGAAAGAAGCGATTTTAGAGACAGAAGAATCATTCGAATCTTTATTTGAACAAGCTGGAAGTATTGAGGCGGGTTCAGGAGGTTTAATTTTTGTGCCATATTTATTAGGAGAAAGAGCGCCCATTTGGGATGCTTCCGCACAAGGAACTTTATTGGGTATTACGATAAATCATAAAAAGGCACATGCTATTCGGGCTACGCTTGAAGGTATTTTGTTTGGTTTATTAAGTATTACAGAAATTCTTTTGCCTGATAAAAACCAAAGAAAAGAAATTACGATTATGGCAAGTGGGGGCTTTGCCAAAAGTGATGTTTGGTTGCAAATTGCGGCAGATATTTTTCAGATGAAAGTAGTCGTGGCTCAAACCATTGAAGGTTCATGTTGGGGAGCAGTAATGATTGGTTTGGATGCTTTTGGGATTAATACGAATTGTCTTGATATTGAAGAAAAAATTTTTATACCAAATCCAAAACATGAAGCAGTGTATCAAGAAAGCTATCGTAAGTTTTCAAAAGTTTATGAAGCCTTGAAAAATTTGTAAATGAATTTATGCTTTTTACTAAGCATTTGGAATAAATAAATTTAGCATATAAACCTACAAGGATTTGATGTTCAAATTCTTATTATTAGATAATTATATGAATCCTTATAGGTTTACCTAAATGCTTCCACCTAAGCAGGCAAAACTTTCAAAGCAAAAGCAAATTCTTCTTTGACGTTTTCGGGTAAATCAACCAATAAACCTTCTGAAGTTCTGGTAAAATTCAAGGTGCTTTCTTTTCCTACCAAAATTACTTTTGCGATTTCCTTTGGATAAAGAGTATTTCCTGAAGCCAAACTTTTTATCAATAACTTATTTTCAGTTGGTTTTCCAAGCGGAATAGCATACAATACATCTCCTTTGGTAGTAAAGCGAATATCATTTACTGTAAATGGCAATCCTTTCCCTTCATTAAATCCTTGAGCAGAAAGTGGAGCAGCTTTTTCCATCGCTGGACCTTCGCCAAATGCTTTCCAAGGTCTTGTCGCAAAAATACACTCACTGTTAATTGCCATCCAGTCTGCAATACCTTCTACTACTTTTTGTTCTTCCGAATCAATAGAACCATCACCTCTTAGTGGCACGCTTAACATCAAATTTCCATTTTTACTCACTACATCAATTAAAGTATGAATCACCGTTTTGGCACTTTTATAACGCTTTTGCTCATAAATGCGTCGGTCATAATGCCAACTACCAATACAAGTATCCGTTTGCCAAGGGAGTGGTTCAATGTTGTTACTTTGCCCTCTTTCAATATCCCAAACCATCGTTTTACGTTGCTCTTCATCTAAAATTTTACCATTGATGACAGCTTCCAATTTTCCATGTTTTTTGATACTTCTATTGTAATAATGCGCAGCAAAACGCAAACCTACATTACTTGCAGGCCACAATGGCAAAGCGGTATCATCAAAATACACCAAATCTGGGTCGTATTTATTTACTAAATCGACTGTGCGGTTATAGAAAGTATTGCAGTATTTTTCACTTGGAGGTGTTACGCCATTGCCCCAATTCCATTGTTTGTGAATTCCATTGATATTTTCACTTCCTTCACTCAAAGCATGGTTTTGGGCATATAAATCTTGTGGGTCATAGCCTTCCCAGAAAGTGCCTTTCCCATCTTTTTTGGTTATTTTTCCATCATAAGGAACACCTGCCAAAGCGCCTGTTTTATCCGAATGTTGACTTCCCTCTAACCAAGACCAAGCATGTGCCGCATGAACGCTAACCCCAAAACGTAGTCCTTGTTTTTTGGTAGCTTTTGCCCAAGCACCTATTAAATCTTTTTTTGGACCAAGATTTACCGAATTCCAAGGCTGATATTTACTATTATAATTATCAAAATTGTCATGATGATTCGCCAAAGCCATGAAATACTTTGCACCAGCACGCTTGTACAATTCCAACAATTGGTCTGGATTGAATTTATCCGCTTTCCATTCGTTAATGACGTCCTTGAAACCAAATTTAGAGGGATGTCCGTATTTTTCTACATGAAATTTATAGGTTCTACTTCCTTCATAATACATTTCTCTGGCGTACCAGTCACCAAATTCTGGTTGACATTGTGGACCCCAATGTGCCCAAATACCAAATTTTGCATCTCTGAACCAATCAGGGGTTTGATATTGCTTCAAAGACTCCCAATCTGGATTAAAAGGACCTTTTGCCATTGGCTCAAGCCCATCACCTGCTAAACCATTTAAATTATTCTGCGCAATTGCTTGGGTAAGATGCAAGGCAGGAACAGTCGCCAACATTGTTTTGATTAAATCTCTTCTTTTCATAAAAATAAACTTGGAGGAATTTTATTTAAATCTTTTGTAATAAATTGTGTAAGTAAAACACGATTTGTTCATTTTATACTCTTTGCCTTGTTGAAAAAATAATAAACACTCTATGAAAATTTACAGAATGGTTATTTCAATAGAACCCATAAGATTTTTCTCTAAAAGAGAAATGACTGTTTTTGAGGATAAATTTTAAATAAAATTTGCAAATACAAGCTTGATTAATAATCTTTGTCTATCGGTTTTATAGTCTATTTGGTTTGAGTTTAATTCTGATAGACGTATATTTACTAACGTTTTTTAAAAAATCATGATAACACATTTTTTAACAGTTCCAGGTTTAGGAAGTTCAGGACCCAAGCATTGGCAAACAATTTGGGAACAGGAAAATCCTGAAATATTTAATAGAGTAGAGCAAGAAGATTGGGATGCACCAGAAGTTGAAAAATGGGTTGAAACATTGAACGAATCTATTCATCAATTAAGTACGCCAACTTTATTGATAGCTCATAGTTTAGGTTGTTTGGCTGTGGTTCATTGGGCAAAAAAATATACTTCCACTAACATTGCGGGTATTATATTGGTTGCTCCAGCCGATGCTGAAAGTGCAGGTTTCCCAAAAGAAATTTTAGGTTTTTCGCCCATTCCAACAGGATTACTTCCTTATCAAACGGTGCTGATTGCAAGTACAAATGATGATTACGCCACCATTGAAAGGGCAAAGCATTGGGCAGAAAGTTGGGGAAGCCAATTTGTAAATATTGGAGCTTTAGGGCATATCAACGCTAATTCGAACCTTGCTGATTGGAAAGTAGGCAAAGGAATTATCAATTCGATTTTTAGTACCTCATTATAAATTTATATATTCATCAACATGCAAAATAGTATAGAACAAAATCGTCCGAAAGCACTTCAGGCAAGTAATTTTGTACCCAATTTTAAGCTGATTAGGGCTAATGGACGCTGGACTACCCTTCCTAAAAATATTGAACATCTTCCTAATTTTGCCTTAAGTGAATTGATGCTTTTTCGACCTTTAGTATTAAGTTTCTTTTCACCATCATGGAATAATTATGCTGAAATTCACTTAGAATTAATGCAAAAAGCACATAAGCGTTTGAAAAATATTGGAGCAGATATTTTAGTTTTGACAGATGTCGCTCCTGATGATTTAGACACTTTGGTCAGTAAATATAAATTGACTTTTAATATTTGCCATGATCAAGAAAATGCTATTGCAGAAAAATTAGGCGTTTTTTCAAAAGATTATCCCATTTGGCATCGAATTACAGGAATCTCAAATGAAGTACCATTGCCAGCTACTTTTATCATCGTCGGTAATCTTCTTATTATTTACAGCTTTGTAGATGATGATTTTGAAAGCATTTTCTCTATTAAAGAAATGGAAGCCTTTATTAAATTGTATCGTAATAAGTAGATTTACAGCAAATTGTAAATTTTTAATCAAATAATCTATTAAGTCTATAGGATATAAGATTTTTTGTTGTAATTTTGTTCTATCAAACTAATAAAGGCACATATCAATTAAAAAATATTATTATAATGCAAGTTAACGGTCAATCAAACGCAATCATTTGGGATACTACTTTTCCCGTAAATATATTCAAAGGCAACACAGCCAAATTATCACCTTTAAAAATAGGTTCACGTTTACCTTTATTGTCTATCTCTAAAGCGAGTGGCGTATGGCAAAATCTTTCAGAACAAGCCAATACACAAAAATTAGTATTCCAACAAATTCAGCAAAATAAGCCATTGACGATTAGCTTTTTATCAGGCGGTTGGAATGAATATGGCTTAAAGCATTTGAATATTTTAAAGGCTTCCTATCAAGAAATTTTAGCATTGGGCGGTGACTTATTAGTTGTTGTTCAAGCTTCATTAGAAGAGACCAAAGAGTTAGTAGCTTATTTCGATGTTCCGTTCAATGTAGTTGCCGACCCTAATAATCAAATTGCAAAACAATTTGGAGTGTATTCACAAGAATATGCAGTTTGGGAGAGAATTGCTGGAATTTCAGAAGATGTGCCAGTGCCTGCTACTTATGTAATTAGTCAGCAAGGAAGAATTGTTTATGATGCCATTGATGAGGATTTCAGCAAACCATTTTCACCTTCAGAAATGTTAGGAGCTGTATTTAGTGCTGCTAATAACATTCCTTATTCAATCAAATATCGTGCTGTAGCATAATTGCCTGAGATTATCAATTTTGAAGCCCCCTTTGAATAAGCTTATCAAAAGGGACATCAAAATTATTTACTAAGCCAACATCTCCAATTATCAGGAAATGGTTCATTTTTATAAAAAGAGCGAGCTAAAGTTATTAAAAATCCATATCCAGCTTTTTCTGTTCTAAAAAGTACTTTTTCAGCTTTCTTTTTATTAAGTTTTTCCTTGTATTCTTGTAAAGTTGAAGGAAGTTTAACACTAAATTCTATGTCATATTCATTATGTAAATGCCCTTTGAAAAAACGTTGTTCAAAATCAGGAAAACCTTCAAAATTTGGTATTGCAGTTTGAAGGCTTAATTCTTTATCGAAAAAAATTATACATTCAGCATATAGTTCGTCCAAAGAAAAAATAGTGATGATTTCTAATAAAAATGGAATCAATAAAGAACTTTTATCTGGATAATCCTTTTGTTTTTCATTGGTGGCTTCCAGATGAATTAAGCTATCCATATTATAACCATGATATGGGAATACACTTTTTATCTGTTTTCGTAATATAATTTGTTCTATACAATCTCTTATATAGCGAACTATAAACTCCTCATCTTCTTGAGTTCTATCTATGCTACTCAAAAAGAAATTTACAAGATGGAAAATGGGAATAAAATGATTATCTAAAATAGGTTTACTACATCCTTTTTGATTATTGTCAATCAATGATTTCAAGCTATTTTTTTGATTTTTTAGAAACCTAATTAGTTCATCAACTTTAACAAAAGCATTATTTAACTCGTAGTAATATACCAAATTATCCATATACTCGAATGCTCGCATTGAATATCCTATGTTTTCAAATCCTAAACCAGAAGGGATAAAAAGCCCATTTTTAAAAGAAGCTACTTCCCATGTTTTAGAAAAATATTCATTATAAAATTTAAGTTGAGTATTAAGTAATCTGTTAAAATTGAATCGATGTTTTTTTGAATTTTCAAAATCATTCACCAATATGAATTCCCATGTATTTAGAATGATATAATTTATACAATGCTTTGCTGGATTAAGATTATCTTTTTGTCGTGCATAACTCCAAACAATCATCATTAGTAAGTTAAGTGTAGCAAACATTTTCAAACGTTGTCTTTCGTTAGAATTAGTTTTATATTCCTGAATAATATTTGAAAAAAGGATTTCTAAATCCTCAAAATTATAATCAGGAACATCTAAAAACATCAATAAACGTTTGAAGGCGTAGGAATTTTTATCATCTGCAAGTAAATACTCCCCAAATAAGTGTTCAGAGAATAAGTCTGTCAAACGGTAAATATCCCAATCTTCAAATACTCCTTCTTCAAAATTTTGTTCTATAAACCCGTTAAATTGAGGCTTAAAATTTTCTTTAACTACTCCATTGTGAACCAGTACAACCTTTTTAGGTAATTTGTCAAAGTCTGGATAACTATTATTTTTATATGCCACATCTTTAATTTCAAGTAAAGACATTCTGATACCATCGTCTTTGTTGAAAGATGTACTATTAACATCTTTATCCGCAAAACCTTTTAACTCAAAATTCCAACAATATTTTAATCCTTTAATCTCACCTAAAGCAACAACGTCTTTTCCATATTGAGACTGTCCTTTTGATTGTTTAGGTGTTGTAATTATTTCAAAGCCCATTGCCTCTAAGAGAAAAACGAAAATATAATCTAATTCTCCATCTTCTTTTAAACTTGATAAGTATTCTCGTACTAAAATTTTCTCAACCATTTTTGCCAGTCTTTAGTGGTTTCCCAGTTTTCGTTAAAATAAAATAAATTATTGAGTGCTTCTTCTTCTGAATCTAAAAATGCTGATTGAGGAATGCTAAAACTGTGTCCAATATTTGTTAAAGGTGTATAGTTATCATTAAGCTCACTTTTAAATCTGCCTCCCTTTAGTAGAATGATAGTGTTCCCAAAAGCCTTCATTATAGGTTGCTCTTTGCGAATTTGTTGTATTTTTTTGTCCATAAAACCATAAAACACTTTTGAGAAAAGAGTGAACATTTTATAGTGTGTATAGGAAGGGTTAAACTCTTTGAGTTCTTGCTTCCTAGCAAAAATTTGGTGATTTATTTCATCTGCTTGATTTAAAATAGTAAGTAATTCATTTTTTAATTCACTTTCACTTAATTCTTCTTTTATAGTATCGGTTAAGTCTTCTTTTTGAAGAACGTTTTCAAATAATACTTTTATAATTAATTGTTGAACAGAGTCTTCTCCTATTTCCAGAATAGGAACAACAAGACGAAACAATTTAGAAAACTTTAGGGTCTGAGGAATAGAAATAGATAAAACCAATATTATTCGCTGTTCTGTACTTAAACCTTTCAAATCATCACCTAAGCGAATCTTAGGATGACATTCAAGTAATTCTTCTAAAAGTTTATGCCCTAAATGACGAAATCTTCCTTTATAATCTGTTAAACATGCTAGAATAAATCGTACAGACTCCTCTGGATAATTTTTAAGAACTTCGGGTAATGATTGTTGAAAAATGTCAATTTTAAATACATGGGAGGTATCATTTATAAATGACAGGAGTATCTCAAAAAAGTATTTCGGGCTTTTGATAGACTTATTTATACACCAATCAAGTGTATAAATATTGCTCCCATTTGTAGAAAGTACAGAAGTTGGGTGATTTGGATTTTGTAAGAATAGTTTCAATAGTTCACAAACTTTTTTTTCTGGGAGTTTTGAGTAGGAAGTAATATTCTCTAAAAAAGAATAAAGAATATTTTGATTTTCATGTGTCAAAAGATTTTTGATACCTTCATAACATCGAGATGTTACATTTTCTTTGGGTAGATTACTTTCCCAAACAATTATGTAAAGTCTCATCAAATTATATAAAGTGTGTATTTCGTTGTTATTGGTCTCTGCTAAATCAAGCATTTTAAGAATATCATCTTCATTCAAATCTTGCTCTATGCGAGTCATCGCCCATAATACAGTGGGCTGAAACTTATCTTCTTTGTATAAATCATTAAAAAACTCAATATTTTCAATGAATGAAGTCGAACAAACGCCTCCAATTAATTGACTTATTAACTTATCATATTTTGAGTCCGAATCAACTTTAAGAGTTTGAATAATTTTTTTGGCTTTATCATTGTTTTGTGAAGCTAATTCGAAAATAATTGACACCCATCCAAGGTGAATTTCATTTTGTAAATCAATAGCTTTCTTAAATAATTTAATGATTAGTTCGATTGAAAAATCTGCTTCAAAAGATATTGAAATAAGTCCATTTAAGAAAATTGAGTCAATTTCATTGGCTTCAAGCTCTTCTATATAAGTGAAAAGGAAGGTTGTATCATAGCCAATGAAATCTCTTAGAAGTGAAATTGATAAATGTTCTTTCAGGAATTTATTCGTATTATAATCTATTTTCTTGCCATCTTGGGACAGGAAGTTTATAATTTTATTTAAGCAGGTAAGTGAATTTTCCCAAGTATGTTTTGGAATGGAATCACATTGTTTTTTAAGAACATCTATAAGATCTTCCATAGGATATTTTTCAAAATCAACAGTAAACCATCTAATTCCTGCCGATGTCATAACTAATTTTAAGGGATAATTTTCTGGCTCACTAAGAATTTCTTCTGAAAAATATAGTGTTTTATGGTTTAAGATTATGTGAGTAAAGTCTTTATGTTCTATCATCATTTATAGTGGCGTTTTAACTTATATTTTTTGAAAGGAGCTTGTGAAAGTAAATAGTCAAAATATTTACCCTTTGTATTTGATTACTAACAAAAATTGCTATTTGTAATTGCAAAACCAAATCTTCCCAAGAGTAATGGCTTTATTGATGCGATAATTATCTCAATTTAAAAAATATAAAGTCTATAGATTTTGTAGTTTAAAAACAATGTTTTAAATTTGTTAACTACTTAATAAAAATATTATCAGCAATGAATTTCAATTATCTAGCTTTAGCAGTTCCTTTCTTCTTGTTTTTAATTGGCTTGGAATTCTGGGTATCAAAAAAGAAAGGAAAACATTTTTATAATTTTAATGATACTGTTTCAAACCTCAGTATAGGGATTGCAGAAAGATTGTTGGATGGTCTGACACTCGGATTATTCTATTTTGTGTACGATTATTTGTACAAGCATTTTGCAATTTTCCACATTCAGCCAAGTGTACTTTCTTGGATTGGTTTGTTGTTGATTACAGATTTTCTTTGGTATTGGTATCACCGTTTAGGGCATGAAGTAAATTTATTGTGGAGTGTACACGTGGTACATCATCAAAGTGAAGAGTTTAATTTTACGGTTTCGGCTCGTATTACTTTGTTTCAAGCAGTAGCACGTACTTTCTTTTGGTCACTTTTGCCAATTGTAGGTTTTTCTGCGGAAATGATTACGACGATATTATTAGTTCATGGTTTGTATCCATTTTTTATACATACTCGTACAGTTGGGAAATTAGGAATCCTTGAATATATTTTGGTAACGCCTTCGCATCACCGAGTACATCATGCCAATAACGAGCAATATTTAGATAAGAACTACAGTGATGTTTTTATTATTTGGGATAAACTCTTTGGTACTTTCGCCGAAGAAATTGAAGAGCCAACTTATGGTTTAACAAAGCCATTAAACAGTAATAGTTTTTTATGGCAACATTTTCATTTCATGCTAGAAATGGGCTATGCTTTTAAATATGCTGAAGGCTGGAGAGAGAAATTAAAAATGCTTTTTGGCAAGCCAGAGCATATTAATCCCACTTATAGAAGAGTATTAGAACAAAAATTTGTGATTCATAAAACCGATAAACTACACAGTACACGCTTTAGAAATTATGTGGTTTTACAGATGACGCTGATTTTAATCACACTATTTGCCTTTTTACTTTTAGAAGGACAATTAGGTTTAGCCACACAAATTGCTACGACTTTCATCATATTAATTACGCTGGTGAATTGTGGAGCCATTTTAGAACAACGTCGCTGGATTTTTTATCTTGAATATATTCGATGTTTTCTGATTTTATGGATTAGCTATATCCACTTTGAAAATACCATTAATCCTTACTTTTTAAGTAGCATTATTTTAATCGTCACGCTGTATTTCAAAACATTGAATCGTCAGTATTTAAGGTTGATTTATGGCTTGCATAATAACTAAACCAGCGTTTTTTGTATTATTTTTAATTACATCAAAATGGAAAACAATCAGTTCTTAAATAAAATATATCTTCGTTTAAAACTCAACAATCAGTTTGAACGAGTGTTGATGTGGTTCATTGGCATTACTATTTATTTGCTAGCCTTTAGCATTTTTATTGGTAAAGCTCCTTTGTTAGATGCCGTTTATCAAACCAAAATATGGTTGGGAGAAGATTTCTTTTTATACGTTGGCGTTGGCTTACTTGCTCAATTGGTCGATGGTTCTTTAGGAATGGCTTATGGCATTACTTCAACTTCTTTTCTTTTGGGTATTGGAGTACCACCAGCTTTGAGCAGTACAAGTGTTCACGTTTCTGAAATGTTTACAACAGGAGCGTCAGCTATTTCGCATTACCAATTCAAAAATATCAATAAAAAACTATTCAGAGCTTTGCTTTGGGGCGTAGTTGGTTCTGTGGCTGGTGCTTATTTACTTTCTGAAATTATTGATGGAAATTTCATCAAACCATATATTTCATTGTACATGTTGATACTTGGTTTTGTGATTTTGAAGAAAGCATTTCAGAAAAATATCGCTAAACGCAAAACCAAAAGAGTAGGAATTTTAGCGATTTTCGGAGGATTTATGGATGCCATCGGTGGCGGTGGCTGGGGACCAATCGTTACTTCATCTTTATTAGGTCAAGGCAGAAACCCTCGTTATGCCATTGGTTCAGTGAATGCGGCTGAGTTTTTAATTACGCTTTCAAGTGGATTGACTTTCTTATTTTTTGAAGGCGTTAATTCTTGGCAAATTATTTTAGGTTTAGTAGTTGGTGGAATTATTGCCGCTCCTTTTGGTGCAATTTTAATCAATAAAGTACCAAGAGGACCATTGATGTTTATCGTTGGTTCAGTCGTGATTTTCTTAAGTTTCAGGACTTTATGGACAATAATTCCTGATTTGTACTTATTTATTTCGAAAGTGATTATTCATTAGTAAAGGCTAAAATTATGAAAAAATGGAACCTCATATTAATCGTACTTTTCTGGTTTTCAAATAATTCACTTGCGAATGATTTTGAATTTACACCTAATCTACAAAACGCTTACAGCGAATTATGTAAACTAAAGGTACAACACGCCAAACAATTGTTAGCCAAAGAACCTGCCAATAATGGTATCAGAATTTGGTTGGAAGATTTTGCAGACATGATTGTACTTTTTGCTAGTGAAGATGAAAAAGAATATGAGCGTTTGGCAGAAAATGAAGATAAGCGATTAGATTTAATTGAAGACTTAGACGAAAACTCGCCTTACAATAAATTTGTTCAAGCAGAAATAAAACTTCATTGGGCTTTAGTAAAAATGAAATTAGGACACGAAACCAAAGGAGGTTTTGATGCGATTTCAGCCTATAAATTGTTGGAAGAAAATCGTAAAAAATTTCCCAATTTCACAGCGAACTATAAGAATTTAGGCGTTTTTCATGTCATGATTGGTTCAGTTCCTGAAAATTATCGTTGGGTTACAAAACTCTTGGGATTAAAAGGAAATATTCAACAAGGCTTGAAAGAATTGAATATTGCCATCAATGATAAAATCGTCGGTAAAGAAGCCAAGTTTTATCAATTGTTTATACAGTCGAATGTACTGACTTTGAATGATGATGAACGTCAAGAAATAACACAATTTGTAAACAACAATCCTGATAATTTGGCGATTAGCTTTTTGGCGACTTCTATTTTAATGAGGGATAATAAAAGTGAAATCGCACAGAAAATTTTGCAGACAAGAGCAAGTGGTTCAGGATATTTAGCAATGCCGATTTTCGATTTGTATCAAGCTGAAATTTTATTCAACAAAGGCAATTATCCGCAGGCTATTCAGTATTATCAAAATTATTTGAAAAATTTCCGAGGACATAGTTTTTTGAAAGATGTAAATTTTAAATTGTTCTTGGCGAACTGGCTGACGAATAATCCAGATAAAGCTTTGAATCATTTGGCAAAAATTCCGAATGTTGGGAAAAAGCTTTCTGAAACAGATATTATTGCGCAAAATTTTTATGAACAGTTTCAGAAAACAAAGATTTATCCGAATAAAAATCTTGTGAAAGCGAACTATGCTTTTGAAGGAGGACATTATGCAGAAGCATTAGAATTTTTAGATAATCTTGATGAAAACTCTTTTACGGCACAATTAGATAAAGCAAATTTTAATTTCAGAAAAGCCAGAATTTTACAAAAATTAAATGCTCAGAATCAAGCAATTCCTTATTTTGAGCGTGCTATGGCACTTTGTGCAGGCCAGAATTGCCATTTTGGAGCGAGTTCTTCTTTACAATTAGGATATATTTATCAGCAAAAGAATGATAAATTAAAAGCTAGAATGTCTTTCGAAAAAGCCATTGCCTATAAAAAACATGAGTATAAAAATTCTATTGATAACAAAGCGCAAGCAGCGTTAACCGAAATGGGAATTTGATATATAATTTGAAAAATTGAAGAAATAAATTCCTAAAATATTTGGATTACTCATTATAAAAATAGAACTTTGTCTATCGAATAAATAGATTTATAAAGAACGAAGGGAGAGATAAGGCTCAACGAACTTCTGGCAACCTGTTACCACCAACAAGGTGCCCCAACCTTATTCTAATGATAAATCAGAAGAAATCAAATTACACATTTTGTTTAATCAAGGAATAGCACTTGCTATTCCACAATCTAATACATCATGAGACGTATATTTATTATCGTTGTATTAATTTTGTCGTTTGTATCGGCAAAAGCCCAGCAAGTAAATCAGATTGCTAATTGGAAATATACTTATTCAAATCCTAATTTTAAAGTAGGAGATGAAGTAGAATTGATTTTTACGGCGAATATAGAAAAAGGTTGGTCATTGTACTCTAATGACTTCAAAGCGGATATTGGTCCTCAACCAACTACTTTTTGGTTTGCAGAAAATGGTTCTTTTGAATATGACGGAAAAATTACGCCAGTTGCTCCCTTAAAGAAGCTAGATAAAAACTGGGGATTTGAAGTAACCTACTTTAAAGACAAAGCGGAATTCAGAACAAGAGTAAGAATTGTTGAACATGCCTTAGATATTTTCGGAGGGATAAAAGGACAATTTTGTAATGATAAAAAAGGAGTCTGCATTCCATTTGAACAGAAATTTCAGTTTTAGGAATTAGTTAATTTAGTTTATATCATTCATTTACATTTCATCAATAAATACAGATTACAGTGAAAGGAAAAAACCTTTTAAACCTATTGACTTGAAAATTGAACCTTCAACAATCTAAACAACATAAAAAACACCATGGAGATTTATTGTGATAACGCTGCGACAACTTCCTTAGATTTGGAAGTATTAGATACGATGATTCCGTATTTGACTAATCATTTCGGAAATCCATCATCTAGCCACGCTATTGGAAGAAAAGCCAGAGAGGCCGTAGAAGAGGCTCGTCATAAAATTGCGAAGCTTTTAAACGCTTCTGAAAATGATATTTTCTTTACTTCTGGTGCAACAGAGGCAAATAATTTGGCAATTTCTGGTGCAATTAAAACTTATGAAGTCAGAAATGTTATCACAAGTAGATTAGAACATAAAGCCGTTTTACAAACATTAGGGCAGTATAGTCAGCATAATGATTTAGAAATTGATTTTGTAAGACTTGATAATAGAGGCAATGTAGATTTTGAGCAATTTGAATGGCTTTTGAAAAATAATCAGCAAACACTCGTGAGTTTGATGCACGGCAATAATGAAATTGGGAATCTGACAGACATAAAAAAAATTGGAGAAATCTGTAAAAAATACGATGCTATTTTTCATAGTGATACCACACAGACTATCGGGAAACATAGATTTGATGTCACAAAACTTTATATTGATTACATCGTTGGTTCGTCGCATAAATTTCATGGTCCTAAAGGGGTTGGGTTTATTTACATCAATAAATACAGAAAAATTCAACCACATATTTACGGCGGTGCTCAAGAGAGAGGAACAAGAGGTGGAACCGAAAACGTGGCTGGTATTGTAGGAATGGCAAAAGCCTTGGAAATTGCTTACAGAAATTTAGAAGAGTACGAAAATTATGTGGCTTTCTTGAAATCAAAGATGATTACGGCCTTGCATGATTTGTTTGGAGATGAAATTTCATTTAACGGAGAAAGTGATTCTACTACCGATAGCTTACCCAATATTTTAAACGTTGCTTTCCCGAATTTAAAGAAAGGTGGAGTATTGGTAAATCGTTTAGATGCACTTGGAATAGCGGTTTCTGGAGGAAGTGCTTGTTCTAATTTAACGAATAATGGTTCACATGTTTTAAAAACGTTGAATCGTAATCTTGATAAAGACAGCGTTCGTTTTTCATTTTGTAAATATAACACACCAGCTGAAATCGACTTGATTATAAAAGCTATTGTGGATATTTACGAGCAAGATATTTTCGTAAGAAAGTCAGTTCAAAATAAATCAGCGCAATTAATTTATGCTTAATTTTTGATTTTGCATGGTTCTTTTAGATAAAATTAGTATCTTTGTCTATCGAATAAATAGGATATAATATTAATATTTAAGCGACAGCTTTGTCAAATCTTTCAGGAAAGTCGGTGGTTGACTCTCTTTAGTTTTGGCGGGCTGTCGCTTAAATTTTTACAAACCTACTTATTCTGACTTACAAACGGAAATAAAGTAGATTCTACATGTGATGAATTCATCAATCCTTCCAACTCCTTTGCTTTTTCAGGAAATTGCTTGGCAATATTTTTACTTTCAGCTGGATCTTTTGCTAAATCATATAATTCTACTTCATTCTTAGGATTTACAGAAGCATTCAATTTTACGGCTTTCCAATTGCCTTGTCGTACCGCTTGAACCCCACCATTTTCATGAAATTCCCAATAAAGATATGCGTGTTTTGCTTGTGATTTATTACCTTTTAAAGTTGGGACAAATGAAAGTCCATCAGTATTTTTAGGCGCTTTTACACCAGCTAATTCAGCGAAAGTGGGTAGAATATCCCAAAAAGCACCAATATGATTATTCTGTGAGTTGGGTTTTATGACGTTCGTCCAACGAGCGATGAATGGTTCACGAATTCCACCTTCATACAAATCTCGTTTTACGCCTCTGAAACCACCGCCACTGTTAAAGAAAACAGGGTCAGCACCACCTTCTTTATGTGGACCGTTGTCACTCGTGAAAATCACCAAAGTATTTTTATCTAAACCTTCTTGCTTTAATTTTTCAAGAATTTGACCGACATATAAATCAAGTCGGCTAACCATAGCTGCAAAAGTAGCATGTGGATATTCTTGCGAAGTATAACCGCCTTTTGTGGCTTTTACACCATAATCATTTCCCTTATATGGCTTTTCATTGAACTGTTTTTTATAATATTCCAAGATGCTATCGTTAGGAACAAGTAATTCAGCATGTGGTAGAATATAAGGTAAGAATAAGAAAAACGGTTTGTCTTTTACTCTGTTATCAACAAACTCTAATGCCTTTTTTTGAATAATATCTGGGGCATATTCTTTATTTTCAATCAAATTTTTATTAGTTTCCAACACAACTTTTTGTCCGTTTTGCCATAAATGATTTGGGTAATAACGGTGTGCTAACGTTTGGCAATTATAACCAAAGAATTGATCAAAACCCTGTTTGTTAGGATCTCCTTCCGAACCAACTGGTCCTAAACCCCATTTACCAAAAGCACCAGTTTGATAACCCGCTTTTTGAAGTATTTCAGCCACAGTGCGCACAGAATCAGCAATTGGTTCTTGTCCTTCTGGGTCAACACCTTTGTTGCCACGGATATAAGTATGACCCGTATGTTGCCCTGTTAATAGCGAAGAACGTGATGGCGCACAAACACTTGTTCCCGCATAAAATTGCGTAAAACGAATACCTTGCTTGGCTAATTTATCAATATTGGGAGTTTTGATAAGTTTTTGTCCGTTGATTGCGATGTCGCCATAACCCAAATCATCCGCTAAAATGAAGATGATATTCGGGCGAGTATCATTTGATTTTTGTTTATTTTTTTGTGCCAATAAAGTAACTGCTTGTGTGAACAGCAAGGCGACAGCTAATATGATTTTTTGCATGATGATGCTATTTTTTAATTACCTATAAAACAAAAACATACGTAGCAAACAGAATTACTACGTATGTTCTTAAAGACAAGAAATGTTTAATTATACCCAGGGTTTTGTTGATACAGCCCTACTTTTGTTCCTATTTCAGTGGCAGGCACTGGATAAATCAAAAAGTCGGATGTTACGGCATTGATTGTTAGAATTCCATCATTTTTTATCCAAGAATTCATTTTAGTAACAGCATTTCCAGAACGAACTAAATCATTCCAACGGGTGCCTTCTCCTAAAAATTCTTTGCGTCTTTCTTCCAATAAAGTATCAAAAGTAACGTTCGAAATACTTGGTAGTCCTGCACGATTTCTTACTTGATTCACCAAAGCATCTACTTCTGTTTGTGTGCCTTTTGCTCCTTTTAAAATGGCTTCTGCTTTCAACAAAAGAATATCTGCATAACGTAAAACGATAAAATTGATAGACCAATCTCTTCCATTTGTACCTCTTTTTGCCACATCAATATATTTCTTGATAAAAGGCTGAGAGTAAGATAATTGTATATTGAAAGCATTTCTTACATCCGACGCATTCGTTAAGTACAAAGCTTTAAGTTCTTTAGAAATATTAAAGTTACTTGCACCATAACCATTACCATAAGCATTTGAAATTCCTTGTCCCGTCCAAAATGCTACTGGAGCGAGATGACTTGGAAAACCAGCACCATTCGAAGAACTCATAAACTGTACATCAAAAATTACTTCTTTATTATTTTCGTTGTCATAAGCAAAAACCGAAGAATAATTTGGTAATAATTGATATTGATTACTCGCAATTACTTCATTAAAAAGCGTAAGTGCTTTATCGTATTCGTTGCTATTTAAGCCTGCACCTTCAATATTATACGTTGTTCCTGAGCGAGTTAAATAAACTAAACCTAATAAACCTTTTGCCGCATTGTTTGTAGCACGACCAATATTAACACCTGTGTAAGATGCAGGAAGATTTTGTACCGCAAATTCTAAATCTGCAATAATCAATTTATAAATATCTGCTACAGCACTTCTAGGTACAGATTCTACTTCTGCGGCTGTTAAAGGTTTTTCAACCAAAGGCACTTTTCCGAAAGTACGCACTAATTGGAAGTAATAGAAAGCTCTCAGAAAACGTGTTTCGGCTGTAAATCTTGAACGTAAAGTAGCATCTGTAATAATACTTCCTTTGGTTTCTAATGCCTGTAAAACTGAATTGGCATTGAAAATTCCATTGAAATTATCATTCCAAGCACTAGCAATAAAACCTGTTGTGGTAATATTTGGAGAGAAATCGTTGATTCCTTGCCAGTCACGGTTACCATCGTGTAATACATTTAGGTTATCGCTACGCATTTCACCTAACCAAAGTACTTGACTTGGATAAGAAGTTAATTTACTATAAACACCATTGACGGCTTGTGTAAAATCATTGGTATTTGTATAAAAACTTTCTGCTGTGGTACTTGAAACTGGTTTCTGGTCGAGCTGATCTTCGCAGGAAGTAAGCCCCAAGATGACAGCGCTAAGTGCTATATAAATTGTTTTTTTCATGACTATAAAACGTAATTACGTGAATTAAAAAGTAAGATTAATACCTACAGAAGCAGTTTTGCTCAATGGCATTGCACCGTAATCACCCGGAATCGGATAACTCCCATTGCCACTTACATTGGTATTTTGGGCTTCTGGGTTTACGCCACCACGGTAATTATCGTGGTTGAACCAGTTTTGTAAAGCCACATAAACACGAGCAGAAGAGAAAACGCCAGATTTTGCTAAATCTCTGAGGTTATAACCGAAAGTAATATTTTGAATACGGATAAAATCAGTTGAATAAACCCAGTCGGATGTTACTTGTGGAACGGTATAAGTACTTGCTAGTTTTCCACGAGGAGCATCATAATTTTGATTTTCTGGTGTCCATCTTTCTCTCCAAATTCCTAAAATATTAGCGGTTGTACTTCCGCTGAAATCAATGGCACGACCAAAATATGAAAGAATTGAACCGCCAACTTGTCCATATACTTGTACGCTCAAATCAAAGTTTTTGTATTTGAAATTGTTAGTGACACCCCAAGTATATTTTGGATTGGGTTGTCCATAAACTACTCGGTCGTTTGCATTAATTACGCCATCACCATTTGCATCAAAATACTTTGTATCACCAACGGTTTGGTTTCTGATTTTAGCAACTTTCGGGTCGTCCAAATCAGCTTGCGTTAAGACTCCAATTGATTTTGTTACATAATAACTAAACATTGGTAAACCCGGCTGTAAAATATAAGGCGCATTACTTCCGCTATATGCCGAAGGAATATAAATAGGAGAGCCATCTGCATTCAAAGAAATTACTTCGTTTTTATTGAAAGCAATGTTAGCATTTGTACTCCATTGGAAATCAGGCGTTACGATATTTCTTGAAGTAATGCCTAATTCAATTCCTTGGTTTTTTACAGAACCAATATTTTGTAAGCTAGTCGAGAAACCACTTGCTGCCAAAACAGGGAGATTCAACAACAAATCTGTACTTTTTTTGGTATAAGCATCAAAAGAAAGATTAAGGCGATTGTTGAAGAAAGCTGCATCAAAGCCTAAATCATAAGTATTAGAAGTTTCCCATTTCAAGTTCGGATTCGCCAAACCTGCTGATACTTGTCCGCTTGCAACAGTAGGCGTATTTCCACCGAAATTATAAGAAGTACCAGACAAAGTAGGAATTGCACTATAATTTCCGATATTATTATTACCCGATTTCCCCCAGCTAAAACGCAATTTCAAATCGCTAATTTCTTTTATGTCTTTCAAGAATGATTCTTGTGAAATTCTCCAACCGATTGATGCCGATGGGAAAGTTCCCCATTGATTATTGATACCAAATTTTGAAGAAGCATCACGACGAATACTTCCCGTAATCAAATACTTGCTAGCATAATCGTATTGAATTCTTCCATAATATGAAAAAAGAGTATTGTTGTTTTCACTCGTTGAACCTGTAACCGTTACTCCAGCAGCGTTTGGAATGGCATTACTAATTGTATTAACGATATTGTTCGCAAAACCACCAGCAGTATTGATGTTGAAAGATTCTCCATGAACCGAATTGAATGAAACCCCAGCCACTGCCGAAACATTATGTACTTTATCGAAAGTCTTGATAAAATTCAAGGTGTTTTCGTTTACAAAGTTTTGTTTTCTGTAACCTCCATACGAACCACTTGCATTTTTTCCAGGATTGGTAATTCGTTCAGCAGCGCCACCAACGGCTACATAATCAGAAACATATTTTTTTGTTTGCTGATTTATGTCGTCATAATTGATGGTTGTTTTAGCAAACAAACTTGGCAAAATGTAATATTCAGCATAAACCGAAGTTAAGAGACGAGTATTTTTTGTCAATCCGATTGAATTATTCAAAATCGCATAAGGACTTACCAATCGAGGACTACTCCAAGTATAAGTTGAAAACTCACCAGCACCTGTATTCAAACCTGCATTTGCTTCTACTACTGGTGAAATAGCGGCGATATTCATAATTGGACTATCTTTTCCATCGCCTTGTGGAGTATTATTTTCAGAATAAGTTGGTGCTAGATTGATGCCAAATTTCAATTTTTTATTGGCTTTTGCTTCGATATTAGCACGTACACCATAACTTTTAAAATCTGTATTGACCAAAGTAGCTTGTTGATTCAAGTAATTCCCAGAAAAGAAATAACTCACATTTTCAGTACCGCCAGTTGCTGATAATTGATAGTTTTGGAAAGCCGCTTTTCTGTAAATAGCATCTTGCCAATCAACATAAGTTAAACCCGGATGCCCCGCTTGCGACCAACGTTCGTCTGGCATATATGAAGTATTGTACTCACCAGCTTTTAAACCTAAAATTACTCTACGTTGGTCATTCGTTTGATCGGCTGTGCGTCCAGTTCCCGAACGAATCCAGTTTGTATTTGCTACTTCTGTGGCTACGCCAACCCATTCTTCTGCACTTAAAATATCCAATTTTTTAGCAACACTGCTAATACCAGTATTGGTGTTTAAACTGATTTTTAATTTACCAGATTTTCCTCTTTTAGTCGTAATCAACACAACACCATTGGCAGCACGAGAACCATAGATTGCACCCGCAGCAGCATCTTTTAGTACTTGAATACTCTCAATATCATTAGCACTTAAATTTGCGAGTGGACTCGTTCCGATACTTCCATCGGAGCTTTGTCCAGCAATATCCAAAGGAAATCCATCCACTACATAAAGTGGTTCAGAACCTGCATTGATAGAACCCGTTCCACGCACTACAATACTTAAACCTGTTCCGGGTAAACCTGTTTGTTGTTTTACTTGCACACCAGCCATTTGTCCGACAAGTGCTTGTTCGATTCTACCAATCGGTTTTTCTTCTAAATGTTTTGCATCAAAAGATACTACTGAACCTGTAATATCACTTGCTTTTTGTGTACCATAACCAATTACAACTACTTCATCTAAAGATTTTGCTTCGGGTTGTAGTGAAATATTAATTGTAGATTGGTTATTGATTTTTACTTCTTGTGGTAAATATCCGACGAAAGAATAAATCAAAGAAGCATCTTTTGCACTGACAGAAATCGAATATTTCCCATCTTGATTAGAAGAAACACCTTTTTGTGTTCCTTTAATGATTACGTTTACTCCGGGTAAAATATCGCCTTTTTCATCTCTAATGATTCCTGATATTACTTGTTCGCTAGATTTTGTAGGCTTTTGAGCAAAACTCTGTGAGCATGTACTCATTGAGACTAAAAGGATGGAAAAAAGGACTTGAAGTTTCCGTAAATTTTGTTTCCATTGTTTGTGTTGATCCATAACTTTTTTGTTTAAATTTTAAATTTGACAAATACTTTTTCTCCCATCATTTTTTGTGATGTTGCGTCGATTTGCCAAATGTTTAGGTTTGTTAGCACTAAAAAGCACTAAGTCTTCATGGGTATTATGATATTAAATATGTAAGGAAATATAAGTTTCGTAAAGTGTAATATTGACACATTTGTAATTACTCTACAAAACTTATGGGACAAATGTATAATCTGTAAATTTTTCAGACAAGTACTTTTTAAAATACTTTATTAATTCATTTTTAATTGTGTAATTCAAATATTTTATTGAATAAATAGTGTGGGATTTGAAGGGGATTTACCTTTAGTCTATTAAATTGAAGGAGTTTTATTTTAATTTTCAGAAAACTTTTAAAGATGTTTTTTGAAAATATAAGCTGGAAGATTCAGCTTGGAAGGAGAGTATTTAATTAAAATTTTATGTCGATACTGTAAATAGTGAAGGTTATGGGTTTATAAATACAATTTAAATAGCTTTAAAATAAATCGTCCTTTATAACCCAATAAATCATAAAGGACAATTATTTACTTGATTTTATTCCAATCCTGAACACCTACTTTTTTTGACCAAGCCTCGTGTGCTGTGATGAGTTCTTGTAATATTTTAGGATGGTTTTCTGCCAAATTTTTGGTTTCTGTTCTGTCTTCTGCAAGATTGTATAATTCCCAAGCTTGGTTATTTTCGGCAACGGCTTTCCAATTTCCTTTTCTAATCGCCCGACTGCCTTCATGTTCCCAAAAGAGTGCTTCGTGGGGTTTACTTTGTTTGCCTTCCAATTCATTTTTCAGACTGAATCCTTCTAATGGCGTAAGTTTTTTTCCGTTAAAAGTACTTGGGTATTGAACACCTGCATAATCCAACACCGTTGGAAAAATATCAATCAAATGACTTGGACGATTACTTTTACTTCCTGCTTTGATATGATTTGGGAAATAAGCAATAAAGGGTGAAGCAATTCCGCCTTCGTGAGTATTCTTCTTGAATAATTTAAAAGGCGTGTTGCTGGCATTTCCCCAAGGACTTTCGTAACTATCTATCGAAGTAACCGAACCCGCTTTTCCATTTTTCTGGGTTACATAATTCCAATTTTTCACATCGTCGGCACTTCCTCCATTGTCAGAAAGAAAAAAGATGATGGTATTATTTTCTTCGCCAAGTGCTTTGATTTTCTGTAAAACTTCCCCGATTCCTGCGTCCATTCGGTCAATCATAGCGGCATAAATTGCCATGCGTGTATCCCATTTTTCTTTTTCTTCATCACTGAGTTTATGCCAATCAGGCACATTTTCAAAACGATTGGAGAGTTCCCAATTTTTATCAATAATACCCAAAGCTTGTAATTTTTTTAATCTAGTGGCTCTTAATTCATCCCAACCCTTCAAGTATTTTCCTTTGTATTTAGCAATGTCTTCGGGCAAAGCTTGAATTGGCCAATGCGGAGCATTATAAGCCAAATACAGAAAAAATGGCTTTTTATTTTTATGCTGTTTGTCTAAAGCATTGATGGCAAAATCGGTAATGGCTTGCGTGAGATATTTAGAAGTATCGTTCCGAATAATTTCTTTATTTCCTTCCAAAAAAGTAACCGTTCTACCATCGTTATACAGTGGTTGAGAATTATAGTAGCTACTTCCGTTATTTTGCAAAGTAAAAGATTCGTCAAAACCTCGATTCACAGCCCAAGCCGAAGGCACTAAACCAACATGCCATTTTCCTGAAACAATGGTAGAATAGCCAGCTTGTTTGAGAGCTTGCCCGATGGTGATACAATTTTCGTTGAGATAACCTTGATAGGCTGGAAAACCCTTGTCTTGTACCATATCGCCAATACCAGCTTGGTGCGAATACAAACCTGTAAGCAAAGAAGCCCGTGAAGGACAGCAACGACCTGCATTGTAAAACTGTTTGATAATGAGGCCGTTCTGGGCTAATTTATCTAAATTAGGAGTTTTGATTTCAGAGCCAAAAGCTCCAATATCCGAAAACCCCAAATCATCAGCTAGGATAACAACAATATTTGGCTGTTTTTTTTGAGCCAACAATGGCTGAAAAGTAGAGGTCAATAAAAGCCCTACGCTTAGAATTTTCTCGAGCATTTTATTTTTCTGCGGGTAAACCTTTTGTGAGAAGACTGTCTAAACCTCCAATATTATAGCCCAATTGATAGCCAAAAGTTTGTAAAGTATCAGCGGCTTTTCCGCTTCTATTTCCCGAACGACAATACAAATAAATCTTCTTTGACTTATCTAACTTTTGAATTTCTTCAGAAAATTTTTCGGAACGAATATTGATATTTTGAGCATACTTTAAATGTTTTGTACTGTACTCTTCGGGCGTGCGGACATCTACTAAATAAGCCTTCCCTTTCTGAATTTCTTTCAAAATTTTCTTACTCAATTTTGTGTCAACAGTGATTTTATTGGCTGTTTTTTGAGTATAAACTTGGTGACTTGTAGTTTGCGCATTGCTCAAAACTGCTGAAAGTAAAAGGGCGAATGTGAAGAGGTATTTTTTCATGTTGATTATTGGTTTTTTTATTAGGGCTTTCGGATGTTGGCTTTCAGTTATCATTTTAACTTTTTAAGAAATAACATCTGAAATCTGACATCCCAAATCCGATGACCGATAGCCAATGGCTGAAAGCTCAAAAATTTGATGATTTATCATAAAAAAGCCTATGAATTTTTCAGCAATTCAGCTTCAAATTCATAGGCTTTAAAATTTATTCGATGATTTTAGAAAGTGAAACGAAGCGTTACACCATAAGTAGCTGGGTCACCTAATACAGCAGCGTAATGTCCTGCATTTCCTGCTGCTGGTAATAATTGTTCGAAATAATCTTTGTTTAAGATATTTCTACCCCAAATTAACACTGAAAGTCCATTTGAAGCACGGAAACCAATTCTACCATTTACGATATTGTAACCTTCAATATTCAAAAATTTAGATGGTGAAGCACTTGAAGAGAACGTTGTACGAGCATAAGAATCAAGTGCGATGAAATAATTTCCTTTCAAAGTCATGAATTTTCCAGCAGTACTGAATTCTCCACCTAATGAACCTGCCCATTTTGAAATTCCCGGTAAATCACCGCCAGAAACATCTTTGAATGCTGACTCTCCACCTGTTTCTTCTAATGGAACTGGTGCATTTTTAAATGAAACATATTTTCCATCAGTATATGAAACCGCTCCGTTGAATGTGAAATGACTACCCACTCTGATACTTCCGTCAACTTCAACTCCTTTTACTCTTACTTTTTCAGCATTTGCTAAATAACCTCTATTTACACCAACTTCAGCCGTTTGAACTTGCGTTTGGTAATCTTTAATTTCAGTATTATAAATAGTTACATTCAAAGAAGTCTGAGAGGTTGGTCTTGTTTTTACGCCAATTTCATAATGTGTTACAAATTCAGGTTTTACTTTAGCTAAATCAATTAAAACGGCTCCATTAGCAGTTGGAAGTCCTCCAAGGTTTACGCCAACTGGCTTATAACTATTTGCATAAGTAGCAAAAACATTTAAAGATTTAGTTGGTTTGTATGCCAATGTTACTTGTCCAGATAAATTATTTTCGTTTACACTAAAATTAAAAGCTTGATTTGTATAAACACCATTTTTCAAAGCCAATAAAGCTGGGTCAGTTGTTTGTAAACCGCCGTAAGTTTCACGTTTGTAATCCACATCTTTTTTATCGTAGTTGAAACGAAGACCCGGTAATAAATGTAATTTTTCAGTGATTGACCAGTCAACTTGGCTAAATACAGCAGCACCTAAAGTTTTAAGTCTTGAAGTAGTTTTTGTTCCAAAACCATCAAATAAACCTGGAGTTTTCCATAATGCAGAAGTTGAACTTTGTGAGAATCTCCACTGTGCTGAACCTGATTCTTCTGTTTGAACTGGGTCAGATGTTAAAAGTTGGTCAATCAAAAATACGCCAAAAACACCGCTCAATCTTTCAGAAAATTGTCCTGCATAACGAATCTCTTGTGTCCATTGGTCATGTCTTGAGTTTCCTTGCGATTTAGTTAATACTGGTAAGCCAATAAAATCTCTATCATTTGATGGATCCCAAATCCAGTAACGCCATGCAGTTGTTGAAGTAAGTGTTCCTTTTCCAATTTTAGCATCAACATTGATAGACGCACCACCGAAATCGTTGTTTACTCTCCACGGAGAATCCGCATCTGTAATTCTATCGAAAGGATTTGTTGTTGGTAATTTATAACCCAAGTCAGCAATAATTGCATTGAATTGACGATAAGCCGCACGTTTTGTCGTTACTACACCAGCCACAACTGTTGCATTTCCATCTGGTCTTTGACGAGCATTATCTCCTGCAAAAGTAATATTTACATTTTCAGATGGCGTATAAAGTAATTGTGCTCTAAAACCTAAGTTATTTAACGAGTTTGTTGGTTTTAAAGTAGTTGTATTAAAAATTGTTCCGTCTCTTTGTGTACCAGAGAATGAAACTCTTGCTGCTAATGTTTTGCTGATTGGTCCTGTGATAGAAGCTTTTGCTTGAATATAATTTAAGTTACCATAACTTGTTTCAAAGGTTGCTCCTGGCGTAAAACTTGGGGCTCTTGTTGTGATGTTAAAAGCACCAGCAGTAGTGTTTTTACCGAAAAGCGTTCCTTGTGGACCACGAAGTACTTCGATACGGTCAACATCAACAAAGTCGATAGCTGTTGCCGCTGGTCTTGCATAATATACTCCATCTACATAAAATCCAACACCAGGATCAATACCATCGTTAGTAAGCCCAAACGACGAACCTAATCCACGAATATTCAATGTTGTATTTCTACCATTTGAAGAATATAATTGTACTGATGGAATTAATTCCTTCAAACGGTTGGGGTTAAACGCTCCTGCATCTTCTGCTTTTGCACCACTAATCACAGCAATTGGAATTGGAATATCTTGTATCGACTCTTGGCGACGTCTTGAAGTAACTACTACATCAGAAAGTTCATTAGTGCTTTCTTCGATAGAGATTTCTACTTTATTGGTATTGATTACGACTTCTTTTTTCTGATAACCTACATAAGATATCACTAAAGTAAATGGCAATTTTTGTCCTGTAATTAACGAAAATTCTCCATTAGCATCTGTAGAAGCACCGTTAGTTGTTCCTTTAATCACTACTGATGCTCCGATGATTAAGTCATTTGTTCTTGAATCAACTACTTTACCTGAAATAGTTGCATTGATAATTGGCTTATCTTGAGCTGATGTTAAAAGAGGTAATATTATTGCCAAGATTAGCAAGGTTGATTTGAAAATTTGTTTCATCGAGTGATAGATATTTTATGTTGTTATTATGTTTATTTCAGGAATTAACTCTATGAGTTTTATAGACTAATTTCCTTTAAAAAAATCCTAGAATGGTATTTCTAAGACTTCCAATTGTAATCATATTCGATAATGAGTGCAAGTTAAGTATTTTATTCTATATAGTATATCATTTTTATATACTAATGCTAAAATTCATTAATATTTATAATTTGTTATTGAAATAATATTAAAAAATGACTTGTAATGTAGCTTATTGGATGAAAAATGAGAGAAATACTTTGAGTAACAATCACGAAATTCTGTAATTAGCATGTCGATTGCATGAGATAAGACCGCCAACACCAGTACCAGAGTTAAAGCGTGGGATTAAATTTTTCATAGTTTTGATAGGTTTAACTTTATTAAAGAATAGTATGAGCATTAGAATAATAAAAGACGATCATTCTAATGCTCTATTGATTTACTTACCACCACTAAACTGAACTTTATAGCGTTCAGCGGCATGTTCAACATCAATTAATGGATAGATATTATACTTGGCTGCTTCTGAATCGAAGAGTGCTTTTAATTCTTTGAGTTTCTCAGGATATTTCTTCGCCAAATTTACTCTTTCGTTGAAATCTTCGTTTAGGTTGTACAATTCCCATTCTTCCTTATCAGGATTGTTTTCAATGACAGGGAGTTTTTCACCACTAAAACCAAATGTTTCTAAAGTATTCGGATGATGTGCAGCCCCTGCTTTCCAACCATCTTTATAAATAGCTCTGTTTCCAAAAATGGTAAAGTATTGTTGCGTATGCTGTTCAGGAGCTTTCGCATCACCAAAAGAATACGCTAAACTTTTGCCATGAATTGGATCTTGTTTGATGCCTCGCAATACTTCTGGCTGTTGAACACCAACGATTTCTTCGATAGTTGGCAAAATATCAGTTACGTGCCCAAACTGAGTACGGACTTCGCCTTTTTCTTTGATACCATTTGGATAATGTACAATCAATGGATTGTGTGTTGCTCCTTCAGCATTGGCATCACTTTTCCAGAATTTGAAAGGCGTATTGGTTGCTTGAGCCCAGCCTAAAGGATAATTGGCTACTGATTTTACATCTGGAGTACCGATTTTATCGTATTCGCTCAAAATATACTTTTTGTATTCTTCACGAGTAATATTATCTGCTCCAAAACGAATGGTTTTATTAGTTACTCCATATTCTAAACCTTCTTTACTGCCTCCATTATCACCAATAATGACGAAAATTGCAGTATTATCCAATTGTTTGCTTTCCTTCAAATGATTGACCAAACGACCAATTTCGTAATCGGTATATTCTAAAAAGCCAGCATATACTTCCATGAAACGAGCGTACAAATGTTGTTCTTCAGCAGGTAAATCTTTCCAAGCTTTGATAAAATCGTTTCTTTCTGGTAAAACTGCATTGGCAGGAATTACGCCCAATTTCTTTTGGTTCGCAAATACTTTTTCTCTGAAAACATCCCAACCTTCATCAAATTTGCCTTTGTATTTATCGCTCCATTCTTTTGAAACTTGATGTGGTGCGTGTGTAGCTCCAGGAGCAAAGTATAAAAAGAAAGGTTTGTTGGGAGCGATACTTTTTTGTTTGCTGATATAACTAATGGCTTTGTCGGTCAATTGTGCTGTTAAATGTCTGCCATCAGGTTTGATATGTTGGTTATCTTCAACTAAATCTGGTTTGTACTGGTCGGTTGCACCGCCCAAGAAACTAAAGTTATGGTCGAAACCTTTGCCAGAAGGCCAACGTTCGAAAGGACCTAAATCGGTACTTTCATCATCTGGCGTTAAATGCCATTTTCCTAACTGATAAGTACTATAACCATTTTCACGAAGTACTTCGGCAATTGTTCCTTTGTTTGGTTTGATATGACCATCATAACCGGGATAATCTGCTGATAAGTAAAAATGAGGGAAAAGTCCCATGCCAACAGAATGATGATTGCGACCAGTCAGTAATGCCGCACGAGTAGGAGAACAAATTCCTGCGGTATGAAAATTAGTATAACGAAGTCCGTTATTTGCGAGGGCATCAAAAGTTGGCGTATTAATTAATCCACCAAAAGTACCAGTTGCGCCATAGCCAACATCGTCTAATAAAATCACAACAACATTGGGAGAACCAGCTTTGGCTTTCTTTAAATAATCAACTTTATAAGGCGTTGATGTTTTGTGTGATTTTGTGATTTTCCCTTTCCATTCTTGTTCCGCTTGAGCGAATAAATTATTAGCTGAAGTCATTAAAACTGCGCCAGCGAGTAATGGTAAGTAAGGATTTCTTTTTTGTTTCATCTTCTTTAATTAAATGAGTTGAAATATTAGTATCGTTTAAATTTTCTTTTGAATACTTGAAGGGGGAATAATTTTCTGGTTTTTACTTTGTTGTTTTTTCTTGAATAAATCAGGATTACCAATCGCTGTAATTAGTAGAATGGCTAATGGTGGAATTAATGCGATAAATCTGGTTGTGGATGATGTAATTTGTGTTTTCATAGTAATTAAATTTTAGTCTATGGAATAAGTATATTAAATAGGTTTTAAAAAATCTCTTGTAAAACTTAGCAAGAGATTTTTTAAGGTTTCTTGATTATTTAGAAAGATATTCAATCGTTATCTTATCAAATTTCCCATTGTATTTGAACGGTGTTTCATAACGATTTGAAACGGGACTGTTCAAATCTGCACCAACATCAACACCATCTTTATAGAAAGCTATATACTTGGCTTCTGAATAATAAATAGTTCTTTTAGCGACTAATTGCCCATTAATATACAATTCAGCATTTCCCGATTCTGGATCAATGTTTTGAGCAATTAAACTTTTAGCATTGGTAGGTGGTTGATAATTAAATTGATAAGAAAGTTTTACTTTACCCGCTGGCAGTACTTTCTCCGTTTCTAAATGTCTGATAATTGTACCTGTATTATTGGCTACCTCAAATTTACCATCTTTGATAAATAGACTTAAGCCTTCAAATGAACCACCTGTTGAGAACAAAACGCCTTCGTTCCCTTTTACATAATCTACTTCTGTAGAGATTTTAAAAGAAGTTTGAATGAATTGTGGCCCGCTAAAATTTAGAATCTGGTCGATTCCTTGGTATAATACAATCTTATCGCTATTGCCGAAAATACTTCGTTTTCTCTCACCACTTGGTGTCGTATCTTGCAAAGGATATACATTGTATTTGTAGGCTTCTTGATCGAACAAATCTTGTAATTCCTTTAGTTTTTCTGGATATTTTTTCGCTAAATCAATACGGTCGTTGAAGTCTTTATTTTGATTGTATAATTCCCAAACGTCGTTTTTGAAATCTGTTCCTGGCTCATGATAAACAGCTGCTTTCCAACCATCTTTATATATTGAACGTTTCCCTTTGATTTCATTATGCTGAACTGTATGAGTGCTTTTGGCTTGCGCATTTTCAAAGGAATACACAAGGCTTTTACCTTCAAATGGTTTTTGAGCTACACCATTGATGGTTTGAGGAAATTCTCCTTTAATCAATTCCAAGGTTGTCGGAGCAATATCATTAACATAACTGTACTGATTGCGGATGCCACCTTTTTCTTTGATGCCTTTTGGATAGAAAATAATCAAGGGATTATGTGTTCCTCCTTCTGAATTTCCATCAACTTTCCATTGACGGAATGGCGTGTTTGTCGCTTGTGTCCAACCATAAGGAGCATCTTGAAAAGCGTGTTCAGTTCCTAATTTTTCGATATTTTTAATGGCTTCTTCAATCTGCTTTTTGTTTTCGAGGCTACTGATATAACCATTGATTGTACCATGCTTTGTACTCGGACTAGAACCATTATCACCGATAATGGCAACAATTACGGTATTATCCAATTGCCCGATTTCTTTCAAATAATTCACTACTCTACCAAATTCATAGTCGGCGTGCGTTAGGAATCCTGCGTAAATTTCCATGTAGCGAGCGTACAGTTTTTTTTCTCCATCTGAAAGACTTTCCCAAGCTGGTACTTTTGCATCACGAGCTGGTAAAACGGCATTAGCAGGTACAACGCCTAATTTCTTTTGACGAGCTAATACTTCTTCTCTGTACCAATCCCAACCTTTGTCAAATTTCCCTTTGTACAAATCACTCCATTTGGCATCTACTTGGTGTGGTGAATGAATCGCTCCAGTGGCAAAGTACAAAAAGAAAGGTTTTTCTGGAGCAAGCGATTTTTGGTTAGCGATGTACTTAATCGCTTTATCTGCCAAAAGTGTACTTAAATGTTTGGTGTTTGGTTCAATATCAATAACACTATTGTCTTCATACAAATTAGGATGATACTGTTCTGTATGTCCCAAGTGCCAACCATAAAAATGTTCAAAGCCTTTTCCTGATGGCCATCTATCAAAAGGACCAACAGCCGAAACTTCATTGATAGGCGTTAAATGATATTTCCCAACAGCAAAAGTGCTGTAATTGTTGGCTTTCAAGATTTGTGCTATGGTCGCTTTATCGTCGGGCAAACGTCCGTCATAACCCGGAAAACCCGTTGCAGTAACAGGAAAAAGTCCCATGTGAACTGAATGAGAATTTCGACCTGTCAATAATGCCGCTCTAGTTGGCGAGCAAATTCCTGTTGTATGAAAATTGGTATAACGTAAACCGTTGTTTGCCAAACTATCCAAAGTTGGTGTGTGCATCAAACCGCCAAAAGCACTTGAAGTACCAAAACCAGCATCATCAATTAAGAGATAAACAATATTTGGTGCATTCTTTGGAGCTTGTGGTTTTGCTGGCCACCATTCTTTGGAGTCGGCAAGTGTTTTACCAATTTTTCCTTGAAATACTTCTTGTGTATTTTGGCTAAATGTTGTCTGCGTAAAAAATACACTTACAGCAAAAACAAACATTTTTTTTGTATGTACTTGTATGAATTTCATATTTAAGTTTTTATTATTAAAGAGCAAAAAAATAATGACGCTTTTCCCTTTTTCAATACTATTAAAATTCCTTCTCACCATATTCCGTCTTCGTTGATTTTACTTTCTTGCTTGACTCATTCAAGCGAATACCCAAGCTCAACTGCAATACTCGGTCGTATTTGATGTAATCGGTATAGGAGTAAAAAGTGGCTGATTGCGTTGTGATTTTTTGACTGTTCGATTGAAAAATATTGTTCAACTGTAAACCAATTGTTCCTTTATTTTTCCAAATATTTTGTTTCAAACCGATGTTTGACAGTAAAATTCCACCGTCATTTCCTTGTGAAGTAATAGTGGCAGAAACATAATTCAAATCCCATTGCAAGCGAAGCGTTGGGTTAATCGTAATACTTGTATTGGCATTGATGGTATAATTCAAACTATTTTTACTTGCGTTGGCATCGTTCAAAATATTTGAAACCCTAAAATCATACACACTTGTACCTACATAAAATCGCCACCAATTTGTCGCTTTAATATCTGCTGAAATTTCTAAACCTGTAGAAGTAGCATCGCCTCCGTTGGTGTAAGACCTGCCCAGAATAATTCGATTGTCTATATAATTGGTTCTGAATACTTTATTCTGGACAAAGCTGCGGAAAGCAGTCGTCACCAATTTTAAATTTGACCATGTTTTGCTGTAAGAAAGCTCGATAATATCGGCGATTTCTGGTTTTAAATTCGGATCACCATTTTCAATAGTTTCTTTGTGGCGGTGATTCAAGAATGGAGAAAGTGACTTGATGGTTGGCCAATCAATTCTTCGATTATAACCCAAACGTAAATCCTGACTATTGTTTACTTTCCATAAAAATTGAGCCGACGGGAATAAATTAACTTGTTGATATTGATAGGTTTTAGCCTGTTGTTGGTCTTTCAAACTTCTGTCCATATCTTCCACACGCAAACCCACATTATAACTTAATGCTCTATAAACATTTTCAAACTGTACGTAACCCGCTCTGATTTGCTGATTTACGTCGATAGCATCATTGAAAAGTGGATCGAAATAGGCGGGAGCATCAATCGCAGTCTTTCTATAATAATTAAATGTTCCATTTTGCTTAAAACTTCTCAAAACTGCTCCTGCACCAAATTTTCCTGTTTTTCCAATAGGCAAAGTATAATCTGCTTGTAATCGTAGGGCATTCAGAGGCGAGTTTTCATTGGTTTTTTCTAACAAGAAAACTGATAAATTACTTTCGTATTTATCAGAATTACTGAGCGGACCACTCAAAACGGAATGCTCATAAATTCCGACTAAAGCCAATTTTGCTTTATTAGAAAAAGTATGATTATAGTCTAAATTTACCGAACTGAAATCACCCGAACGCACGAAAGTATTTTCGTTGAAAGTAAGTGCTGGAGCTGTGGCAAACTGTGTTTGAAACAAATTGGTAGAACCAGCCGCAAAGTATTCTTGATAATGCAAATCTGCCTGACGAGTCGTTTCTTTATAAGCTTTGTATAAATTGAAAGAAAATGAATTATTGGCATTTGGATTATAAGCAAAACCCGTTCTGAAAGAATACTGATAATCTTTATAATCTCTCAGTCCATCAGAAGGTAAGTACGTCAAAGTATCTTTGTAAATGGTTCGTACTTCTCCGATGCGTCTGCCGTTAATGTCATAGCGTCTGTAATCTGCTGAGGCATAAAAATCCCATTTTTTGCTACCGTAATTGAGTGTTAAATCTCCTCCAAATCTTGAAGGATTTCCACCCCCAAACATTCCATTACTAGTTAAACTCCAACCTTTGTTGACGTTTTGTAAAGTGATAATATTGATGATTCCCGTCTTCCCGTCGGCATCATATTTGGCGGAAGGCGAAGTAAGAATTTCAATATTTTGAATGGTATTCGCTGGTAATTGCGATAAAATATCCGCTGGTGTGCGGTTGGATGGCTTTCCATTAATCAATACAATAAAACCCGCACTGCCACGAAGTGAAATATCACCTTCGCTGGTAACGGTTACCGACGGAAGTTTTTGCAATAAATCAAGTCCAGTTCCATTGGCAGCTAATTGAAACTTTTTAGGGTCAATAATTTGCTTGTCTAAAGCAATAGCAGTTGTACTTTTTTGTCCCGAAACAATTACTTCGTTCAATACACTATTTTGTTGTTTTAGGCGAAAAGTGGGAAAAGAAATGCTCTTTTTATTATCTGCATAAAATGCTTGTTGAAAAGTTTCATAACCAACAAAACGAACTTTGATAATGCCTTTTTCCAGAATCAGGCTTTTAAAAGTAAAGCTTCCTTTTTCATCTGTCACTGTTCCTGCCACAGCTTTCTTATCATCTGTCCAGATTTCGACATTGGCAAAAGAAACAGGTTGAGAAGTTTGATTATCAATTACCTTTCCTTCCAAAACCAAGTTTTGGGCCTGTATTTTGGTCGAAAACACAGCAAAGCTTAGGAATACCAAGTAATAAAATTTGTAAAGTTGTTTCATTTGTTTCTTGAGTATATTTTTTTGCCATTGATGGATTAACGGCAAAAAATATTTTGAAGAGCTTTTATGGAATTTATAAATGGCTGACAGTTTAGCGAGTATTCAAAAGATACTCACGAGCATCATTTTGATTCATGCGAGTATTCAAATGATGCTTCGGAGTATTGATTTCATTCATGCGAGTATTCAAAAAATACTCCGAAGCAAATTTTGATTCAATTGATTGAAATAAAGAATCGAGCTTATTTCAAATCTATCGTTACATTGTTAATCTTACCCGTATAAGTAAAAGGGATATTGTATTTCTCAGTTACAGCAGTTACTTGGTCTTTTCCGACTTCGATACTCTCGTAAAAACCTACGGCTGGCAAGCTTCTTTTTACTTTTACTTCGCTTACTTTTTTATCATTGATGTATAAAATAGCTGTGGCAGGAGCGTTGTTGACGCTTTCAGTCCCTTCGTAGTTGAAATCTACTTTTAATGAATTCTTACCAGCTTTTATCACATCGCTTGAAGTAGCATAAACTTTTTCGTCGCCATTATTATAAGTAAACCAAAGTTGATTTTTCTGTACATAAAGACTTAATCCGCCTGCTTTACCGCCAACAGCCAATAATACGCCATCAGCACCTTTTTCTGGTACAACTACATCGGCAGTGATGCTCAAAGAACGACCGCTCAATTTTGGTGCAGAGCCTTCAAATAGCTGTGAAGTTTGTGGATATAAAACCAATTGTTTACGATTATCAAAAATAGTTGGAGCCGCCAATGGAATCGTGCCGTCTTTCAATGGATAGATATTGTATTTCCAAGCTTGTGCATCAAACAATTCTTTAAGTTCCTGTAATTTTTCTGGATGCTTTTCTGCCAAATTATTACGCTCGTTAAAGTCTTCGTTGAGGTTGTACAACTCCCAAACGTCTTTGTCGAAATCTTGTTTTTTTACATGCAAAGTACCTGCTTTCCAGCCGTCTTTATAAATTGAACGAGAACCCATGATTTCGTAATGCTGAACCGTATGGCGAGAAGGCGCTTTCGCATTATCAATGCTATACGCTAAACTTGTTCCTTCAATCGGCTCTTGCGGATAACCATTAATAACTGTCGGAACTTTTACACCAGTCAATTCAACTGTTGTCGGTAAAATATCAATCAAATGTGTGTATTGATTACGAATACCGCCTTTTTCTTTAATACCTTTTGGCCAGAAAATAATCAAAGGATTATGTGTTCCACCTTCTGAATTGGCATCTTGTTTCCAATGTTTGAAAGGAGTATTCGTAGCCTGAGCCCAGCCTAATGGATAATTTGGACTTGAGTTTTCTGTTCCGATTTGGTCAATTAAAGTAAGGTTTTTCTTCAAACGTTGTTCAGGCGTCAAATCTGGATCAAAATTACGATGCGCTCTTCCTTCAAAAGTCCCTTCTTTACTAGCACCATTATCACCTACAGAAACAATTACAAGGGTATTTTCTAATTGACCACTTTCTTTCAAGAAATTAACAACTCTACCAATTTCAAAGTCGATATGCGTTAAGAAACCTGCATATACTTCAAAAAACTTAGCATATAATTTCTTTTCATCAGGCGATAAAGCATCCCAAGCTTTTAAGCCCGGTCCACGTTCTGGCAAAACGGCATCTTTAGGAATTACACCCAAACGCTTTTGATTTTCGATGACGATTTCACGGTATCTATCCCAACCGAAATCAAATTTTCCTTTGTATTGGTCACTCCAGTATTTATCTACTTGGTGTGGTTCGTGCCCAGCACCCGGCGTGAAGTACAAGAAAAATGGTTTTTCGGGAGCAAGTGATTTTTGTTCGGCAATCAAATTAATGGCTTTATCCGCCATTTGTGTACTAAATAATTTACCTTTTTCTGGAATTACTTTCTTGGTATCTTCCCAAACTACAGGATTATATTGGTCGGTTGAACCGCTCAAAAATCCATAATAATGGTCGAAACCTCTACCCGTTGGCCAGCGAGAAAAAGGCCCAATAGCCGTTGCGTCGCTTGGTGGTGTTAAATGCCATTTACCAACGGCATAAGTATTATAACCATTTTCACGAAGGATTTCGGCGATGGTTGCTTTTTCAAAAGGCATGTAGCCATCATAGCCTGGTGTTCCACCACCAGTATTTGGAAATAAACCCATGTGAACTGAATGAGAATTACGACCCGTCAACAAAGCAGCACGAGTTGGTGAACAAATGGCTGTGGTGTGAAAATTGGTATAACGCAAACCATTGGACGCCAGACTATCTAAAGTAGGCGTTTTGATTAAACCGCCGTAGGTGCTGACAGCGCCGAAACCAATATCATCTAATAAAATCCAAACCACGTTTGGGGCATTTTTAGGTGCTTTGGTATAACGTTCTTGCCATGATTGTTGTGTTTCGCCTAAAGTTTTTCCTAATTTTCCTTGAAAAGGTTGGGTTGGATCGTGCTGTGCAAAAATACTTGAACTAGATAAAAGTCCAGTTAATGCCAGCGAAGCAGTTAGTTTTGAAAACTGTTTTGGGTTTTTGTGAATCATGATAATGCTTTTATAATTGTGAGTTAGTGAATGAGTGATTTAGTGATTGTAGGAAAATGTAAATTTTTGAGTTGTTCGTAGGAATTTGTTATACGATACGATTTTTATGTTCTATTCTCACAAATCGCTCATTCACAATTCACTAACTCACTCAATCACTCATTAAAGTTTACTTCCAAAGAGTATTCTGTTCTAACAATGGATTATTGTCAATTTCAGATTGAGGAATTGGGTATAATCTATGTTTGTCGGCTGCATTGGTTTTGCCTACTTTGTGCAAATTCGCTACGAAAGAACTCTTTCCTGTAGCATCTTTTTGACGAATTAAGTCGAACCAACGTTGGTATTCAAATACTAATTCTAAACGACGGTCAAGATATAATGCTTCACGAAATTGATCTTTGCTTAGACCTTCCGCAAGGTTGGGCAAGCCTGCTCTGTTTCTTACTTTGTTCAACGATTTGTAGGCTTTTGTCGTTGGACCATTTAATTCATTTTCTGCTTCTGCATGAATTAACAACAATTCAGCATAACGAATAATGGCAACATTGGCAGCCGATTCGTTGGTTGGCGATAATGAATTTGGGTCCCAAGTTTTATTGAAAAATGGCGTTGAATCATTTGGAACAGCTGTATTGACAATCGGTAAAGCGTACTTTCTACCATTTGAAGGACTGGTGAAATTTGTTACAAACGTTACTCTTTTTCTTTTGTCAGTTGGTTGGTACAATTTATAAACGCTGAAGAATTTATCAGCACCAACTGTATAAAAACGAACCATATCGGCATAAGAACCCGTTAATCCCGGAATTGCCGTTAAGATAGAACGTGGATTTTGGTTATTCCCTTGTCCAACTGAATTTGATTTAAATTGCGCTGAGAAAATATGTTCTTTACCATTTTTGGTAGCTGGCAAAAATACATCGGCATAATTTGCAAATAAATCATAGCCATAAGCACCTGTTCCACCATCGGCTGGCGATAATACTTCTTCTGCCTTTTTAACAACATCTGCATAATGTTGTGTAAGATTCAACGGAAAAGAAGCTTTTGTTAAATATACTTTCGCTAAAAGTGCTTTGGCTGCGCCAGAAGTAGCACGTCCAGCATCTGGCGAAGCATAAGTATTAGGCAAAACGCTAGCGGCTTCTGTTAAATCTTTTTCAATTTGTTGATATACAGCAGTTGAAGGAGATTTCGCAACAGCATAATCGTTCGCATTAACATACTTTTGGTAGCTTGTAATCAAAGGAACGTCGCCGTATAAACGTACTAAATTGAAATAATATAAAGCTCTCAGAAATTTGGTTTCGCCTAATAATCTGTTTTTGAGTGTCGCATCAAATTCAATCGTTGGAATTTTCTCTAAAGCAACGTTTGCTTTTTTTATGGCTGCATAGTGCTGTTGCCATAGTTCATAAATACGGAGATTAGCTGATGAATGTGCCAATACTGCCAAAGAACGCACATCTGGATTGGTTGCTCCTGGTCCTGGATCTTCATCATCGCCAGCAAAGTTCATTCCTGTATTGAACAGAGTATTGTAAGGCGTTTGCACAGTACTTCCTCCAGAGTTTAATAAGAAATAAACAGCGTTTACAGCATTGATAGCATCTGTCTGAGTTTTGTAAAATTGTTCTTCTGAAATAATTGATTCAGGGTTTTCTTTTAAGAATGACTTGCAAGAAGTAGCTGAAAAGCCAATACTTGCAAGGGCGATATATTTTAATAATTTCATGGGATTCTAAATTTAAAATGATAATTGGGTATCAGTCATCAGCTTTCGGGCATCGGTAGTTTTCTATCGAAAGCTGATAGCTGATGACCGAAAGCTAAAACGACAACGACAATCCTAATTGATACGATTTGCTGTTTGGATATACACCTTGGTCGATACCTTTATTGATTAAAGATTGTCCGTTCAAACTTACCTCTGGATCATAACCAGTGTAGTTTGTCCAAGTAAGAGCATTTTGTGCCGAAACATAGATTCTCAAGCTTTTGATATTTGCTTTCTTCACAATTTTCGAAGGAATGGTATATCCTAAAGAAACGTTTTTCAAACGATAGTAAGTAGCATCTTCAATAAAACGGTCAGAAATTGTGATGGCAGGATCTTGATACGCCGCTTTCACATCTGTGTTTGTATTAGTTGTTGTCCATCTATCCAATAATACGGTTGAAGCATTCACATAACCTGTTCCTAATTCTAAGTTGGCACGGTTGGCATTGTAAATTTTACCGCCAATTGAAGCTTGGAAGAAAATCGCTAAATCGAATCCTTTGTAATTGAAAGTGTTGGTTAAACCTGCTGTAAAAGCTGGCTGATTTGAAATCACAACTCTATCACCTGCTTGCGTAATTACACCATCTCCGTTGATGTCTTTGTATTTTTGTCCACCCGGGCTTTTGTTCGCTTGCGGAGTAAGTGCTGCATCGCCAGATTGAATAATACCATCTGTTTGATAAACAATAAATGAACCCAACGGATAACCTACTTTAGCAATAGAAGGCGAAGAAATTGAAGGAATAATTTGATCTACGCCCGCACCTAAATCTAAAATTTTATTGCTGTTGTTTGAATACACCAAAGTAGTATTCCATTTCAAATCGCTATCGATGTTATGCGAATTTACGTATAATTCAAAGCCTTGATTGGCTACTGCACCGATGTTTTGGTAAACGACAGAGGCTTGTCCATTGTAAAAATCTGATAAACCAGAAGTACCAGGAACCGTTCTTGTCAACAATAAATCAGTCGTTTTTTTGTAGTAATAATCTGCCACAAGAGTGATTCTATTATTGAAAAGACCAACGTCAATTCCACCGTCGATTTGGAAAGTTTTTTCCCAACCTAAATTCGGATTTGGTACTGAATTAGGTGCATAACCCGAAACGGTTGTATTCGAGAAATTATATCTAAAATAGCTTAATTGTGATAATGATTGATATGAAGGAATATTTTGGTTACCCGTTGAACCTGCACTCAAACGTAATTTAAGACTACTTACATTTTTAATATCTTGGAAGAATTTTTCATTACTTACATTCCAACCAAAGGCTGCCGAAGGGAAATATCCCCATTTATTGCCATCGCCAAATCTTGAAGAACCATCTGCACGCAATGTCAAAGTCAATAAATATTTATCGTCATGAACATAGTTTACTCTTCCTAAATAAGAAGCTAAAGACCACGCACTAGCCAATGAACTTGGTGTTCTTGCTGTAATACCAGTTCCTAAATTATTATAAGAAAAAGCATCAGTAGCAAAACCAGCAGCTTCAGCAACAGTACCTTTCGCTTTTGATTGTTGTGCAGTAAATCCGACTACAGCATTGATTTTATTTTTAGCATCAAGTTCTTTGTCGTAGCTTAATGTGTTTTCATTCAGCCAGTTACTTGTAAATACAGTACCAACAATTGCATTGCCAGAAAGTGCTAAACCTTCAGCAGTACTACTTGGTAAATAACGGTTTTGCTTATTATCAACAATATCAATACCGAATAATACTTTTGCTTTTAAACCATCAGCCAAAGTGTATTCTCCTGCAACGTTTCCTAAAATACGGTTCGTAATTGTTTCGTTTAATTGATTGTATAAAGAGTTTATTGGGTTTTGTAAACCTGATTCAAAAGGGCTGTTTACTACGAAAGTACCATCATCTTTATAAACTGGTAAAGCAGGAGGCGTTAATAATAAGTTAGCAACAATTGCCGCAGGTGCTACTTGTGATTTAATATTACTAACCGAAATATTTGAAGTGATTTTAAAGTTTTTGCTGTAGTCATGGTCTAAACCAAATCTACCTGAATAACGAATGAAATCGGTATTTTGAAGGACACCATCTTGTTTAAAATAGTTTCCAGAAATTGACAATCTTGTTTTATCAGAACCTGAAAGGATAGATAAGCTATGGCTTTGAATAGCCGCCTTTCTAAAAGCAGCCGCTTGCCAGTCTGTTCCCACACCAGAAGTATCTAAAGAATAACCCGAAACAGAAGGAAGTGAAGTTGTTTTCCCTGAGTTTTTAGCAGCGTCTTTTCTTAATGCCCACCACTCTTTTGCATTCAAAACTGGTAAAGTTCTAATTACTTCTTGCACGCCATAATAGGCATCATAATTAATCGAAGATTTTCCTTTTGTTCCGTTTTTAGTCGTTACAATTACAACACCGTTAGCACCACGAGAGCCGTAAATTGCTGTAGCAGAAGCATCTTTCAATACATCAATTGATTCAATATCAGCAGTATTGATGGTTGACAACGGGTTGATTTTTGAACCATTCGTTACTCCAGCATCATTTAAAGAGTAATCGTTATTGATTGGAAATCCGTCGATTACATACAATGGATCTGAACCTGCTGTAATTGAGTTATTCCCACGAATCTGTACACTTACTCCACCGCCAGGCTGACCAGAAGTTTGTGTAACAATTGCACCTGCTACTGAACCTTGTAAAAGACGTTCAACCGAAGCAACAGGTTGTGCTTTGATTTCTAAAGGAACTGATGCAATTGAACCTGTGATGTCACTTCTTTTTTGAGTTCCATAACCAACTACGATTACTTCATCCAAACGTTGACCTTTTGATTCAATTAATGAAATACTAAGGTTTTCAAATTCTACGATTTCAATTTCTTTCTTTTTATAACCAACAAAAGTTGCAAGAATTGTAAAAGGAGGTTTCTGACTAGTTTTCAACGTAAATTTTCCGTTTACATCTGTTGTTACACCTGTAGAAGTTCCTTTTATGGCAATGGCAGCACCGATAATCGGCTCTTTTGTTCTTGAATCAATGATTTTTCCTGTAAGTTGTTGGGCACTGGTTTTCAGAGAAACGAATGCCAAAACCAACATAAAGATTAATTTTAGTAATTTATTATTCATGTTTATTCTATGGATTATATATACTATAAGGCTTCATTCTAACACTCAGAATGGAAGTAAACAGTAAGGATTATGGGGATTTTTTTGTGATTAGAATAATCATCGAATAGAACAGTCTCATTCTATTCGATGATTGATAAAATACTACAAGGCTTGTGCCAGAGCAGTATCCAAAACACCTTTCAATTCAGCAATTCCACTTCTCTCAAAAGTCACTTTTCCGTCTTTGTAAAGAATCAAATAAGGAAATGAAGTAACTCTTTTCAAGGATGCAATTAATTGTGGACTTTCTTCTAATTCGATTTCTACCACTTTTAAAGCATCACTATGTTCTTTCTTTAGGCTTTCTAAAATGGGTTTTACTTTTTTACAAGAACCACAATATTTAGAACCTACATCTACTAATACCAATTTATTTGAAGCAACAATATTGTTGAAATCATTAATGTTCAAGCCTTTTTTAGCAGTTGTAAAAAGTGCTTTTCCATGTCCAACCCATGTGCCGATTCCACCATCAAGTACATATACTTCGTTGAAACCTTTAGTGGCTAATTCTTTTGCAAAAGCAACGCTTCTACCATTTGCGATAGAATACACAAAAACTGGTTGTGCAGGATTGAGTTTTTCAATGAATGAAGCGTCTTGAGGATTTAGATTGACAGCTCCATTAATATGATTTTGAGCAAACTCTTCAGCACTTCTTGCATCAATAATTTGTGCTTTTTGTTGTTTCTGAATTTTTTCAGCAAAAATATCTGCCGAAACCCAGTTCTTTTTGTCAACATCACTTTTCTGAGCAAATACTGAAGTACTCAATATTAATGCTCCAATGATAAATTTTAATGACTTAATCATCTTCGTAAATTTTTAAAATATTGTTAGGGTTAAGCGTACTGTAAAGCAATTTCAGGTTCTACCTCATCGTCCTCGTCTGCTACTTCTGGACCGTTGACTGATAATTCACTACCTTCTTTTTTCGATTTAAAAATTGGCCACAATAACTGTGCATACCATTCTTCGCCTTTGTAATTTTTAATGCCATAAGCTGCTGGGTACTGTCTGGTAATCAAAGCGGTACCGAAAATAATATCCCACAGAAAGAACATATTTCCAAAGTTTCCTTTGTAATGTCCAACGCCATCATCCGCAGAATCTGCATGATGTGCATGGTGTGTGGCTGGGGTTGAAATAGTGCGTTCTAAAACCCATGCAACTGGATGTAGCCATTTGTTTTCGTAAAAAGGTTTATCCCATTTAATACTTGAATGAGCCAATTTTGTAATCAAAGATTTCAAGCCTTTTACAAATAATGCTGGATAACCCAAACCTAAGTAAACCAAAACGGTAGTTACATACGACTGTGAAAAGAAAAGTGTGTAAATAATGTTCTGTCTTGATGCCATCGCCATACCCATGTAAGGTGCCGAGTGATGAGTACGATGAAAACGCCACATAAACGGAACTTGGTGATGTAAACGGTGATACCAATATTGGGTCAAGTCATCATAAATAGCGATGATTAATGCTCCGAAAATAAAGGGAATCCAAGTGAATTCGTTTTTGGCATGTGGTAAAATTAAAGGCAATACTTTTAATCCGAAATAAGTAATGACTGGACCAACCACTAATTTTGGTAAAGTATAACAAGCAATATCTAATAGTTTTTCATTAGTATTCCATTTTTTGCCATAAAGACCCAATGAAAATTCTGCAAAACCTAGTATAAAAGTTAATGCTGTGAGTCCCCAGCCGTTTAAATTTCTAAAGATTTCTTCGATAAAATGCACCATTTTGATTTTCTGTTTAAGGTAAATAAATTAGTACTTTATGTATATAGTTTTAATAGACTAAAAAAGGTGAGAATATTTACTAGCTACAAGAAATATGGAACTGACCATCATGTTTTTTATGAAAAATATCGTAATCTGTATGATTAAAAGCTATTATTCGCTTGCTTTCGCTGAAGTAGTTTGAGAGGTTTTTACTTTATTAAGCCAAGGTTTTTCACCTTTATAATAAAACCATCCCCAAAGCAAAAATACTGGAAGTGCGTAAATAAATAGACTGACAAATGCGTCTCGAGAGATTTTTCGAGCAAGACTTTTTTCTAAGGTCATCTTGTATAAGAGTTATGAATTATGAGTCATGAATTGTGAACTGAGTTCACCGATTCGATTTAAAGTATTGATAAACAGCACTTTGTTTCTGACAGCACGCCGTTTTTTTAACAGATGATACTTGATATCGTTAAAGGAAATTTAATTTAATAAATGTTCTACCAACAGAATTCCTCCTGTAAGAATAGAAATAGGAATAATAAAGACAAGAATACTGATAAGTACTTTTTTCCCAATTGTGCTAAAATCTTGAAGCGTCATGATTGATTATAAATTTAGGTTAAGCGTTTCATCAATCTATAATCTATAGACTGATGAAACAGCATCAGGTAAGCTGGAAAGGGTTAATTTTTATTTTTTAAAGCATTAGATTCTACATAAGCACTTTTATTTTCGCTTACTTCGCCCAAGCCTACAAAGCCTAAATCTTTTACAAAAGCCTGTCCTTCATGTTGAGTCCAAGAAACAAAACGCTTCAATTCTTCATTTTCAGCATTTTTGTTAGTGATAAAATAAACGTTTTCTGTAGGAATAGCTTTATTGTTCGGATTCTTTTCTAAG
This sequence comes from Arcicella lustrica, assembly GCF_034930985.1. Classification (NCBI taxonomy): domain Bacteria; kingdom Pseudomonadati; phylum Bacteroidota; class Cytophagia; order Cytophagales; family Flectobacillaceae; genus Arcicella; species Arcicella lustrica. The sequence goes on from NZ_JAYGIM010000006.1 coordinate 142,677, forward strand.
AAAGAAATCAATTGGTCTAAATTACCATAGATTTGCTCGTCTTTATCTAATTTTCCATTACTGTTAATATCAATTGGGAAGATGGTAAAGTCTTTCAAAGGTTCTCTGGTTTGTAAATTATACAAGTAACCTAGGTTATTATACGTAATTCCTAATGGGTCACGTTTGATGGCTTCTAAAAGATTTTTGTCATCGCCAGTAATTCCTTTTCCAACAATATTTTCAGCATCATCGCCCAAGTAACTAGCAAATGAGATTGAAGCACAAACTTTGCTGGCACGAGTATAAATTTGATATTTTGCAGCGTCTTTGTCTTGTTCCAAGGCATCTTCTGGATCTTCCAAGAAGTACTTTTTTAGTTCTTCTTTTTTAACGCCTTTTTTAATGGCTTTTTCTGCTAAAGGATTTTTTTCGTTTCCAACTGGCAATAATGCAAATCGACTTACGGGCGTGATTTGTTTGTCATCTCCAAAAGCAGTTGGTTCAGCACGGTAGGCAATAATCTGAATGGTAACAGATTCTCCTGCATTGCTTGCTAATTGTACATCCGCTTTAGGATATGTTTTTTTATACTCAGTAATCCATTTTTCGATGAGGGGATAAGTAAAGCGTGTGCCACTTAAACTTACTTTGCTGTTTTGAGCATTACTTGCTACTGCTCCTAATAAAAGGAAAAGACCTGTTAGTTTTGCTTTCATTTTTTGATCTGTTTACGTTTAAAAACATGTAAATAATTGTAAGGAATAAGCATAACAACACTTTAAGCTTCATGACAAAGCATCAAAAGTATCTAGCCTAAATAAGATTTAATAATTGAGTTGGGATTTTAGCTATCGACAGCAACAGCAAGAAAATGACGCAAGAGATTGAACCACCTTGAGTGTGAAGTCGTGACCATTATTTTTTGAGCATTCCATTTTGTTAACGCTTAATTAAATGTTACGGTAAACTAGGTAATCATACTTTGTTGGTGGCTAACAAGATGATTACGATAAAATTATAAGTCTATAATTTCGATAGACAAAGATGGTTTATTGTTTTTAAATATCCAAATATTTTCAGCAAATTATTGTATATTTTTTTGTCAATTTGCTGAAAATCAATGTTGTCTAAAAAATTAATTTTTATCTTTCACACATCTGAAGCCTAAGTTATTACTAGCACTACTTGTTTCACCTTTGCCACGGCTTCCTGCAACATAACGCACACAGTATTGATCGCTACATAAAAATGAACCGCCTCTTTGCACGTGTTTCTCTACATTGGGTTCTTCAGGGTCATAGCTTGAACTAGGACCTTTTGGATTAAGCTTCGGACTACTTTTGTAATAATCAGGACGATACAAATCGCTACACCATTCCCAAACATTTCCATCCATATCGAATAAACCATAAGGATTTTTCGGGAAAGTTTTAGTAGGAGCAAGTTCTTTATAGCCATCTTCAACAGTATTTCCACTTGGGAAATTACCTTGATAAATATTCGCAACCCATTTATTATTAGGCTTTAAAGTATTTCCCCAATAATATCTTCCCGAAGTTCTTCCACCTCTTGCAGCAAATTCCCATTCTGCTTCGGTAGGTAAACGCTTACCCGCCCATTTTGCATAAGCCACAGCATCTTGATAACAAACTTGTACGACGGGTTCATTTTCATGTCCTTTAACAGTACTGTTTGGTCCTTTTGGATGTTGCCAATTAGCACCTGCCACATACTTCCACCATTGTAAATGATTGTTCAAACCTACATTTCCTGCGGGTGGAGTAAATACTGCTGAACCCGGCACTAAATTTTCTTTAGGTACTCCTGGATAATCTGCTGGATTTAATGGCCGTTCGGCAACTGTTTTATAACCCGTTGCTTTTACGAATTGTGCAAACTCAGCATTTGTTACTTCATGCTCATCCATCAAAAAAGCTTTGACAGTTACTGCATGTTTTGGCTGTGCATCTGGATACTCATCACTTCCCATTACAAAAGTGCCTCCGGGAATTTCTACCATGTTTTGTAGCTTTCCTTCTTTGCTAGCAACAATACTTGTTTTATCTGTAGCAAATTTATTTTTAACAAAAGTTGGACTTTTTACCTTACAAACTGTGATTTTAGCATCAATAGTAGGTTTTTGCTGTACAGTTTGGGCATTTCCATTAGAAATCAACCAAGCGAAACCACTGATGCCCAAAATTGTATAAATTACTTTTTTCATATTAGTAGCTTTGAGCCATGAGCTTTGAGTTAAGTATCAGTTACAGTTACGTATTTTGAATTAGGACTCTCCGAAAGATTTAATATTATATCGGCTTGAAGATTTTCCTGCAAAAATACCCTTAAATTTTATTTCAACGCTCTAGTTTGATTTATTTACTTTTTCTTACAGGTAAAAGTGGCGTAGCAGGTTTGATATTATCATAATCAACCACACCGTTTTGGACTGCCCATTTGAAATAATCGTTTGAAAGTGCATCTACCACCAACGGATTTTTGGCTGCTACATTTTGTGTTTCGCCTCTATCTTTATCAATATCAAATAATTGCCATTGGTAAGAAGGATAAATAGAAACTAATTTCCATTTGCCTTTTCTTACGGCTCTGTTGCCTGCTCTTTCCCAGAAAATACCTTCTTCTCTTTGTAATTCTTTGTTTTCAAAAAGTAAATTGGTCAAACTTTTCCCGGGTAATGGATTGGTTTTTAATCCATTAAATGTCTCAGGATATTTCGCTTCCGCTAATTCGTAGAAAGTAGGAGCTAAGTCGATTAAGTGCGCTGTTCCTTTGTTGATACTTCCTCCTTTGATTTTTTTAGGAAACCAAGCGATGAATGGCGAGCTAATTCCGCCTTCGAAGGCAAAAGATTTGAAAGAACGAAATGGTGAATTTGATAAAAATGACCAGTTTTTACCTTGTGATTCAAAAGAACCAGAAGTACCTACTGGTCCAGAGTTTTTACCAACTTTATCGCCCCAATGTGCTACGTCTTCAGCGGGTGCTCCGTTGTCTGAAATAAAAACAATTAAAGTATTTTCATCTTGTTTTAGTTCTTTCAAGCTTGTTAATAATTTGCCAATTCCTTGGTCAACTCTGTCGAGCATGGCGGCATACACTTCCATTTTAGCTTTCCAAAGTTCTTTTTCGTCATAAGTAAGATTATCCCATTCTGGAATTTCAGTGTCTTTTTCTGCAACGGTTTGTTTTTCGTCTAATAAACCTAAAGATTTTAATTTAGCTAAACGATTTTTTCTCAGTGCATCCCAGCCTAAATCATACTTTCCTTTGTATTTGGCTATATCTTCTGGCAAAGCTTGTAATGGCCAATGCGGAGCAGTATAAGCTAAGTACAAAAAGAATGGTTTTTCACTTTGATTTTGTTCGCTGATAAATTTAATCGCATGATTTGTTACTTCATCAGTGAAATAATAAGAGTTCGGTTTTGGATGAATTTGTTGGTTATTTTCAATCAATGCTACTGGATATGGTTTTCCGAGTGGAATATCTTCAGCATCAAAATAGTTCGCACCGCCACCTAAAATTCCATAAAATTGGTCGAAGCCTCTTTGGGTTGGCCACACAGATTTGTCTTTTCCTACGTGCCATTTTCCCGAAAGAAAAGTATTATAACCTGCGGTTTTAAGTACTTCGCCAAAGGTTAAAGATTCTTTGTTTAAAAATCCTTGATAGGGCGGTAAGCCCAAATCTATATCGAAATAACCGATACCAGCTTTGTGTGGATACTGACCTGTAATTAAGGAAGCACGAGTAGGCGCACAAATAGAATTATTATAAAATTCTTTTAATCTGATTCCTTCAAAGGCTAATTTGTCAATATTTGGCGTGTTGATTTCTGAACCATACGCACCGAGGTCTGAGTAACCCATGTCGTCCACCATTACTAAAATGATGTTGGGCTTTTTGGTTTGGGCAAAAGTATTTGGAATGGATAAGCTCAAGCCAAGCAAAAGGCTTATCCAAGTAAATGATTTATTTTTCATAAGAATTTGTCAATTTTTAAAACAAAGCTAAAGGCTCAAAGCTCAGAGCTTAAAGCTTAAAGCTCCCTAAAATCTCGTACCGTTTCCGATTTGAACTGCTGGTTTGATTTTATCGTAATTTTCTACATTATTTTTCTTTGCCCAAGTTTCATACTCGGCAATGAGTGCTTTTACCACGTCTGGATTTTTACCTGATAAATCTGTTGTTTCGCCACGGTCTGAGTCCAAATCATAAAGCTCCCATCTTTTTTCTGGATATGTAGAAACTAATTTCCATTTACCTTTTCTTACGGCTCTATTGCCACCACGTTCCCAGAAAATAGGTAATTCTCGGTTTAATTCTGTTCCTTCAAGTAATACATTTTTTAAGCTTACTCCTGCTAATGGATTGGTTTTTAAACTATTATAATTTTCTGGATATTTTGCTCCAGCGAAATCATAAAAAGTTGGGGCTAAGTCAATTAAATGTCCTGTTCCACGAGCGATACTTCCAGCTTTGATTTTTTTAGGGAACCAAGCGATAAATGGCGAGCTGATTCCGCCTTCATGGAAATTGTTTTTGTAAGAACGAAACGGTGTATTTGAGAGTGAAGCCCAACTTTGGTCTTGATATTCATACGAACCTGATGAACCAATTGGACCAGAATTTCTTGAACGTTTTCTGCCTAAAGGTGCATAACCACCCTGAGCGCCATTATCAGAAATAAATACAATCAGTGTATTTTCGTCTTTTTTCAATGCTTTCAATTTAGCTAAAACTCTACCTACATTTTGATCAACTCTATCAAGCATGGCAGCGTAAACTTCCATTTTTCTTTGCCATAATTGTTGTTCGTCATAAGTAAAAGAATCCCATTTTGGTACGTCTTCATCACGAGTAGCGATGGAGTGTTTTGGGTCAACCAAACCTAATTCAATTTGCTTTTTGTGACGAATCGTTCTTAGCGAATCCCAACCTAAAGCAAATTTTCCACGATATTTCGCAATATCTTCTGGCAAAGCTTGTAAAGGCCAATGTGGAGCGTTGTAAGCCAAGTATAAGAAAAATGGCTTTTGTGTTTTCTGCTGTTCTTCGATGAATGAAAGTGCTTTATCGGTAATGGTATTGGTTAAATACTCACCTTCTTTTAAAGTAATTCTCTTATTGTTTTCGACTAACTCTACAGGAACATCTTTTGCATCGGCATAAAAATTACTTGCACCACCGATAAAACCGTAGAATTTATCAAACCCTCTTTGGTTCGGCCAATACAAACTATCGTTGCCAACATGCCATTTTCCTGAAAGAAAAGTATTATAGCCTGCGGTTTTTAGTACCTCACCAAATGTTAAAGATTCTTTGTTCAAAAAACCTTGATACGCTGGCAAACCTAAATTTACGTTGAAATAGCCAACACCAGCTTTATGAGGATACTGACCAGTAATTAATGAAGCACGAGTAGGAGCACAGATGGAATTATTGTAAAACTCTTTGAGTCTGATGCCTTCAAAAGCTAATTTGTCAATATTGGGTGTGCTGATTTCTGAACCATAAGCACCAATATCGGAATAACCCATGTCGTCCACCATGACTAAAATGATATTTGGGGGCGTGTTACTTTTTTTCTTTTGACTGAAAGCAGAAAAACCAACAGAAAAAAGACTCAGCAAAAGGATAAGTTTGATTTTCATGAAATATTATTCTATTTAAACGATAGAAATAGTCTTTTAAAATGATGTTTGAATTGGCTGAAAAAGAGTATCCTCCCAAAATTTACGGTTGGATGATAATTTTCAACAAAAAGATTCTGTGGTTGATGTTGACTAGCAACAACAACAAAGTTGATTTGAATAAATGGAAGAAACCGCCATAGGAATAACATCCCGACATTTTTGAAAAATGCGTAATTCGTTTAAGTTCATGGTTGAAATTTACTCTGAATTATATTTACTCGCTGGTGGCTAACAAGTAAAATACGTTAAAATTATTATTAGTCTATAATTTCGATAGGCAAAGTTGTTTTATTGATTTTGTAAATCCAAATATTATCTAAGAAAATTTCTTTGATAATATTATAAAGTATTGACTATAAAACGATTATTGATTTTCCGAAATTAAAGTAAGCATATTCACATTAAAAATTTTCGCTTGATTTTGTAATACTGAAAAGAAATCCACATCAATTTGTTCTACCATAATTAATGCTTTTTGAAGAATCTTCTCACCAGTTTCAGTTAGAGTAATTGCTTTCGCTCTGGTGTCGGTTTGATGTTCTTTACGAGTAATAAAACCTTTCTCTTGTAAAGTTCTTAGTACTTTAGAAACCATCATGCGGTCCGTTTTGCTATGATTTGCAATTTCAATTTGGGTAACTATTTCTTGATTCTTCGAAAGCCAAGCAAGTGAAGCTAACAATACAAATTGTGTATGAGTTAGGTCAATAGTGTCTAATTGACGTTTGATTTTACGTTGCCAAAGCGTAGTTACTTGCCAAAGTAAATAGCCAGAACTATCCTCAGTTTTATTAAAATGAAATTCAATTGAATTAGACATATTCTTCTGTAATAAGCATTTTAGATGAAATGAGTTGAAAATCTTTTTCATTGATTTCAAGAATACCAAAGCGAAAGGGATAACCCCAGCTTTTCTTGTTTTGGATAAATTCTAAATCGTTTATCAATGGTAAAATCGAAAGATCTTGATGAGAGAAAAACTCAATATTTCTTCTACTTGGACAAAAGTCTGGTGACATTTGAAACTGATATACTTCATCGTCTTTTACTTGTCCAATAGCTGTAAATTCTTGGCATTTTTCATCTTTCCCCAAAACCATTTTCCCAGAGTAATAAAGAATATAATCTCCTTTTTTCATTCTTCTCAGAGGAGATGTCTTTCCATGACAAGCCTGTGTAATGCCTTCTGCAATACCATTTTTCACATGGTCTTTCGATGCTACAATAATCCAATATTTAGTCTTATTCATTGTGATATTATTTGTTGTCGCAAATATAGTAAACACGACAACAAATAATTAATATATTCAAAAATTAAAAAGCAGATTTTTATTTTCAGTATGCACTTTTGGGGCAAATTGAATAAAATCGCAAACAGATGTCGATAAACTTCTGCTTTTTGTCGAATAAAGAGATGGTTTTTGCGTTTTTATTTACTATTTTTAGACTATACTGTTTTGTCAATTTGATTTAACAAGTCATTTCATCAAGATTTTACCTCATTTAATTTTAACTTCAATCAACAAACCCCAATATGAATAGAAGGGATTTTATCCAATTATCTGGTATGGGCTTAGGAGCCATGATGGGTTCGTCCATTCCTGTTTTGGGAAATATGGTTACGGCAGAACATTTGCTAGAACCTGCCGCTGATGTAGCTTTCAAAAAACGAATGGCAGACATCGCCCTCAATGCTACTAAATCTCGTGGCGCTACTTATACCGACGTTCGTATCGGTAGATATTTACAACAATTTTTGTTTACTCGTGAAAACAAGGTTCAAAATATTGTAAATGCGGAATCGTATGGTGTAGGAATTAGAGTAATTGCTAATGGCACTTGGGGCTTTTCTGCAACCAGTGATGTTACGCCAGAAGGCATTGCTAAATGTGCTGAAACCGCAGTAGCAATTGCCAAAGCCAATTCAAAAATTCAGAAAGAACCAGTTATTCTTGCTCCGCAAAAAGGTGTTGGCGAAGTTTCTTGGAAAACACCTATCCAAAAAAATGCTTTTGAAGTACCCGTTCAAGAAAAAATAGATTTGTTGATGAAAGTAAACAGCGAAGCCATGAAAAATGGTGCTGGTTTTGTTACTTCCAATTTATTTTTAGTGAATGAACAAAAGTATTTTGCTTCTTCTGATGGTTCTTATATCGACCAAGATGTGCATCGTATTTGGCCAACGTTTACAGTAACGGCGGTTGATAAAGCTGCTGGAAAATTCAAAACTCGTGATGCCATCAGCTCGCCAATGGGTATGGGCTATGAGTATCTCGACGGCTTGGCAAGCGAAAAAATTGCTGCACCAAATGGTTTAGTTGGCTACCGTAATTCTTATGATATGGTAGAAGATGCTATCATGGCAGCCAAACAAGCTAAAGAAAAAATGACTGCAAAGTCGGTAATGGCTGGGAAATATGATTTAATTCTAGATCCAAATCACTTAGGTTTAACGATTCACGAATCGGTTGGTCACCCAACTGAACTTGACCGTGTGTTGGGTTACGAAGCCAACTATGCAGGAACAAGTTTTGCTACTTTGGATAAATGGAAAACGAAAGCTTTCAACTATGGAAGTAAGCAAGTAAATATTGTTGCTGATAAAACTCAACCACATACTTTAGGAACAGTTGGTTACGACGACGAAGGCGTGCCATGTAAAGAATGGGATTTAATCAAAGATGGTATTTTGGTGAATTACCAAGCTACTCGTGACCAAGTAAATATTTTAGGTGAAAATGCTTCGCATGGCTGTTGCTATGCCGACAACTGGAATTCAGTTCAATTCCAAAGAATGCCAAATGTGTCTTTGCGTCCGGGTAAAGAAAAGTTAAGTGTTTTTGACATGATTAAGGGTGTTGAAAAAGGTATTTACATCATCGGTCGTGGTTCGTATTCAATTGACCAACAGCGTTATAACTTCCAATTTGGCGGTCAGTTGTTCTATGAAATCAAGAACGGAGAAATTGTTGGAATGTTAGACGACGTCGCTTATCAATCAAATACACAAGAATTCTGGAATTCATGTGCGCAAATTTGTGATAAAGACGATTATCGTACTTTTGGTTCTTTCTTCGATGGAAAAGGTCAGCCTTCACAAGTAAGTGCTGTTTCTCATGGAAGTTCGACAACACGTTTCAACGGTGTAAATGTGATTAACACAGGACGTAAAATTTAGCTGTAAGCTATCAGCTTTCAGTCGTCGGCATTCGGAATAAATTGAAATCCGACAGCCGAAATCCGATAGCTCGAAGAACCCTTAATCTCGCAAAAAAACATGTCAATTATATTAACAAAAGAAGAAGCTAAAAAAATTATAGACAAGGTTTTAGCCTTTTCAAAAGCAGACGAAATGAGTGTGTCGCTGAGTGGTAGCCGCACAGGAAATATTCGTTATGCAAGAAACTCCGTTTCAACAAGTGGGGAATCACTTGACCTTTCTTTGGCAGTAACAGCAGTATTTGGCAAACGTTCAGGTACAGCAACCATCAACGAATTTGATGATAAATCATTAGAAAAAACCGTTAGAAGGGCTGAAGAAATTGCCAAATTAGCCCCAGAAAATCCTGAATATGTACCAATGCTTGGACCTCAAACATATTTAGAAACAAGTACTTTTTCTGAAAGTACGGCTAAAATCGACCCAGATTATCGTGCAAAAGCCGCATTTGAAAGCATCGACCCTTGTTCTAAAAAAGGTTTAACAGCAGCGGGTTATTTAGAAGATTCCTCTGGCTTTAATGCCATGGGAAATAGCAAAGGACTCTTTGCCTATAATAAATCTACTTCAATTGATTTTTCAATTACGGTGCGTACAGCAGACGGTTTGGGTTCAGGCTATGCCATTCGTGATTTTAACGATGCTTCAAAACTTAATACTAAATCTGCAACTGAAATTGCGATGCAAAAGGCATTGGCTTCAAGTTCAGCAAAGGCTTTGGAACCGGGGAAATATACAGTAATTCTTGAACCAGCCGCTTCGATTGATTTATTGCAAAATATGATGCGAAGCATGGACGCTAGAAATGCTGACGAAGGTAGAAGTTTCTTGAGCAAAAAAGGCGGTGGAATTCGTTTAGGAGAAAAACTATTCGACGAAAGAGTCAATATTTATTCAGACCCAAGTAATCCTGAGATTCCTAAAGCTGGTTTTTCGGGTGATGGTCGTCCACAAGAAAAAATCTATTGGATAGAAAACGGAGTCGTTAAAAATCTTACTTATTCAAGATTTTGGGCAGAGAAAAAAGGTGTAAAAGCTACACCACCACCATCAGGATTTATCATGGCTGGCGGTTCGGAATCGTTGGCAGACTTGATTAAAGGAACTGAAAAAGGTATTTTGGTTACTCGTTTCTGGTACATTCGTGCGGTTGATCCACAAACATTACTTTACACTGGACTTACTCGTGACGGTACTTTTTATATCGAAAAGGGACAAATTAAATATCCAATCAAGAATTTCCGTTTCAACGAAAGCCCAGTAATTATGCTTAATAATTTAGAAGCAATGGGTGCGCCAATGCGTATTGGAGGTAGTTTGGTTCCTCCCTTAAAAATAAGAGACTTTACCTTCAGTAGTTTATCTGATGCAGTTTAGTTGAAGAAGGTGAATGGCTGAAAACTCAGACCATTCACCTTCTTTATTTAACCATTCATCAAAATCATCATTTCAAAGTATTTATTACTTCATCAGAAACAATATATTTAGGTATTTGGAAAAACTCGCCAAAGGAGTTTTAGGAATGTATTATTAACTTTTAGCATCATTTTAAAAGATTTAATAAGTATAATTCCTTAGCTTATTTGTAGGTGTTTTTCTTATGTCTATTTCAACTAAAAACTAAAAAAACTTTGAAAAGAAGAGATTTTATTCAAATGTCAGGCTTGGGAATGGGAGCAATGATGCTACCAAATATCCCAATAGTCGGAAGGCCTGTTTCCGCAGAAGCTCTTTTGGATGGTACTGTAGATGTAGCCATCAAAAAAAGATTAGCTGATGCTGCTCTTAATGCTGCCAAAGCCAAAGGCGCAACTTACACTGATGTAAGAATTGGGCGTTATCTCAATCAATTCGTGGTTACTCGTGAAGACAAAGTTCAAAACATTGTCAACACCGAATCTTATGGTGTAGGCGTAAGAGTAATTGCCAATGGTTGTTGGGGTTTTGCTGCGGTGGTAGATGCCAAATCTGAAGCCGATACTGCTCGTGCAGCTGAAGAGGCCGTTGCGATTGCCAAAGCAAATGCTAAATTGATGACGCAACCAGTTCAATTGGCTCCTCAAAAAGGTTTTGGAGAAGTAAGCTGGAAAGCGCCCATTCAAAAAAATGCTTTTGAAGTACCGATTAAAGAAAAAGTTGATTTACTATTGGGTGTAAATGATGCCGCTATGAAGAATGGGGCTAATTACGTAAACTCTGTAATGTTTTTAGTGAACGAACAAAAGTATTTTGCTTCTTCGGATGGTTCGTATATCGACCAAGACATTCACAGAATTTGGCCGATTTTCAATGTAACGACTATCGACCCTAAATCTGGAAAATTTGAAACTCGCCGTACATTGAGCGCTCCAATGGGAATGGGTTACGAATATCTTCAAACTAATCCAAGCGATAAAATTACAGGAATTACTACTCGCTACAACAAAGGTTACGATATGTTGGAAGACGTTATCGCCGCCTCAAAACAAGCCAAAGAAAAACTAACCGCAAAATCTGTGGAAGCTGGGAAGTACGATTTAGTACTAGACCCATCTCACCTTTGGTTAACCATTCACGAATCAGTTGGTCACCCATTGGAACTTGACCGTGTTTTGGGTTATGAAGCCAATTTTGCAGGTACTTCATTTGCGACTTTAGATAAATGGCAAAGTAAAAACTTCAACTATGGAAGTAAACAAGTAAATCTATTTGCTGATAAAACACAAGTAGGTTCGCTTGGTGCTGTAGGTTGGGATGACGAAGGAGTAAAAACTAAACAATGGGATTTAGTAAAAGACGGTACTTTGGTGAATTATCAAGCCATTCGTGACCAAGCCCATATTATTGGCGAAAAAGAATCTCATGGTTGTTGTTATGCAGATAGCTGGTCGTCGGTACAGTTTCAACGCATGGCAAATGTTTCGCTTGCTCCAGGCAAAACACCTTTGTTGGTTGAAGAAATGATTAAAGATGTTAAAAAAGGAATTTATATTGTTGGCGATGGTTCATTCTCGATTGACCAACAGCGTTATAACTTCCAATTTGGCGGACAATTGTATTATGAGATTAAAGATGGAAAAATTGTAGGAATGCTAAAAGATGTGGCTTATCAATCAAATACTCAGGAGTTCTGGAATTCTTGCGTACAAGTTTGCGATGAGCGTGATTACCGTTTGGGTGGTTCTTTCTTTGATGGAAAAGGTCAGCCTTCGCAATCAAGTGCTGTTTCACATGGCAGTTCAACAGCTCGTTTTAATGGCGTAAATGTAATTAATACAGCACGTAAGATATAGGAAGCAATGAGCTACGAGCCATTAGCTTTGAGTTCTTTATAAAGCATCTGAGTAATAAAAAGCTTAAAGCTCATAACTCACAGCTTAAAGCTTATAAAACTCTTTAATCTCGAAACAAAATGTCAGTCATATTAACCGAAAGTGAAGCTAAAACCTTGCTAGAAAAGGTTTTAAAGTATTCAAAGGCAGATGAATGTGAAGTAAATCTGTCGGGCGAAATACGTGGAAATATCCGCTATGCTCGTAACGAAGTATCCACAAGTGGTGCTTTAACTAATCAAAATTTATCTGTGCAATCTGCCTTTGGGAAAAAAGTAGGCGTTGCAACAATTGATGAATTTGATGAGGCTTCTTTGGAAAAAGTAGTGCGTCGTTCAGAAGAATTAGCACAATTAGCTCCAGAAAATCCTGAATATGTAGGTTTGTTAGGACCGCAAACTTATATTAAATCTGATGGATATTTTGATTCAACCGCTAGCGTTTCACCTGATACTCGTGCTGAGGCAGTTAGTAAAAGTTTGAAATTATCCAGAGAACAAAAATTGGTTGCTGCTGGCTTTTTAGAAGACCAAAAAGGCTATACTGCCATGATGAATTCCAAAGGACTTTTTGCTTATTACAAAAGTACCAATGTGAATTTTTCATTGACAGTTCGTACAGAAGATGGTACAGGTTCTGGCTATGTTGCCAAAGGTTATAGCGACGTCAATAAATTAGACACTGCGGCTGCGACTAAAATTGCAATGCAAAAATCATTGGGTTCAAAAGGAGCAAGAGCTTTAGAACCGGGTAAATATACCGTGATTTTAGAACCAACTGCGGCAGTGGTTTTATTAGAAAATATCTACTTCGATATGGATGCCCGTAGTGCAGACGAAGGTCGTTCATTTTTCAGTAAACCGGGTGGCAAAACAAAACTTGGTGAAAAAATTGTTGATGAAAGAGTGACTTTTTTCTCTGACCCAACTCATCCAGAATTACCCGCATCTTCTTGGTCAGGAGATGGTTTACCACAAGAAAAATTGATGTGGATTGACAAAGGTGTGGTTAAAAATCTTTCTTATTCAAGATATTGGGCAAAAGAAAAAGGTGTAAAACCAGTTCCTTTTCCAAATAACATGATTATGACGGGTGGAACAGCCACTTTAGAAGAAATGATTAAAAGTACTCAAAGAGGCATTTTGGTTACAAAACTTTGGTATATCCGTTCTGTAGATCCACAAACATTATTACAAACTGGTCTTACTCGTGACGGTACTTTTTACATTGAAGATGGAAAGATTAAGTATCCAATCAAAAATTTCAGATTTAATGAAAGTCCGATTATCATGCTCAATAACCTTGAAATGTTAGGAAAAACAGAGCGTGTAGTCAGCACAGAGTCGAATCAAAATTACATGGTACCGCCAATGAAAATCAGAGAATTTACCTTCTCATCACTTTCGGATGCAGTATAATATTTAGCTTTCAGATTTTGGTCGTCGGCTATCGGTCATTGGGTTTTAGAATGTAGATTAATGTAAAAGAAATCTAACGTTTAATATCTGATGACCGACTTCCGATGGCTGACATCCGAAAGCCAACTCAAAAATATGAAACCATTTATTTTTACAAGAATTCAATATACTTCTGGAGATTGGGATACTGACCAACGAATGCCTTCAAATATACTTAATTCTTTGGTAGAATATACCACCATACCCATTGATGAAAAAGAGAAAGTAGTTTTACTAAGCAGTAATGAGCTTTTTAAAAGTCCTTTCTGCTATTTGAGTGGTCATAAATTGGTAGAATTCTCCAGTAAAGAAAGAGACAATTTTCGCAAATATGTAGAAAACGGAGGTTTTGTATTTGTGGATGATTGTAACCACGATATTGATGGACTTTTTGCCAAATCTTTCGAACAAGAAATGGGTAGAACATTTGGAGAAAAAGCCTTACAGAAAATCCCGAATACTCATCCTATTTATAATTGCTTTTTCCATTTTGAAGGCCCGCCAACAACCAGTTTTGAGCTAAACGGTTGGGGAGATGACCTTGTTCATGATTATTTAAAAGCCATCACCATCAATGGTAGAATTGGCGTTTTGTACAGTAATAAAGATTACGGCTGTGAATGGGATTATGACTTCCGAAATAAGCGATGGCTCGCAGAGGACAACACAAAATTTGGAGTAAATATCATTCAATACGCACTAACAGTATAGACATTGGAAAATAAAGACCTTACTTATTATAAAACATTGGTGGCTAAATTGCCATTACTCAAAAAAGAAATTGCCAAAGTTATTGTCGGACAAGAAGAAGCAATTGATGAAATTTTGATTTCACTTTTAGCAGGTGGACATTGTTTGTTGGAAGGTGTTCCCGGCTTGGCAAAAACGCTGATGGTAAAAACCATTTCAGAAGCGTTGGAAATGAAATTCAAGAGAGTGCAATTTACGCCAGATTTAATGCCGGGCGATATTGTAGGAACTGAAATTTTGGAAGAAGACCACGAAACAGGCAAGAAGTTCTTCAAATTCAATAAAGGCCCAATCTTTGCAAATATTGTTTTGGCAGATGAAATTAACCGTACACCTCCCAAAACACAAGCAGCTTTACTTGAAGCGATGCAAGAATATAAAGTAACTTATGCAGGTACAAATTATGATTTGCCCAAGCCTTTCTTAATTATTGCCACGCAAAACCCAATCGAACAAGCAGGTACTTATCCGCTTCCTGAAGCGCAATTAGACCGCTTTTTATTATACATCAAACTGGGCTATCCTTCTGAAACAGAAGAATTACAAGTATTAAAAAGTACTACGGGAGTAGGCAAACAAAACCTTCAAACCGTGATGTCTGATGAAGACATTATTACTTTACAACAACTAACTCGTCAGGTACATATTAGTGAAGAATTAATCGTAAAAATTAATCAAATTGTACGCTCTACTCGTCCAGCAAGTACTTCTTCAACTTTTGTAAAACAATGGTGCGATTGGGGAGCAGGCCCACGTGCTGGGCAAGCTTTAGTACTGTGTGCCAAAGCCAGAGCCGTTTTGAACGAACGTTTTTCTGTGTTACCAGAAGACATCGAAACACTAGCTTTTCCAATTTTAAGACATCGTATTGCCCTTAATTTCCGAGCGGATGCCGAAGGAATTACCACGGATGATGTGATAAAAGAATTGTTGAAATAGTAGTCAGTCATTCCAAAATCTACATAAATACCTATATGGCAAACACTTATACGCAAATACATTTACATATTATTTTTGCTGTTAAATACAGAGAAAGTATTATTAGAGATTCTTGGAAGGATGAATTGTATAGATACATCACAGGAATTGTACAAAGTAATAAACATAAAATGATTGCTATTAATGGTATGCCAGACCATATTCATTTACTTATTGGCATGAGACCCACGCAATCTATTTCAGAATTGTTACAAGATATAAAAGGGAACTCTTCTAAATGGATAAATGAAAAGAAATTCATAAAAAGTAGATTTGAGTGGCAAGAAGGTTACGGAGCTTTTTCTTATGGAAAATCACAATTAAAGAATGTGATTACTTACATTGAAAATCAAGAAGAACATCATAGGAAAAAGACTTTTAGAGATGAGTATTTGGGTTTTTTGAAAGTTTTTGAAGTTGATTTCGATGAAAAATATATATTTAAAGACCTACAATAAGATATATCATCCCTACGGGATTCTTTAACTGAAATCATATATTTTTCTACCGATATAATGTCTCTACGAGACAAATAAAATCAATTAAAATATCAGATGTAAAACAAAAATATTTCAACAAATAAATCCTGTTAAGGATTGAATATCGGTAGAAAAACAAGAATATTTCGACAAATAAATCCCGTTAGGGATTAAATATCGGTAGAAAAAACAATATACGGTTTAAAAGTCCCGTCAGGGACGACATAAAACATTCATGCCATTATTATCAAACGAATTAGTGAAACTCAACAACCTACAACTGGCTGGTAGATTAGTCAGTGAAGAGTTAATGTTGGGGATTCATCATAGTAAACGCTTTGGCTACGGAATAGAATTTGAACAATACAAGCATTATCAAGCTGGTGACGACCCTAAAAGAATCGACTGGAAACTTTATGCTAGAACACAAAAGCATTTAGTCCGTGAATCTTCCACAGAAAGTAATTATCATCTTAGGCTAATTATAGATTTATCTGGCTCGATGAATTATGTTGAAGATGGTGTCAGTCGTTTACAGTATGCTAAAATTCTTCTGGCTTCTTTGGCTTATTTGGGCTATCGACAAGGCGATATGATGAGTTTGTACGCTTTGCAAAATGGAGAAGTACAAACTTTAGTCAGTTCTGGAAAACAGTCTTTTCAAAGAATTTTGTATGAACTTGAAAAAGCTGAAGCTAGTGGAGATTGGCAAAATCAAAATCCAAAATTTCCTGTTTTTCAACAAAAGCAGAAAGAAGTTGTCATTTTCGTTTCTGACTTTCTACAAATTAATGAAGAGTGGTTGAATTTAATAAAAAATTTAGCCAACCCTCATCGAGAAATAATGGCATTTCAGGTACTTGGCAAGCAAGAAACAGATTTTGATTTAAAAGGCTTTTATCGTTTTAAAGATTTAGAAACAGGTAAAGAAGTTGAGTTACAAGCTGAAAGTATCAAAGCAGAAGTCATTAAAAACGCCCAGAATTACCAGAAGAATTTAGCATCTGCTTTGCAAATACCTTATGTGTATTTACTTCAGACAAATCTGGGTGAACCCATCGCTAATGTCATCAGCGAATCTTTGAAAAAAAGGAAAGGGTAATATTGTGCTTTAGGCTGTAAGCTATAGGCTTTATGCTAAAACATCTTGTTCTGAAATGGAAAATTTTAAAATTATACTATACTTTGATTTGCATACAGCCTAAAGCTTATTGCATAAAGCAAATAAAATGGAATCATTAAATCCTTTGATGCTTTGGGGAACATTGGCGATTGCTGTGCCAATTATTATCCATTTTTGGCATCAAAAAAAAGGAAAAGTAATATATTGGGCAGCCACAAACTGGCTAATCGAAAAAAATCTTCAACAATCCAGAGGCATTCGATTAGACAATATTTTGTTGCTTTTGCTCAGATGCTTATTATTACTGCTACTTTGTTTTTTACTGAGCAAACCTTTTCTAAATACTTTCGGGAGTCATCAAGCAAATAAGAAAATACATTTGGTACAAGCAAAAGCTTTTGTTACTGAAAATTATAAATTTGAACTGCAAGAAGCTTTAAAAAAAGGAGAAAAATGTTATTGGATTTCTGAGAAATTATTGCCAATTACTGACTTACAGCAAACTCCACAAAATGAAAATCTAGATGGAGGATTGCTTCAAAAAAGCTTGAATCAATTAGCTGAAGTGATTGATAAAGAGCAGATTAATTTATACTTCATCAATTCAGAATCACTACAAACGCTACCACATATTTTTGTGCCAAATACTTTTGTGCTACATAGTTTAATTGATACCAACCAACAAGTCAGACCATATTTAGGATTCATCAATAATAAAAGAATACTTATCGGTTCAAACAAACTCTTGACTTTAGCACCTGAAAGTATTGAAAAAGGTGTGTCTAAACACTCAGGTTTAATAAAAGTGTTGATTGAAAATCAAGATACTGGCGAAAAGCAAAGTATCAAAGCTGCACTCGAAGCTTTGGCACAAACGTATCAATTAGCATTTGATTTGACTGAAAAAAGCAAACCTAACACTGCTTACGACATCGTTTTTAGTTCTCGTTTTCCAGAAAAGTCACTGTCTGATAATACACTTTACATTTTTTCAAATACTGCTAAGTGGAAACTTTTGGAAGAAAAATCAAATCAAATACTTATTCCAAATTTGTTAAATGCTCAAGGATCTGAAATAGTATTTGAAGGACTTTTACCTGAATTTCTAGGCGAAAAAATCATTCAACATTTTGGTTTACAAAGTGAATACAAATCATTAAGTCATCAACAACTCAATTCATTATTTAAAGCACATAAGTATTTCAAAGCAATATCAAACGACTGGTTTTCAAAGTCTTTA
Source organism: Arcicella lustrica (assembly GCF_034930985.1). Lineage (NCBI taxonomy): Bacteria > Pseudomonadati > Bacteroidota > Cytophagia > Cytophagales > Flectobacillaceae > Arcicella > Arcicella lustrica. The sequence goes on from NZ_JAYGIM010000006.1 coordinate 160,934, forward strand.
TTATTATTATTTGTATTACTCTTAGCCTTAGAAAGATGGATTGCCATTTATAAAAACTCATGAATCAACTTAAACAAATCATCATGAAAGTCAAATTTCAGCTGTATTTTATGGCTGGGTTGAGGTGTTTATTGGTGGCTGGTTCGGCATATTTTGCAGTATTGTTTCTACTTCAATCAAGTTCTTTTGCCATAATTGCTTTTGTGATGTCAGCGTTGACGATGGCTTATTTTACAAAACTTTTTCAAGACAAAAGTAAAGAAACCATACATTTAATTCACCAAAAAATTGAAAATACTGAGTATAGCCTTGAATTATTAACCATTGAAAATCCCAATTTGGCGGAACAATTACAATTAGAGCGAATTTTTTCCAATGAGCATTTTCAAACGCCTTGGGTTTTTAATAAAAAACTCATTTTTTATGTTGCTATTTTCGCTGTTTCTTGGCTTTTGTATGCTTTCTTTCCAAATTTTTCAAGTAAAAAAGAAGACAGTTTTCAGCAAGAAAATAAATTAAAAAGTGCTGATGTTAACAAAATCATAGCTCCTGTTTTCACGAAAGCAACGTTGACAATTCAGCCTCCAACTTATACAGGACTAAAGGTTATTGAAAGTCAAAATATGAATGCTTCTGCCATTGCAGGTTCGCTCTTGAAATGGCAATTGTCTTTTTCAAATAGTGAAAATGTAACCGTAAAACTGACCAATAACCAAGGTGGAGAAATTACTTTCAAGAAGAATAAAGCTTTTTTTGAATACACTGATGAACTTTTGAGTTCGGGTTTATACGCTTTTAAAGCTTATTGGAAAGATTCATTGATTTATCAATCAGACTATTATCGTTTAGAAGCCATTCCTGATTTAGCACCCAAAATTGAACCAAGTTCTAAAGAATTATACAAATTACATTTCTTGAAAGATGCTAAAAATGTACAGATTTCGGCAAAAATATCAGATGATTTTTTGGTAAATCAGGCATTTATTGTTGCTACTTTGGCAAGAGGTTCTGGCGAAAATGTAAAGTTTAGAGAAGTGAAAATACCGATTACAAATAGCAATTTCAAGCAAAGTAATGTGATAAAAAACATCGATTTAAAAGCGCTGAATTTCGCCCCAGGCGATGAGTTATATTACTATTGGGCAGCTTTCGACAATAAACGTCCAACTCCAAATTATACTAAATCGGATACTTATTTTATCGTTTACAAAGACACCACACAAGTAGAAGAAAGTGATTTAGCAACGATGGCAATGAATATTATGCCAGAGTATTTTAGAAGTCAACGACAAATTATCATTGATACAGAAAAGCTAATAGCCAAAAGGAAAAAGCTTCCTGCCAAAGAATTTAATAGTACTTCAAATGAAATTGGTTTCGACCAAAAAGCCCTTAGATTGCGCTACGGACAATATTTAGGCGAAGAATTTGAAAATTCTATCGGTTCAGCCAACGCTTTACCTAATGAAAATGAAGCTGGAGGAGATTTATTAAAAGGTTTTCGCCATGCGCATGACGAAGGTGAACATGACCATGAAGCAGGCGAAAAACATGAGGAACACGAGCATGGAGGAAATAAATCTGAAGCAGATAACAAAGACCCTTTGGCTAGTTTGTTGGCAGATTATGTACACTCGCACGATGATGGTGAAGCCAATACTTTTTATGAGCAATCGACCAGAAGTTTACTAAAAATGGCTTTAGAACAAATGTGGCAATCGGAATTGCATTTGCGCATGTACGAACCAGAAAAGGCGATTCCATTTGAAAAGAAGGCGTTAGAGTATTTAAAATCGGCACAACACAAAGCTCGTACTTTTGTAAAAAAGACTAGTTTTGACCCACCACCGATTAAAGAAAAAGAAAAACGTCTGACGGGAGAATTGACAAAGTTTAACGAGAAATTTACTTTCGAAAAAAGCTATTCTCAACAACAAATTGAAAGCTTGATTTCGGAAGTAATTGGTATTGTAAGTACCAAAGCAGAAAACCAAAAACTGTCAGCGACGAACAAACAGAAAGTACTTTTATTGGGCACTTTGATGAGTTCAAAAATCATGAATACAAATTTGAATAGTTGGTCGATTTTGACTGCTTTGCAGAAAATGATGAATGATAAAAATTTGTCCGAAGCAGAAACCATTGGTTTACAAAACAAACTTTACCAATTAATCGGCAAAACTCTACCCAATAAAAATAATCCGAAAGGGTTGAATTATACGGGCGAAAAGAAATTAGAAAAAGCTTTTTGGAAGAATATGAGTTCGTCTTTATAAAAGGAATAATTTTTACTCGCTGATTATGGAGATAAAATTCGCTGATTTACGCTGAATTTTATTCCAATAAAATAAAATTCATCAATGATATTAAATCTTATTAACATTAATACTTTCAGTACTTTCGACTGGCTTATTGTTTTAGCCTTGTTGATATTATTGCTAGTACAAATTTTTGCTTTAAAACGGAACAACCCTAGTTCTACGCTGAGATTTTGGCTGAAAATTTCTTTAAATATTTTGCTTTGGGCAGTAGTACTCTTACTGTTTATTAACCCAAGTATTGAGAAATCATTAGATAGCAATAAAGTATTGTTGGTAAGCGAAAATGTTCCTCAATCAATCGTTCAAAAAGTTAAGGATAGCCTGAAAATCACAGAAGTATTTTCGCAAAAATCATTCAACAGACAAGTAATTGATAATCCAAAACTGATTAATCAGCTTGGTAAAATTTATCTGTTGGGAGAAGACGCTTCTCCTGAATTACTCAGTAAAATAAAACAACATTCTATTCATTGGATTCCATCTTTTCAAGAAGATGAATTACAAGAAATTCATTGGAACGGCATTACTTATCAAGGTGAAATTCAGCAAATTGATGGAAAGATTTTCTCTTCAACGTCACAAATACTTCGCCTAAAATATGCGAATCAAGTATTGGATAGTATCAAATTAGAGAAAGGTTTTAATACTTTCAGATTAGACTTCACCAATTTTTCTATCGGAAAAACAGCGATTAATTTAGAACTAGGAGAGAAGTTGGTGAAAGAAATCAATTTTTTCAGTTTGAAAAATCAGCCTCATAATTTCTTATTTATCCTTAGTAATCCCGATTTTGAAAGTAAAACCTTGGCAGATTGGTTAGGAAAAAATGGCAATAAAGTAGAGACAATTACAACCGTTGCGAAGAATACACAAAGTACTTTTTCCATCAATACTGCTAAGAAATTTGTTCCAGATATAATCATTACTGACCCATCAAATGCTGGAAATACTTTGGTGAAAAAGGCTTTTTCGGATGGTAAAAGTGTGTTATTTATCAATATAGAAAATCCAGATATTGATGTTCGTACTATCAATCAAAATTTGGGAACGAAGTGGAAAGTAAAGAGAATTTCTAACCAAGAAAATCGAGTAATTTCTCAAGATTTAACGGCGCATCCTTATCAATTTGAAGCTAGTGCTTTCCAGAAAAGCATTTTTGAATATCCAATTGCAATTCAAAAACGATTTGGTAAAGTAGGAGTGAGCCTCTTAAATGAGAGTTTTCCTTTGATGTTGAGCGGTGATAGCATCACTTATTCAAGAATTTGGCAAAGTACGCTTCAAGCACTTTATCCATCCTCAAACGATAATATTAAGGTTGATGCTCCGATTTTTACAGATGTTAGAAGCAATATCCAAACAAAACAAAGTACAGATGAATTGATTTTTGTAGAAAAAGATACTGTTGCTACAACACAGTCAGGCATAAATCCATTGTCTGCTGTGGCAAAATATACTTTTAGAAAAGCTAGCTGGAATACTTTTCAGGATAGTTTATCAATTTATGTGGAAGAAGACAATGACAATTTGGCAAAGTCAAAAATAATAAAGCCTTATTTGGATGAAAGCGGAACCAGTAATGCTGAAAATGCTACTGAAGTTTTCTCGACAACCATGCCTGAATGGTTTTGGTATATGTTGATTGTAATACTCTTAACAGCTTTATGGCTTGAACCTAAGTTTTAGGTTCAAGCCTGCGTCATCTAAAACTTCATTCTCTGAATTCTAACTGCATTCAATATTGCCAAAAGAGCTACACCAACATCAGCAAAAACAGCCTCCCACATATTTGCCAGTCCGCCAGCACCAAGAATTAACACCAATACTTTTACGCCAAAAGCTAAAGAAATATTTTGCCAGACAATCATTTTCGTCGCTTTAGCAATATGAATTGCCGTAACAATTTTAGAAGGTTGGTCGTTTTGAATCACCACATCGGCCGTTTCAATACTTGCGTCAGCACCCATTCCACCCATCGCAATCCCCACATCCGACAGCGCTATGACAGGGGCATCATTAATGCCATCGCCTACAAAAGCAACCGTAAAATGTTGGTCTTTTAAAGTCTGTAAATGCTGTACTTTGTATTCGGGTAATAATTCAGCAAAGGCATCACTCATGTTTAAAGTTTTTGCAACTTTTGCTACAACAGCATTTTTATCTCCCGAAAGCATTACAGTTTTGATATTGAGTTTTTGCAAATTTTCAATAGCCTGTTTGGCATCCATTTTTATTTCATCTGCAATTAAAATATAACCTATAAATACTTTATTAATGGCTATTACAACGATGGTTTCTTCGATTTCTTCTAATGCTGTCGGATATGGAATTTGATACTTTTTCAAAAGTTTTAAATTCCCTGCCATTACTTCATCGCCTAATATTTTTCCAATTAAACCATGCCCAGAAATCTCCTTAAACTCACTTAAAGCATTTTCAGAAAGAGTATGTTTTACATAATCAACAATCGCTTTGGCAACAGGATGGCTTGATTTACTTTCTAATAAAGCTACTTTTTCTAATATCTTTTTCTCTTCATTTCCTGCAATTTCAACTTGCTGAACTTTGAAATTCCCTTTGGTAAGCGTCCCGGTTTTGTCCATCACCACGACATTTACTTTAGTCATCACATCAAGGAAATTTGCGCCTTTAAACAAGATTCCATGATGCGAAGCCGCCCCGATTCCTCCAAAATATCCAAGCGGAATAGAAACCACCAAAGCACAAGGGCAAGAAATTACCAAGAACACCAATGCACGATAAAGCCAATCTTGAAATAGGTAATTTTCTATAAAAAAGTAAGGAAGTAAAGAAATTAAAACTGCCAAAGCAAAGACAATTGGCGTATAAATTTTGGCAAATTTTGAAATAAACAATTGCGTTTGTGATTTTCGAGCAGTGGCATTTTGTACCATTTCCAAAATTTTCGAAAGCTTGGTGTCTTTAAAAGCAGTATTAACTTGGATTTCAGTAAGTGTGTCCAAATTAATCATCCCTGCCAAAATCATCTCGCCTTTTTGTTTAGTTTCTGGCATACTTTCGCCAGTCAAAGCTGCTGTGTTATAAGTAGCAAATTCAGTCATTTGAATTCCATCTAAAGCTACTTTTTCTCCTGATTTCACTTGTATAATTTCTCCAATCGTTACTTTTGCAGGGTTGACAACCAGAATTTTCCCATCTCTTTTTACCGAGACTTTATCTGGACGAACATCTAACAAGGCTTTAATTGAACCTTTAGCACGTTTTACGGCTGCTCCTTGAAACAGTTCGCCAATGGTATAAAACAGCATCACAGCAACGCCTTCTGGATATTCGCTAATGCCAAATGCTCCAATCGTTGCTAAGCCCATCAAGAAAAATTCATTAAAAATATCGCCTCTTTTAATGCTATTGAACGCACTTTTAAGAACAGGAAATCCTACAGGTAAATAAGCAATTAAGTAACCAATTAAACGAATTTCTTGGTTAAAGAACTGAGCATGGTAATTATCGAGTAAAATACCTATCAAAAGTAAAAGCCCAGAAACAATGGCTGGAAAATACTCCTGCCAATCATTATTTTCACTGTGGTTATGTTCAGTATGATTGTGTTCTTCATGGTCTGAATGTTCATGAGGATGTATGGTTGAATGTTGGTCGCACATAATTTTAGATGAAGTATAAGGATTTGGATGGTAAATTAGGGAAAAATGTAGTGCAACAGGGAGACAAAAATGGAATATAAAACAGAAAAAAATTGAAAATGCCCAATTCTGAAAATTATGTAACATTATTGAAGATTGATGTAAAGAGATAAAGCTTTAATGATGGTTATCTTTGTAGTAAGATGAAAAACTGGCTAATTCGCATATTTTGTTTCATGATGTCTTTCCAAGTACTGTTTGCCAGTACAGGATTGACAGTAACGGAACATTTATGTAAATTCAAAGGAAGACAGATTTTCCTTTTTTCAAGCCCTAAAACTTGTTGTGCCCAAAAAATAGTACCTACCCAAAAAGTAAATTGTGGGATTATAAAGCCTAAGAAATGTTGCGAAGATCATATTTCTAAGATTAAAATTTCAACAAGTTCCTCGCATGGAGCTTCTATTGATTTTAAGATTAATCCACTTGTATCGATTAGCACACCCTTCTCTTGGAGTTTTAATGCTTCCTATTTACATTTTTTTGAAACGTTTTCTTTCTTCAAATCATCCCCGCCACTTGCTGGCATCAATCTCCTAATTTTTATTCAGTCTTTCCTTATTTGATTTTCACAGACACAGTGTTAAAAAGCTGATTAATCAATCTATGCTGCAAAATAACCTTTGTCGCTTCTTCTGAAGTAGAAGGAAAAGTTATTTAATCCACAAGAGAGTCTTTGAATTTTCAATTATTAGAAATCATGAATAAAATAATAACGCTTTCTGCAATCGCATTGATTAGCGGAGTGCTAACGAGTTGTAATTCTTCTGAAAATACGGCAATTCCTGTATTGAACATTAATTATCCTGTAGCTTATGTTATTAACGGGGAAAGTAGCACGATGTCTATTATCAATCTCAATACCAATGAATTAGCGGGTTTGGTACAATTGACCGAAAAGTCAAGTGATGGAATGAACATGGGGAAATTCTTACAATATCCTCATCATGTTTATTTAAGCCCTGATAAAAGTACATTAGCAATTGCTGCTCCCGGAATGGATTTAAGTGAGTCGCATAATACAACCATGACGATGGAAGGCAAAGTAGCTTTAGTAGATGCAAAAACAGGTTTAGTAAAAAAAGTAATTGCTTTGCCTATGTCCAATCATAATGTCATTTATACTTTGGATGGAAAGGAGATTTGGACTTCTCAAATGAGTGAAATGGGTAAAGTTTTAGTCTATGATGCTCAAACTTTAAACCTTAAAAATACGATTACTGTCGGTAAAGAACCTGCCGAAGTAACATTTTCAGCAGATGGAACAGTAGCTTTTGTAGCAAATGGCATGGATAATACAGTAATGGCTATCGACCCAAAAACAAAAACAATTTTAGCGACTATTCCGGTTGGAAAAAATCCAGTAGGCGCATGGATTGGTTCTGATAATAGAATGTATGTGGACAATGAAGATGGACAAAGTATTAGTATTATAGAGGTAAAAACATTGAAAGTTGTTGAAACAATTACTTTGGGTTTTATGCCAGGCTTTGCCGCTTTTCATAACGATACAAAAGAATTATGGGTAACTGACCCAATGAATGGTAAAGTTCATTGGTGGACTTATGATACAGCTATGAGAATGTTCATGAAAGGAGGAAGTTTCTCAACGGCATCGGGAGCACATGCAATCGCTTTTAATAATATGACAGCCTATATTACTAACCAAGAATCGGCATCACTTTCTATTATTGATGTAAAAACGCATACAAAAACAAAAGACCTTTCCGTCGGGCAAAAACCAAATGGCATTACTATAAAATTATAGTTAGTTAAGAGTTGATGCCTTTAAAACAGTGTTGCGACAAATCAACAAAGTGTTATTATTATTTAACTCAAGAAAACATGAATATCATTAAATACTTATTGTTTGCTTTTACTATAATTAGTTTTAGTGTAAAAGCTCAGCATGAAGGTCATTCCATGCCTTCAAAGAAAACTGAAAGAAAAATAGATTCTTCACAAACAGATCATTCTAACATGAATCATACAAGGCATGAAATGGATGGAATGCACATGGCAACAAGCAAACAGAATACTTTACCTCTTTCAAGAATCGTTGCTCAGCAATTAGTAAAACCTACTGGCAAGCGAGTTGAATATGATTTGATTGTAGAGGAAAAGGCTGTAAACTTTTCTGGAAAAACAATTATGGCAGTTACGCTAAATCAAGGAATTCCTGGTCCAGTTTTTCATTTTACAGAAGGCGATACTGCTGTAATAAAAGTTCATAATCATTTAAAAACAGAAACCTCTATTCATTGGCACGGGATATTGTTACCCAACCGTGAAGATGGTGTTTCCTACCTCAATACTCCCCCTATTTTGGCTGGCGAAACCCATACTTTTACTTTTCCTGTTGTACAATCTGGCACTTACTGGTATCATTCACATACCGATTTCCAAGAGCAAAGAGGTGTTTTTGGTTCTATCGTAATTCAGCCCAAAAAACCTAAATATAAAGTAGATAAAGACATCGTTCTTGTACTTTCAGATTGGACAGATGAAAATCCAAACAACGTTTTAAGAAACCTAAAACGTAAAAATGAATGGTATGCAATTCGCAAAAATAATATTCAAAGTTTAGACCGTATCATAGCACACAAAGCATTGGGTTCTTATCTTAAACAATCTTTTACCCGAATGCCCCCAATGGATATTTCAGACGTGGCTTATGATCGTTTTTTAATTAATGGTAAAGATTCAAGCGAGACAATAGTATTAAAAGCTGGAGAGAAAGTCCGCCTTAGGGTAATTAATGCTGGGGCTTCTTCTTATTTTCATGTGATGTTTGCTGGAGGCAATATGCAATTAGTTGCGGCTGATGGTGTAGATGTACAACCTGTAATGGTAAATCATCGGTTAATGGGAATGGCAGAAACCTATGATTTTATATTGACTATTCCTGATAATGGTGCTTATGAATTCAGAGCTACTGCACAGGATAATTCTGGTTATGCTTCTGTATTTTTGGGTAAAGGAAATCTTGTATATGCACCCACTATTCCTAAACCTGATTTGTATGGAATGACCAAGGCAATGGCTAAGATGAACATGAAAAACATCGGTGAAATGGATATAAATAGCCATGAGATGAAGAATGAACATGAAGGGCACAATATATCTGAAATGGAAATGAGTATGATGAGTCTGGGCTTAGATTCCTTGAATCAATCTGATTATGGAATCCTGAAATCTACAGAAGCAATCATATTTGATAAAAATAGACCTGTTAGAGAGATTCCTCTCCGATTAACAGGGGATATGAGAAGGTATATTTGGGGATTTAACGGAAAACCGATGTCTATTGAGGATAACATCATGATAAAAAGAGGAGAAGTAGTCCGCTTTAAGTTGATTAATACTACTATGATGTTTCATCCGATTCATTTACATGGACATTTTTTTAGAGTACTGAACGGACAAAATGAGTATTCGCCTTTAAAACATACTGTAAGCCTTGCACCAATGGAGACACTTGTGATTGAGTTTTTGGCAGATGATGAAAAAGACTGGATGTTTCACTGTCATTTACTATATCACATGGATAGTGGTATGGCAAGAGTTGTTAGCTATGGAGATGACCAACCAGATACTAACATGGCTAGTATGCATCACAAGCACCTGAAAACGATGGATGATAATAAGTTCTTTTTTTGGGGAAAGACGGAAATCGGCATCACCAATAATTACCTAAAACTGAATATCTCTAATAATAAAAATGCAATTATCATCGGTGGTGATGCAAACTGGAAAGGCGATTATGAGTTTGATATTGATTATGAAAGGTACATCAGTCAATATTTTAGAGTCTTTACTGGGCTTGATGCTGGCAATGAATTATTTCTCCGAAGAACTAACACAGAGATTAGCAATGACCAAAAAATTATTCGTCCTGTAATGGGTATTCGCTATTTACTACCTTTTCTGCTTGACTCAGAAATTAAATTAGACGCTAAGGGTAATGTACGTTTTCAACTATCAGGGGAACAACGTTTAACTAGAAGACTAGGCTTAGAAATGGAAGGGCAATGGTTGATAAACGGCTACACTCGTTTACATATCGGACTTGACTATGTGCTGAATAAAAACATAGCATTATTTTCTAATTATGATAGTCGTTACAAAACATTTGGGGGCGGTCTTTCAGTAAATTTTTAACTCAACTAATATACAAATAACATGAAAACAGTAAAAATTAGTTTATTAGCTATGGTAATTGGCTTAGTCAGCAAATCCGCTTTTAGTCAACACGACCATCATAAAAAAGAAGCTGTTCCAGCCCATGATATGAGTGTTACAGACATTGGAAAAACAGACGAAACCGTAAAAAAGCAAATGAATAATGTATTATTGGCTTATTATGGAGTAAAAAATGCCCTTGTAGCGACAGATGGAAAAACGGCCAATGAAAAAGCAAAAACATTACTAAGCGCATTGAAAGCCGTTGACAGTCAGAAATTAACCAGTGCGCAAAATGAAGTATTCAAAAAACTCGCAAAGCATCTTCTTTTTGATGCAGAACACATTACAGAAACAGAAAGTGTAGAACATCAAAGAGACCATTTTGGAGATTTATCAAAAAACATTTTTGCAATGGTCAAATCTTTTAAAATTACAGATACAGTTGTATATTACGACTATTGTCCGATGGCATTTGATAACAAAGGAGGTTTTTGGTTAAGTGAACAAAAAGCTATTGCTAATCCATATTTTGGTAAAAAAATGATGACATGTGGTTCTGTGAAAGAGACATTAATCAACCAATAATTCGAAAGCCCTATGCTCTCAATTTATATTTGAGCATAGGGCTTTAATTTATTAACAGTATCGGATAAAAAACATTGTTTTATCTTTATTTTAGATATCATAAAAAATATAATCCTTTGAAAAAATCTTTCCATTTTCGCATTCGTAAAATTCACCGTTACTTAGGTTTAGTACTTGGCATTCAATTTTTATTTTGGACGATTGGAGGTTTGTATTTCAGTTGGTCGGATATGGACGAAATACATGGCGACCATCAAAAAGCCCATATTCATCCGCTCAGTGCCAATATTCAATTGGCTAATCCACAGACTGTTATTCAACAAATAAAGCAAAAGCATTCCGTTAATTTTATTTTTGATATAAAACTGATTCAGCTTTTAGGGAAAGCTACTTATCAAATTACCTATTCAAAGGAACATGATAGAAGCAAGAAAATCCAATTGGCGGATGCTGAAACTGGCAAAATCAGACCCGCTTTATCGAAAGAAGAAGCTATCGAAGTAGCAAAAAGAGGTTTTTCGGAAGAATCAACCATTAAAAATGTTGAATACTTAACATCCACAAACGGACACCATGAGTACCGAGAACAAGCTTTACCCGCTTATGCTGTTACTTTTGAACATCCGAGTAAAACGACAGTGTATGTTGCCACAGAATTAGGAACGATTCAGAAATTTAGGAATGAAAAATGGAGAATTTTTGATTTTCTATGGATGATGCACACGATGGATTTTGAAAGCAGAGATAATATTTCCAATTACTTATTGCGTGCTTTTTCGATTTTTGGGTTATTAACTATTTTGTCGGGTTTTATACTTTTCTGGGTGAGTGCGAAGGCTGTTAACGAAAGGAAGAGGAAAAAGGCTATTTAATATTTCGAGCATAAATGTTATCAATAAAATAAATAAAGTACTTAAATCGTCTATAAACAAAACATGTACTTTAATCTTACAAATATGAAAACAAAATCATTGCTCATTGCGGTATTTTCACTGCTTACGATATTCATTGTGCTATCATCGTTTATTCGTAAAACTTCCGATATTCCCCAAGGAAGAACAGAAGAATATGCAATTGTAGATGTTATTCAATTAGGAAAAAGGAAAGTGATTAGAGTAACCAAAGGTTCTGAACCAAGTACTGAAACAGAATGGAAAAAGTTAGATACAGATACACGTGATGACTATACGCCCGTTATAAAGGTACTGAATAAGCTGAATGAAGAAGGCTATGAATTATTAAATGCTTCGCTTGCCTATACTTCGGTTGGAGGTGGTTCTACGTTGTTCACTGGTGAACCTCGGCATACTTTCATGATGGTGAAAAAGTTGAAATAGTTAAAATGAAATACTATTTTCAGAAATCTCATCCTTAAGGCTGTTATTGAGTATTAAGGATGAGATAACAAAACATTTTAAATATCTATATTACTTCAAAGTCTTCTTCAAAAAGTCTGCAACATATTTAACTGTTGGTTCAAACCAAGGATTGAATAAACAGAAAGAATGTGGTGCGTCGGCAAATGTATGTACTTCTGAATAAATGTGATGTTGGTCCAAAACCTTTCTGAAATCGTCTCTTCCAGCGTGCATTCTGTCCACCGAACTATTTAAAAATAAAATTGGGGGCGTTTTTGCGCCAACATGATACAATGGCGAAGCTTCATCCCAAAGTTGTGGATTATCTTTTTTAGGAACCCCAAACCAATAAGTAGCTGCCGAAGTACCTTTGCTATCATTCCCTTCGCCAGATTCTGGATGAACAAAAGAAAGTGTTCCATCAATATCCACAACAGCTTGAACTTTTGAAGAGAAATTCAAATTACCATTTGACCCTTCAAATACTGGATTTTCAGCCGTTACACCCATAAAAGCTGATAATTCTCCGCCTGCAGAAAAACCTAAAGTAGCAATTTTATCAGGGTCAATATTATATATTTTTGCATTGGCTCGCATCCAACGCAATGCCGATTTTAAATCATGAACAGCTGCTGGATACAAGGCTTCTGTCGATAAACGATACTCTGGCGTAAAACAAACAAAACCTAATTCAGCCAATCTTCTGGCTAATTGATAATGTTGTGTTCTATTGCCTGTTCGCCAGCCACCACCATGAATAATCATGACCGCAGGTAAAGGTTTTGGGTAAGTTTTTGTCGGACTAAAAACATCTAATAACAATGCTCTATTGCCAATTTTTCCATAAGTAATGGCATACTTTTCTGAAACTGTCGCTAAGGTTTTTTCTGGAACAATCGTCGTTACTGGGTGTGACTTTTTACTGTTTAGATAAGCTGTATAATTATTATAAGAAGTATCTACTTTTCCGGTAATGCCCAAATATGATACTTGATTCCAGAAAGTATTGAAAGCGGGATTAGGTTTTCCTGAAAAGATATTTTCTAAAGTATAATTACTTGCATCTGCTTCCGAAAGCTGATGTGACCATTTTACTCTTGATGAAGTTTTTGCTCCTTCTCCTGTATTTTGGTACTCAGCATAAAAAGTAGTTTTCTCATTTTCAGCTTTTCCCCAAGGATCCCAACCTTCTGGTAAAATATGCTTTCCTAATTCGCAATTGATGAACACCGTTTGGGCATAACTTCTCCACGGGCGACCCAAATAAACTTTGTTGACATCCGTAGAAGCAGTCAGTTTACAGTTTTTGAACACATAACCATAATTCACCCATTTTGGTGTTGAAGCCGCCGTTACATAACCGTTGGCTTTGCTGTGGATGATACAGTTTTCAAAAAGTATTGTTGCTGGACCAAAAATAAAATCGACTGTTCCTTCAATATAACAATCTACAAAATGCTGGCGAGCATTATCTCCCGCCGCAAAAATGGTATCTTGATTCCCCAAAAAACGACATTTACGAATCACACAGCGGTCGCCTTCAATGTGAAGTGCAACAGCTTGTCCAACTCTTCCAGCTGTATTTTCGATGATTAGATTTTCTAAAGTAATATCATTCCCCAGAACTCTTAGCGTATAAGAATCAAAGGTTTCCATTTTTCCTTTGCCAGAAAAATCATCGTAAGAAATAACAGTACTGTCTTCGCCAATGATGGCGATATTACTCAGTGTACTCGGAATCGTCACTTTTTCTTTATAAATCCCTTTTTTAATACGAATCGTAATTTGATTTGGAAGGTAAACCCTAACAGCATCAATGGCATCTTGAATATAACGAAAATCGCCAGAACCGTCTTTCGCTACAACCAAATCATGTTGAATTTTGAGGGCTTGACTATTACTTAGGAAAGAAGTCAGGAAAAATGCAATGATGAAAAAATACTTTTGTTTTGTTTTCATAAAGTTTTGAAATAGTTATCATTGAGAGTAAACATATTCTAAAGGCAAATACACTATAAAATCTAATGCCTTGCTTGCGGAATTTTACAAACCGTAAACAAAGCATTAGATTCTTTTGGAAAAAGAAATCACTAAATCACAATTCACTCATTCACCATTATCTTACCATCCCGGATTTTGTGGGAATTCAGATTTATTGGTAATTACATCAAGATGCGATTGAGGAATTGGTCTTAATACTTGAAAATCCTTGATATTACTTTTAGCATTTGGATTATACGCTTTTACATATTCCACCAATTTACCTGTTCTTTTCAAATCAAACCATCGTAATAATTCTCCACCTAATTCTCTGGCACGTTCTTCCAAGACAAAATCAATATTCATCTGACTTGCAGTTACTTGCATATCAGCAGTACGACCAGCTTTTGCACGATTTGTTCTCAATAAATTCATGTATTTTACCGCTTCGGCAGCATTGCCAGCTTTCATTTCTCCCTCAGCAGCAATCAAATACATTTCGGCAATTCTTTGTACAAAAGCGTCTCTTTTACTTCTAAATTCAAAAATCGCTGTTCTATCTGTCGTACTGTTGTGTTTGTGCATTTCGATGAAATTACGGAAATCTACTAAAGATTGGTCAGGATTATACAAATCGTTGATGTCTTTCACTTCATATTTCAAGGCTTTACTTGCTTTGAAGCTTGAAGACAATGCTTTATGACTCCAATAAACAGCGGTATCACCTTGAATCATATTAGTATAAGCTCCAATTTTACCGCCATTTGCTTTCCATACTTCTTTGAAAGTACCATCGTAACGTTGATCAATATCACTATTGAAAAGTTCTAAATATCTTCTGGTACAAGCATAACGTTGGAAACCAATACTGTTTGGAATATCCAAAATCATTCCTGCATGAAAATCATAGCGTGGCGTAAACATCAAGTGCAATTGATTTCCACCTTCTGGACGGAAAGCGTTGGCAGTAGAGTTTCCATCAAATTCCAAATCCGCAGGATTCAACAAATTATCAGCTGAATAATTCACATAAAAAATTACTTCTGAATTCGTCGAACCTTCGCTATTATTGATGTCCCAAAGTGCTTTATAATCGCTGTATAATTTGAAATTATAATCACTAATTACTTTTTTTGCCAGAGCAGCTGCTTCTGCATTTTGTCCACGAGTCAACAACATTCTTGCTTTAAATGCCTCAGCTGCTGGTTTTGTTACTCTTCCGCCTTCGTGGTTAATTCTTCCGCCAAGGTTCGCAATCGCTAAATCTAAATCCGCAAAAATTACTTTGTAAAACTCATCAACAGAGCTTTTTGTAGAAGTAGTTTGTACGCCAATTGTCGGTTTTGTCGATAAATGTACGCCGCCCCAAGTTTCTACAATGAGCCAATTGTACATCGCTCTGAGGTAATATACTTCACCCAAACGCAATTTTTTTGTTGCTTCTGGCAAAGGTGAAGCTGGGATTTTTTCGATAGCCGTATTACAGTAATTGATTGCCGCATACAATCTGCTCCAATATACTTGTATAATTGGGCTTTGACTATTGAAATTCGCACTCATATCCGCAATTTCTGGATGGTGACAGTCGCCACCTTTCAAGAAAAGGTCGGTGGCTAATTCCGTCATTGTGGCTCCGCCTTCTTTTCCGTACCAAAAACGAAGTGGCGTATAAGTACTGTTTACTAAAGATTCTATCCCAGTGGTGGTAGCGTAAAAAGTATCGCCTGTTAATCCACTTTTGTTTGTTTCATCTAAAAAATCTGAACATGACGACAGCCCGAAAGCAAATGCGCCTATCATGAATGTGAATATCTTTTTCATAATTCTATATTTTAAAAATCGAGAAATTAAAAATTAACATTTAAACCAAAAATCAACTGCTTCGTCATTGGGAAAGCTAAACTTCCGCCACGTTCTGGATCGTAAGGTGCTAACTTGCTGAATGTAAAGTAGTTTCTCATGGTTGTGTAAACTCTAATTTTCGAAACGCCCCATTTGCTACTGATTTTTGAAGGAATTTCGTAGCCTAAAGAAATATTTTTGATTTTCAAGAATGAGCCATCCACATAATAAAGCGTACTCATGTAGCTACTATTTTGGTTTTTGTTCATGTCTGGACGAGGATGGTCGTTCGTTGGATTTTCTGGTGTCCAATAATCTACTTTTGGTCCATTTTCTCTGCCATCAATTTTATAATTTCCGCTGGCTTCGCTTCTAATCATTTGTCCTTCACGAGCAAAGAAGAAAACTGAAAGGTCGAAATTCTTGTAGCTAAAATTATTATTTACGCCAAGATTAAAGTTTGGACGAGGCGTTCCTACCACCATTCTATCGGCATCTGGAGTGATTTTTCCATCATTATTTACATCTTGAACTCTGATGTCGCCCGGTACTTGTCCGTATTTTGCCGCTTCAGATTCTTGTCCCAATTGCCAAATACCAATCTTTTTATAATCGTAAAATACTTGTGTTGGCTGACCAACAATCCACCCATTTCCTAAATCTCTTTCAGCACCGCCAGTCAATGCTACGATTTCTTCTTTGTTCGTTGAGAAAGTAAAATCCGTTGACCATTTTAAACCTTGAGGAGATTTACTAACAAGATTTAGGGTAGAAATTTCGATTTCTAAACCTTTGTTAGCTGTTTTTCCAACGTTTTCGTAAACACTTGTATAACCAGAAGTATTCGGTAAAACACGTTGCATCAACAAATCGCTGGTGTTACTTTGGTAATAATTAATCGCTCCGTTAATTCTATTATTCAAGATTCCAAAATCAAGCCCGACGTTAGTCGTTGCCGTCGTTTCCCAAGAAAGATTTGGGTTTGAAATCGCTTTAGGATAATATCCATAAGCCGCAACTTCTCCGAATGAATACGTTACTTTGCCTAAACCACCCAAAGTTTGGTAAGGCGAAATCGCTGAGTTTCCAGAAATACCATAACTCGCTCTCAATTTCAAGTCAGTAAACAAAGAAGTATTTTTCATGAATGATTCTTCAGAAATTCTCCAACCCAAAGCTACCGAAGGGAAGTATCCCCATTTATTTCCTGCTGCTAAAACCGAAGAACCATCTGCTCTTAAACTCGCACTTAACAAGTATTTACTATTATATTGATAGTTAACTCTTCCAAAAAAAGATTCTAAAGTACTTTCTACCAAACCGCTTTTAATCGCTACTTGGGCTGAGTTTGCACCTAAATCAAAGAAAGTAGTCGTTTCTGAAACTTGATTGAAACCTGTTCCTGAGAATGATTCCGTCGAACGACTCAAAAAGCTATTTCCTAACAAGAAATTGAAATCATGCTTGCCCAATGTTTTCAGATAAGTAAGCGTATTTTCCCAAGTGTAATTTAAAGTATTCGCACTTTCGATGCCCGATTGAGAGATATTCCCAGCTCTGGTAATGGTTTGCGCACCATAATAATATCCTCGGCGACTGTTCTGAATATCTAAACCAAAAGCTGTTTTGAAAGTCAGATTTTTGATGATTTCCCAATCTAAATATGAAGTATTGAAAATTCTTTTTTCCAATAAATTATTGGTATAAACACCCGGTACTTCGTCCGCCAAAGGCGTAATATTAAAGCTTTGACCCGCTACAGGATAAATGATAATATTTCCATTGGCATCGTAAGGCGTACCGTAAGGATTGATTTTATTTGCCTGATTCAAAGGATCTTGACGAACGTCGTTGTCACGATAAGTATAGAAAATCTTCGAACCAATTTTTACATTTTGGAACAATTGATGATTTACACCAACACTTCCGTTGTAACGTGTCAACTGGTCATTTTTAAACAAACCTTTTTCGCCATAAGCACCGAATGAAATATTAAAAGTAGTTTTATCAGAACCGCCACTCAATGAAATTTCATGATTTTGGATTGAGCCTTTTTTCAGAATTTCTCCTCTCCAATCTACAAATTTGTGGTTTTTGATAGCATCTAATTCTTCTGGATTAAAAATTGATGCCTCGTTTGTGATGCCCCTTGTACGGAAAGCTTCTCTTTTAAAAGCTGCATATTCTTCTCCGTTTTGAATCGCTCCTAAACCAGCATTATCTTGCACACCATAATATGAACTGAATGAAATTCTGGTTTTGCCAGATGCTCCGCTGTTGGTTGTAATCAAAATAACACCGTTTGCACCACGAGTACCATAAATTGCGGTGGAAGAAGCATCTTTCAAAACCACCATCGTTTTAATATCAGAAGGATTTATTTCCAAAGCCGAAGCACTATAAGGCACGCCATCCACCAAAATCAAGGGAGAATTTGAAGCACTCAACGAACGATTTCCACGTAAAGTAAAGCTTAAACTTGACCCCGCTTGTCCATCATTTCTAGTCAAATCCAACCCTGCAATTTTACCTTGTAAAGATTCCAAAGCGTTACTCGTTGGAGTAGCGACAATATCAGCAGATTTTAAGACAGAAACCGAACCTGTTAAATCCTTCTTTTGTACCGTTCCATAACCAACTACGACTACTTCATTCAAGGTTTTGTCATCAATTTGTAATGAAATATTGATTGTTTTTTGATTGCCAACCAATACTTCTTTATTGGTATAACCTACAAAACTGAAAACCAAAATGGCTTTTTCATCTGGTACTGCAATTTTAAAGTTTCCATTGGCATCAGAATTTACCCCTCGGTTCGTTCCTTTTAATACAATATTTACTCCCGGCAAACCTTGTCCTTTTTCGTCAATTACTTTCCCTGAAACGGTTTGTTCTAAAACCGTTATGTTTTCCGAAACAAGGTTTGATTGTATTTCCGATTGGGAGGTATTGGCAGTATTACTCTCTATATTTTTCTGATTTTGATTATTTTCGGAAGAGAGCGTCCCCAAATCACCTCTTCCTTTTTCTTTTTTTCCTTCCATCACCAAATAAGAAGTTTTGTTTACCTTTTTATAAGTAAGTCCAAAAGGAGAAAGTAAGCGGTCAAGATTTTTTTCGATACTAGTATTAGCCTGAATCGTATTGCTTTGAACCATGTAACGTTCTACAGTTTTGAGTTCAAACATGATTTCTACTTTATACTGGTTTTTTAGTTCCGATAAAGCATCTTTCAATTTTTTACTTGATGAAGGCGTTCTTTCTGCCTGAGTATTTTGAGGCATTTGTTGCACCATCGCAAGAGCTTGCGAAAGCCCGATTTGCTTACCAAGAAGCATGAGAGTGACCATAAGCCCCAATTGTGAGGCTTTTTGTAATCGTTTTTTCATAATAAATGGAGGAGATGTTTTAGGAAATGTTTTTAATATTCCGACAATTGTACATGCGTACCTTGACGGACTACATTAATGTTTAATAATTCTGAGATTGATTTTAAAAGTTCATCTACATTTTCTGCCCTGAACGAGCCCATCAGTACTCTTTTTGAAAGTTCTGAACCTTTGATTTCTACTTGCAATCCATAATTTTCTTCTAATAAATAGGCGACTTCTTCCAAAGTTGTTTCTTCAAAAACAAAGCGTTGATCTTCCCATGCCGAATAAGCTTGCGGTTCGGCAGTTTCTTTGATTTGTACATGATTGTGGCGGTCGAGTGTTAG
The DNA here is from genome assembly GCF_034930985.1 of Arcicella lustrica. Taxonomy (NCBI): domain Bacteria; kingdom Pseudomonadati; phylum Bacteroidota; class Cytophagia; order Cytophagales; family Flectobacillaceae; genus Arcicella; species Arcicella lustrica. The sequence goes on from NZ_JAYGIM010000006.1 coordinate 180,606, forward strand.
CAATTCACCCGGTTTCATCATTACATTTTTACTTTGTTTTCCTTCTTGATAATATAGTTGTACTTTCCCTTTATTCAAAATCACTTTTGAGCCTCTCTTTCTGGCATAAACAGTAAATTCTGTTCCTAAAACTACTACTTCAAAATTGTTCGCAGATTTTACGATAAATTGCTGATTATCAACAGTATGTTTTACAGAAAAATTGGCTTCTCCACTTAAAAATACTTCTCTGTTAGTTTGGCCAAAACCCCAACGAAGCAAACGAAGCGATGAATTTGAATTAAGCGTTACTTTACTTCCATCGGGCAACACCAAGGATTGCGTTTCGCCAAAAGTAGTTTGGTAATTTTGGTAAATGATTTTATCCTGAAAAATAAATGCCGTTAAACCCATTAGCAATACAATTGAGGCGGCAATTAGCCAATTCATTTTACGGCGATTATTATTTTCAGATAATGGTTCAATTACTTCTTCTTCTTCGGGTAATTCGTCATGAGGATTTCCTTTGATAAAGGCATTGAAATTATCTAAAGCCTCATGGCTTTCGGCTAAATACTGAGGATGTTTTTTCTCCCATTCTTCCAGCCATTGGTAATATAATTCTTCATTGGCTTCATCTTTCAACCATTCTTCAATGAGATTACGTTGCAAAGGTGAAGTCTTCCGAGCGAAATGGTCAAATATTAATTCGTATGTTATTGCTAATTTCATTGTGTCTAAAGTCTTTTAATAGAATCGGATAATAGTTGAGGAAAAGGTTTTGGTCTATATAATTAAGACACATTTTTTTGAAAAACCCCTTAGTAAATATGAATTGTGAGTTTTGAATTTTGAATTGTGTCAGCCGTTGTGGTTTTTAATAACAAAACAAAATCGTTGATTTCACTAATACGCTTAATATTTACTGTTTTTTGTTGATTCTTAATTTTTAATCAACAAATAAATAATCCCAATCAACCAATGTTCTTTCAAACCTTTTCTTATAATTGACAATGCTTTTCCGATGTGTACTTCAACCGTTTTGATAGAAATATTCAATTCGTTGGCGACTTCTTGATATTTTTTTCCTTCAAAACGATTCAATAAAAATGCTTTTCTACATTGTGGTGAAAGCGATTCTACTAATTCTTCTACCTGATGAAATACTTCTTCAAATTGTGTGATACTGTCGGGTCTTTGTCCAGAAGAGGATTCAAAATTGATGGCTGAATCCAATTCATCTAATTGTTTAAATTCCGACCGAATATGATTATAAGCTTCATTCCGAACACATCTAAACAAGTAAAACCGATAGGAGGAAGTGACGGTCAGATAAGCTTTCGTTTTCCAAAACCTACAAAATACTTCACTCACAATATCTTCGGCAAGTTCTTTTGAATACACAAAACGTACCGCATGGCTACAAAGAATTTTATGATAACGCCTAAACAGCATTTCGCAGCCCTTTTGTGGCGATTCTTCAAAAGCTTTACGAATAAAAAGCTCTGAATCATTGAAAGCCGTTTTTTCTTCGAGTATCATTTCTTGCTCTTCCACCAATGCCTTAATTTCAGGAATGGCGGAATCACTCAACTCGTCAATGGATTCATGCGTTTTCAGCGTATTCATAAGCTATGATTTTAACAATAAATTCTTTGAATTATTCTATAGTATATAAAGGTAAGACACAATCTATCAAAAAGCCCCTTAGTAGTTAGAGGATTTTTTTTTGAAAAACTTTTTGGGGGATATTAGAAGCAAGAGATTAGATTCAAGAAGCAGGACGTGAGATACCAGACTTTAGAACTGAAGGATGCTTTAAAAAGAAGTATTGAGTATTAAAACCTCAGATTTAGAAGAAGTATTTGAGTCTTGATGAGTTTTGTGCCTTGAGGTTTTTGATAAGAAATATAAGTATAGAACTATTTATGGAGTCTATTTTTCGTTTTTAAAATCTGAGTAGTGGTTGGTGTTTGGTATTTTAGATTCCTAATTTGCGTAGGAAAGATTCAACAGGCACTCAAAATGTTACTTAAACCAATTTTTTGTAGTGGTAATCCCTTGCGGTTGCCATTTCGGATAAGGCAACCGCAAGGGATTGCCACTACAAATTTCCTTTAAAAGGAATTTCAATCATCTAAAGAAATTATTTTAAAACTTACATTTAGATATATTAATATTTTTTACTCTTAATTCTGCCCTAATGCTTATATCTTCAAAAAGACTTTTTTCTTGTAAAATATGTACAATAAAATAATCTGCGTAAGCGTAACTGAACAAGCAGTAAAAACAGGTTGCCAAAGTACAGGAGTATGCGAAATAAGTCCGCCAAAGAAAAAATTAGCGGTATATCCAAAATTTACAATGCCTTCGGATGCCATGTAAATCAAAATTGAATTTGCGCCAATCCAAACAAATGGCAATGCCCATTTTTGAAATTTCCACAAGTCTATCACTAAATGAAATAAAGCAAAAAACAAGATACAACATCCCCCGACAAAGCAAACAAATGAGCTCGACCAAAGGCGTTTGTTGATGGGAAATGAAATATCCCAAAGTAAACCCAAGCCAATGAGTACAAAAGCTGCGATTGTCATTAAGAGTACTTTTTTATAGGCTGAAAATGCAGACTCAGCTTTTAAAAAAGTAGCTGTAAATACACCCAACATTGCCGTACCGATGGCTGGAATGGTTGATAAAATTCCTTCGGGGTCATGAACGATGCTGTGTAATCTGCCCGGTAATAAAATGCGGTCGATGTAAGACTCAAGTGAACCTTCCTTGGTTAATACTCCCGCACCAAAACCCGGAACTGGAACATATTTCATGATAAGCCAATAACCTAACAAAATAAATGCAAAGCAGAAAATCTGTTTTTGAGTATTGAAATTCAAATAAATGATTCCTGCAAAAAACCAAGCCAAACCGATTCTGCCCAAAACACTGGCGATACGTGTTTGTTCATAAGCATTCCATTTGAAAAGTCCGTTTACTACTACTCCAAGGAAAATTAAAATTACTGTTCGTCTTATCATCGCCAAGTACAATGGCTTTTTAATGACATTTGGCAATTCGTTGGGACTATCAACAGATGCCTCTGCTACTTTCTTTTGCATTGAAAAAGGCATTGACATTCCCGCAATAAAAAGAAAAAGCGGAAAAATCATGTCATAAAAAGTAATTCCATTCCAAGCGGTATGATGCAATTGTTCAGACATCCATTCAAGTAAAGGAATATGGGTTGTTTCTGCCAAAGCGTGAATAATGTGTTCGCCACTCATTATCCAAAACATATCGAAGCCACGCAGAGCATCTAAAGAAATAAGTCTTGTATCTTTCATAGAGTGTTTGTTTATTGAGTTCTTTATTGAGTGAATTGTGAGTTAGTGAGTTGTGAATTAGTGATTATTTTTCAGTTACTTATTAATACTTATATAAGAGTTTATTAATGAGCTGATTATACATTTATAATAAAACACAACTTATTTAACAATCACTAACTCACTCATTCACAATTCACTCAATCACAACTCATTTCTGTACTTTTTGTACATTTTCAAGGCTACTTGATGGCTATTGCCTTTAGTTGTAGTAGGAAAATTCTTTTGTGTTTTCACCCAATTCCATTCCCAAGTGCGGATGTTGGCATCAAATGTTTTTAAATTTGGCTCACGGTTTTCTGCCAAAGATTTGTTGAGTTCTACAAAAAATTGTTGCCATCTTGGTTTATAAAAATCATTTAATAATCCACTCCATTGACGGTTAGAATATTCGTGCAAAGGATTGTTGGCATCGCCCCAAAGTGTAATCAGGTCACGAGCATTTTGTTCATAAAGTGCTTTTTCGGCAGGAGTACTACCCCAACTTCTTGCAGAACTTATCCACGGACCAAGCATAAAATCTTTACGAGTTGCTAATAATTCGTCCATATCAGCAATCAAATCAATAAAAGCTTGAGCGTCTTTTTTGAATTGCACTTCATTTTTTTCTTTGTAAGCATTCTTCCATTTTTTCTGCAAAACAAGGGCATGATTTGCCAATACTTGTCGAGTAATATCTACCAAATCGTACTGAAAACCATCAGAATCAATACCTTTTTTTGAAGCTTCTACAAACAAATCCCAAGCAGGGAGCAAGTCTTTAGGTTTATAATTCAGCTTAGTTTTTGTCCAAACCGTCGTAGAATCAAAAGTTGGGCGACCTGTAATAATTGATTCCGCACCATCACGAATATCTTTGCCATTATAAACTGTTTGACGAAGTACTTGCCAAGCTTCCACTAAAGATTTATCATCCGTTTTGTAACGATTCTTTGCGTACTTTACTAACCATTCATTCAAATCTACTGGTGTAGTTTGCCATGTATGTTGCATCATCAATTCGTAAATCACAGGATTTTGTTCGATGGCTTCCATCGTTAAACCTATTCCTTGTAAATTTTTAGAATTTGGGTCGTTCAATGCCAAAGCTGGACCGCTGGCTACGCCATCCATTCTACCAAAAAGATTGACATTTCCTCCAAAATTATTCAACATATTCCAAATCCACGGTTTGCCATAAAAAGCATGAGTACGTTTCCAAACGGGTTCGATTTCTGTTGCTAAATCTAATAATAACATTTTATCATTAGGAACAGCACTTAATAAAGCTTCGATTTGTGGTGCTTTCCAGAATTTTCTATCACTGTAAAATAACCAACCTTGCATCACCCAAACGGCATCAGGGTCTGCTTGACGCATTCCTTCATAAATTCTGGCACTCAGTTTCGATAAATAAGCTGGTTCGTCGGTTGGCGGTTCATTTTCATTGAAAGTATCAGCCGAATACAAATGGTCTGAACCGAAAAGTTTTGTTTGTTTATTGATAAACTTTTTGCCTAATTCTGCAAAAAGCGGGTCTTCTGAATCCAAAATATAAGTATCGCCAAAGCCGTTTGTCCAGTTAGTGGCTTTTAATTTTGCATTTGGATATTTCTTTTTGAACGCCGCAGGCACGTGTCCAGTAAAAGCAGGCAAAACAGGTTTCATGCCTAAAGCACGTTCTCTTTGCACAATTTTTACTTGTAAATCTTTATGTGATTTCATCCAACTCACAGGTAATGGACCGCCCCAACCATCAAGATTTCCCATCCAAAACCAAGAAAAATATGCTGGTCCACTGAAAAAATCTTTCAAATCATTATCCGAAAAACCCATTTCATTATATACTTCTCGCCAAGTATATTCTTCCCCCGTAATCGCCAAAGGCATATTGATTCCGTGCATCGCCATCCAGTCGATTTCTTTTTGCCATCTTTCCCAATTCCACCACGACATACTGTAATTGAAAGTACAGTAATTCAAATAGTAGCGATATTGATAGGGTGTTTTTTTAGCAATTTTTGTCGGAATTTGTGGCAGTTTTACTGGTAAATCAAGATTTACACCATTCCAAGTAATTTGGCAATGGCAATATTCTGTTAAGTAATAATATAAAGCAGAAGCAACAGCCACGCCATTGTTTCCTCTTAAAATGATTTTTTGGTTCTTGCTTTCTATTTCAAAAAGGTCTTTGGGTGCAGTACTTTCTAATGATTCGACCACAAAAAATTGTGCTTTCTGAGGAATCACCCTGCCAATGAGTGCTTGGGCTTCTTGCTTATTAAGCTGTGCATTTGTCAGATGACAACTCAAAAGCACAAAGATGACCACGAGAAAGCCAATGGGCTGAGATAGTTTAGTCATGTGGAGTATAGTTTGGGTTATAAAGCTAAACCTTTAGCGGAAGGTTTAGCTTATAACTTTAAAAAAAATTGGGTATGATTACTCTAAATTTTTGATAAAAAAACTGATTAAAATACGAACGACAATCAATATACGTGTACATTAACCACAGGTAATGATTTTACCAAAACCTGTGGTTAACACTAGATTTTAATAGCCAGGATTCTGTTTCAAAGCAGGATTTAACTGTAAAGCCACTCTTGGAATTGGGAAAATTCTACGATAGGCTTCAGCATTTGTTTTATAGCCCCATTTGTTTTCGTATTTTCCAAAGCGAATCATGTCATTTCTGCGCCAGCCTTCCCAAGCAAATTCACGAGTTCTTTCTGCATAAATAAATTCTAAATCAACACTTGTTAAAGCAGCAGAAGTAGTTCTTAATGCTCTTAATTGATTTACCAAAGCAAGTGGAGTATGTCCTAAAGTGGCTGCACCACCTCTTAAAATAGCTTCTGCTTTCATTAAAACGATGTCTGAATAACGGAAAACAGGTTTATCGTTATTTTGATTTCTGTTTAAAGAAGTAGCATCAGGATAAAATTTGATATTGCGGTAGCCCATATTCCAAGCGATTTCATCGTTACCCACATCAAATGAAGCAACATCTTGACGCAAAGTAACTTCTGGCGTTAAGTTTACATGATAAGTTACCGAAGCCGATGGGTTACTTCCTTTATAGTACTGATCATAACCAATATTGGTTGTGGTAACCGTTACAGGCGTAACACCGTCATTCATATATTGTAAACCTGTAAGCCATTGCTTATTACGAATATCGTTCGCATCATTAAAATAAGCATAGTATTCAGGTAAAGTACTTGCCGCACCCGCTGGCGTAAATGGCAAACTAAACTTTTGACGTTCGCTTCTTGGTACATCAAAACGAGCATGAATATTTACAGATCTAAACGGGAAACTGTTTGCAGCAGCTGGGTCGTAAGGAACAGCGAAAATAAATTCCTTCATTTGTGGTCCATTTGCTGGATAAAACATGTTCAGATATGAATTCTTTGGCTCAAGTGCATATAATCCTGAATTCATTATTTTATCACAAGCCGCAATACAATCATCATATCTTTTTGTGCCTGTGTATTGTTCAGCATTCAAATACATTTTGGCTAATAAAGCATAAGCAGTCCATTTATTGGCTCTTCCATAAGTACTTACGCCAGATACATCACTAAGATAAGGCAAAGCAGCATTAATTTCTTTTTCAATAAAATTGAAAACTTCTGCTCTTGGAACATTCGTTTTTGGATTAAAATCACCGTATAATGTATCAATTGGTACATTTCCGAAGTTATCCATCATCATAAAATAAGCGAATGCTCTTACCATTTTGATTTCAGCCAAATTGGTTTTCTTGATTGCTCCTTCGGGCATTGTAGTTGACAAAATCGACAATGATTGATTGGCAACACCAATGGTAGTTGATAACCAAGTCCAGTTACCGTTAATATAACTATTATCGGGAGTCCAAGTATGGTAGTGCATCGTTTGGTTTTGTCCGCCATCAAACCAGTTACCACCTCTTGCAGGCATAATTCCTTCGTCGGTACTAAATGATTGTTGGAAGAAATGCTCAACAGCATAATTCCCTCTTAGTGCTACATAAACAGGACCAGAAGCTGAAATAAATTGCTCTGTATTAGTCGGAAAAACATCCGTTGTTAATTCAGTTGTTACAGGAACATACAAATCGTGGCAGGAAACCAGCATGCTTGAAAGTAACACTGAAAATAATATATTTAAATATGATTTTTTCATGATTTCAAAATTTTAAAAATTAGAATGATACATTAACACCTAACAAGAAAGTACGAGTTTTAGGGTAGAAGTTATTATAATCTACACCCGGAGCAATACCGCCCTGATTCACTTCTGGATCAACACCTGTATATTTTGTTATGACAAAAAGGTTGTTGACAGAAGTATAAATTCTTAGGTTTTTAATCACTGAACCTAACTTTTTGAAGTTATAGCCCAAAGTAGCATTATCGAATCTAATAAAGCTTCCATCTTCAATAAAGCGTGAAGAATAGAAGTAAGCGTTGATATCAGAAGCCGATTCATTAGCTGCATCTGCTAAAATATTGGAATATTGCGCTGTGTTTGGTCTGAATAAATCAGCACGTGTAGCATTGAAAATTTTGTTGCCAAATACTCCTCTGATGAAAAGATTGAAATCAAAATTTTGATATTTGAATGTGTTACTCCAGCCTAACAATAATTTTGGTTGTGCGCTACCTAAGTAATGATAATCAGTTCCTTCTCGTGGCGCTGTTGTTAATTTACCGTCGGCTCCAACAAATTGAGAAACACCATTTGCATTTTTTCCAGCATACTCTAATGCAAAGAATTGTCCAAGTGGTCGTCCAGCTTTCAAGATTTGTAAAGATCTACCCGACTGTCCACCACCTTCTGGGCGTGATAACAATACAGAGTCACCACCTGCAAATAATGGATTTGATAAGCTTGTAATCAAGTTGGTATTATGAGCAAGGTTCATATTACTTGTCCAAGTAAAATTACTTTTCGTAATTAATTTAGCACTTAAGCTCAATTCAATCCCTTTGTTATTAATACTTCCACCATTGGCAACAATGCTTCCATTTGGTACTAGAATCGGGTCAACGCTATAAGAGTAAATCATTCCAGTTGTTGTTTTATCATACAATTCTAATGAACCACTTACTTTGTTATTCGCCGTAGTAAAGTCTAAACCAATGTTGGTTGTCGATGTTTTTTCCCATTGTAAATTTGGATTAGCAGCTTTTGTTGGGCCATAAGCTCCTGTTAATGAGCCATTATAATAATATGTTCCAAGACTTCCAGAAATAAACTGTGCTGTGTAAGCATTGAAACCCGAAGCATTACCTGTTACACCATAACTTGCTCTTAGTTTCAAATCGCTCAATATTGTTTGGTTTTCCATGAAATCTTCTTGGCTGATTCTCCAAGCTCCACCAATTGAAGGGAAGTAACCCCATTGATTATTAGCACCAAATACCGACGAACCATCTCTTCTGATTGAACCTTGCAACAAGTATTTACTTTTGAAGTTATAGTTAAATCTAGCAAAATCAGAAATCAATTGTGTTTCTTGATATACGCCATCTGGTCCGAAACTAATTTGAAAACCAGAAGTACCATAAGGGTTACTCAAGGCTAAGTTATTGTAACCAATATTATCTACAGGTAAATTACTTGTTGTTACTTGGAAACCTTCACCAATTTTATTGTTTTGCCAAGAATATCCAATTACTGCATTAATTGAATGATCACCAAATTCCTTGTTCCAAGTTAAGTATGTTTCTAAAATTTTATTGGTATTTTGGTAAGAGCTTCTAGTTGCTTGTCCATTCTTTCCAAATGCTTGTTGGTAGTGAAAACCCAAACCCGGATCTGGATTATCATACATGTTATTATAAGTAGTTGTATAATATTTGTTGTAATATGAACCTTGTAATGAATTTGAGTTCATATACGATAAATCTAAATTATACGTCAAGCCAAAAGGTAATTCTAATTGTGTTTTAAAACTTCCGATGAGGTTACTGTATTTAGTATTCATCTGACTGTTATTAATCATGGCTACTGGATTGTAATAGCCAGAATTTTCTGGATTTTCAAAATACGTACCATTTTCATTGGTGATAGGCGAAACTGGTAAATACGACGTAGATTGTAATAAAACGGTATTTCTGTAAGGAATATCCTGAGCATCACTGCTTGAATTCGTGATTGAAAAACCAAATTTCAATTTATCTTTTAAAGCCAATTGTTCAATTGATAAACGAGCGATTACTCTTTCTAATGAGCTATTCAATAATATACCTTCTTTCTTTACGTAGTTCAAACTAGCACTATAAGTAGTATGTTCGCCACCGCCGTTGAAAGATAAGTTATGATTCGTAGAAATAGCCGAACTTTTTTGGATAGCAGATTGCCAATCGGTATTAGCTCCTTTATCATCTTTTGGAGAAAAACCAACATTGATTTTTGTTAAAAATGCTCTCAATTGGTCAGCCGTCATCATATCTAATTTGTTAGATACTTTTTCCATCCCAACAAATGAACTGTAAGAAACCTGCATTTGTCCTTGCTTTCCTTTTTTTGTTGTTACCATGATTACGCCATTTGCGGCACGGTTTCCATAGATTGCAGTGGCTGCGGCATCTTTCAACACATCAATAGAGGCAATATCATCAGGCGCAATCGTTGAAATATCAGCACCAGGCACGCCATCAATTACATAAAATGGATTCTGCGCACTATTAATCGTTGAAGCACCACGCATAATTACGGCTGCAGGTTTGTTCGGGTCACCACTGGCTGTGATATTCAAGCCCGGTACTTTACCTTGCAAAAGCTGACCAACATCTGTAATCGCACCTCTATTAAGTTCTTCTGTTTTTACAGTACTTACTGCACTCGAAAGATTTTTACGTGATTGTTTTCCATAACCTACTACCGCAATTTCTGCCAAAGAAGTTGCTACTTCTTGCAAGCTAACCGCAATAAATGTTTGGCTACCAACCAATACTTCTTTGGATTTATAGCCAATATATGAAAAAACAAGTGTTTCATCTTTTGAAGCATTCAAAGAGAATTCACCATTAGCATCGGTTGTTGTTCCTTTGCTTGTGCCTTTAATGGCAATATTTACACCTACCAATGGTTTGGTATCGGTAGAAGAAATTACTTTTCCTTTAACAGTTTGTACAATTATTTCAACAGGAGCTTCTAGTTTAGGGATTACTTTTTTAGGTTTTACAACAATTGTTTTATCAACCATTAAATAATCTAGTGGTTGATTGGCAAAACATTCTTCAAGTACTTTTTCAATATTAGCATTTTTTAGATTGATAGATACCTTGTCGGCATTCAATAACAAATCTGTTTTATACCAAAAAGTATAATCGCTTTGCTTTTCTATCTCTTTAAATACTTTATTGATAGCGGTATTTTTAAGGTTTAAATTAAACCTCTGCGAAAACCCTACAGCGCTTACCTGTAAATATATCGTCAATGATAAAATAAAGGTTAGTTTCATGACCCTGAAAAATTTAGTGGATAGTTTTTGTCCACGACAGGAAGCCGAAATACACGGCAAGCCCAGCCTAATTTGGAAAATAGGATTGCGATTCATACTTTTGTTTTGGGGTTTTAAATAAGATACTTGGAAAATTTATTTTAATCGAACTCCGACTTTGGGCGAAAACGTGGCTGCGTTTTCGCTTTTTTCGTTATTCAATGTCTTCTAGTGGAATGAGTGCCACTTTCACTGAAAAATGTTAAATGTTTTTTATACTCAGTAATTTTTATTTCGGATTGTGGATTTGGGATTTCGGAACTAAAATCACTAATTCAATTTCAGGCTGTGGATTTGAGATTTTAGGATTAAAAATCACTCAATCACAATTCACTAACTCACAATTTCTCAAGGCGTTATAATAATTTTTTTGCCTTCAATTTTAAATTGTACTTCACTCATTGACAGAATTTTCAATACATTTGAAAGATTTGTATTTCTTTGAAGTTTACCCGTAAAATGCTCGTCAGGAATTTTACCAATATATTGAATATCAACATCATACCATCTTTCAATTTGTCGCATAATCAGTTCTAAACTGGCGTTATTAAATTGAAAATATCCATTTTTCCAAGCTAATTCTTCGTCCAAACTCACATCGTTAATGGTTCTAAAAATACCATTATTAAAGCCAACTTTCGCTTGCTGACCGGGTTGAAGAATGGTAGAACGTTCGTTTTTACTCACTTTTACAGAACCTTCCAACAAAGTAGTTTTCGTCGCTTTTTCATTTGGATAAGCCATTACATTGAAATGTGTTCCCAATACTTCAATTACCTGTCCATCGCTAATTACCTTAAATGGCTTCTTAGCATTTTTGGCAACTTCAAAATATATTTCCCCAGTCATTTCCACTTTACGCTCATTGCCAGAAAAAACCAGTGGGAATCTTAAACTTGAAGCGGCATTCAACCATACTTTCGTACCATCCGATAATACCACTTGATATTGCCCACCTTTGGGCGTAGTAATGGTATTATACCTAGGTTGGGCAATAGCCGATTGCTTAGATTCATAAACCAATTGTCCATTTTCTGGCTTTAGAATACTGGTTTCACCTTGTTTGCTGAGTGTACCATTTTTGGAATTATCCAATATTACTTCTGAGCCATCATCAAATGTTAAAATCGCTTTATCGCTTCCCGGTAAAATATCATTTTTTTCAAATTCTTTTACTTGTACAATTCTATTTTCTGTTCTTTTGTCAACAGTATTGTATTGAAACCAAGCGAATAATCCAAGCGATATAATTAAAGCAACAGAGGCAGCTATGCTATAGCTTATTTTACCAAAAATAGGTTTTACTTCTTGCTCAAAGTTTTCTTCTTCCGTTACTTCTTGTTCTTGAGAAAAAATTGAAGACAAAATTCTTTGCGACATTTCTTCTGGCATCTCAAGTGTAGATTCATGCTTTTTCCACGAACTATGTAAAATTACTTCTAACTCGCTTTCCGATGCAGAATTCGCCCATTTCATCAACTCATACTTTTCCTCTTCAGTACAATCATTACTGAAATATTTTCCAACCAAAAAGTTGATTCTTTCTGAAGGCATATTAATCAATGGCTTTTAAACCTTTAAGACTATAAAATTTATGTAAGCAAAAACAATCGAAAAGTATCGTTTTTTGTGCTTAACTAAATAGAAGACATTTCTCGGAAAGGATAGGACTAGTTAAGAAGAAATTATTTTTAAATTATTTTTTGAGCATAATCCAAAACATGTAAAAAATATACATGGCTGCCTGATATTTAAGTTTGTGTTTGATGGTATTGATGGCTTGAATGATGTGATTTTTAACCGTAGAAGGGGAGAGGTTTAACATTTCAGCAATTTCATCGTGTTTTAAGTATTGTTCACGACTAAGCTTAAAGATAAGTTTTTGTTGGGGAGGGAGGTTTTCGATAATTTGCTTCAACAGTTTTTGTGTTTCATCAAATTGAATCATGTTATCGGTGGAATTTACTTCAATATCTTGTGTGTCAAAATATTCAGCATACAACATTGTTTGTCTAGCAACATTTTTAAACGCATTAATCGCTTGATTTTTTGCCATTCTAAACAAGTAAGCATCAAATTTAACAATATTCACCAGTTCACTTTTATCTTTCCAAAGCTTCAAAAAAATCTCTTGGATAATATCTTCTGTAATCTCATTTGACTCCGTTAAACGAAACAAATATCCGTATAACTTCTTTTTGTACGTATGAAATAGGGTAGCAAAAGCCTGTTCGTTTCCAGACGAAGCAAGTTCTAGCAGTTCATTTTCATCATATAAAAGCTTTGTAATCATTTAGTCAAAAAAGTATATTTTCTATAAATAAAGAAACTCAATTTTTAAATATACTTATTTTTTTGTCAAAATGTGCTGATTTTTAAACTAGATTTCTAAAAAAAGTGAATTTTAGAATATTTATCAAGTAAAAATAGACTCTCTGAAAAGTCTATTTTATGTTTTTAAATATTCTCTGAAATTGAGTTTACAAAGAAGCTTTATCCTCAATAGTTGAATATTAAGGATAAAACTTTATTCTGATGAGATGAAAAAATCTACTACTGTTTCTCAATGCTAAATCCAGCCTTCTGTACGGCTTCGATTACTTCTTCTGCATTAAGTTTTTCTTCTCCAGAAACGCTGAGAATTTTATCAGCATTATTAATGTCCACTTGCCAGTTTTCGATATTTTCTACTTGGTTCAAGAATGGTTTTACTTTTGCAATGCAATTGTTGCAATTGATATTGGTTTTGAATGATAACTTTTCCATTTTTAATTGTGATTGAGTGAATTCGTGAGTTGTGAAGGGAATGTTTTATTCGATAATTCACAACTCACTAATTCGCAATTGATTAATTTCTATATTTTAAACGAATACTATTACTTACTACTGAAACTGAGCTGAGTGCCATCGCAGCCCCTGCAATCATTGGATTTAACAAAAAGCCATTGAAAGGAAATAACAAACCTGCTGCCAAAGGAATTCCGATAAGATTATAGATAAATGCCCAAAACAAATTCTGACGTATGGTAGAAACCGTCTGTCGAGAAAGCTTCAAGGCTTGAGGAATTTTTAATAAATCCGAAGAAATTAAAGTCATTTTGGCTACGTCCATCGCAATATCCGAACCTTTTCCCATCGCAATACTGATGTCGGCTTGTGCCAAAGCTTGTGAATCGTTGATGCCGTCGCCCACCATCGCTACTACTTTTCCTTCTTTTTGTAATTGCTTGATAAATTCAGCTTTATCATTGGGCATCAAACTCGCTTTTACATTTTTGATACCGACTTCATCTGCTACTTTTTGAGCGGTCAAAATATTATCGCCTGTTAGCATAAATACTTCAATTCCTACTTCTTGCAATTCTCGAATGGCAATGTTAGAAGTACTTTTGATTTTATCCGTGATGGCTATTATCGCTAATATTTCTTTTTCATTGGCAAAAACTACAACAGTTTTTCCTTGTTTTTCTAACGAAATAATCGACTGATTTTCAATGCCTAAAACGATACTTTCAATCCATTTTGGACTGCCGACAAAATAGTTCAGACCTTCAAAATTTGCTCTAATACCTTTCCCAACTACATTTTCAAAAGTATTGATGGTCAAAGGTTTTACGCCTTCAGCTTTTAAATGTTGTGTAACAGCTTCTGCCAAAGAATGACTTGAAAGGCTTTCTAAAGACAATAAAATACTTTTGTTTGTCTCATTCTTCGATTCACTTATCCAAATAAAATCACTCACAGATGGTTTCCCTTCGGTAATCGTACCCGTTTTGTCTAAAATAATGGCGTTTACGTTATGAGCAATTTCTAAGCTTTCTGCGTCTTTTATCAAAATCCCATTTTCAGCTCCTTTACCGACTCCAACCATAATTGCAGTAGGCGTAGCTAAGCCCAAAGCACAAGGACAAGCAATGACCAAAACCGAAACAGAAGTTAATAAAGCATGAGTCAAAGCATTTTCACCTCCGAAAATCATCCAAATAACAAAAGTCAACACGGCAATGATGATTACGATTGGCACAAAAATACTGGCAATTTTATCGACTAATTTTTGTACAGGTGCTTTACTTCCTTGCGCTTCTTGAACCAATTGGATAATCTGAGCCAGAAAAGTTTCATCGCCTACTTTTTCAGCAATAAATTTAAAACTTCCTTGCTGATTAACTGTACCAGAAAACACTTTTGAACCTTTACTTTTCTCCACAGGAAGCGGTTCGCCACTCATCATACTTTCATCCACAAAGGAATTTCCTGATAAAACTTTACCATCAACGGGTATTTTATCTCCCGGACGAATCAGAATTCTGTCGCTTACTTGTACTTCGGCAATGGGTATTTCCTTTTCTTCACCATTTTCAATCACCCAAACAGTTTTAGGTTGTAAACCCATCAATTTTTTGATGGCTGTTGAAGTATTAGATTTTGCATTCTCTTCTAACAGTTTTCCCAAAATGATAAAAACAATTACCACGGCGGCGGCTTCATAATACACATGAGCGTGTAAACCTCGGTGATGCCAAAATTCAGGGAAAAGTGTATTGTATAAACTAAATATAAAGGCAATTCCAGTACTCAAAGCCACCAAAGTATCCATATTGGCAGTACCTGCACGAGTTTGTTTGAGAGCATTCACAAAGAATTGTCGCCCGAACCAAAGTAAAACTGGCGTGGTTAGCGCTAATTCTATCCAATTGGCGTAGGGCATTTCCATCAAAAACATGCCAATAATTACTACAGGAATCGTTAAAATACTTGCCCAAATAAGGTTTTGTTTGAGTTTTTGATATTGATTTTCTTTTAGAATTGCCTGCTGTTCTTTGGCTTTTTCGGGTGTTCCTAAAATAAGACCGTAGCCAATTTGTTGTAATTTTTCTTGTAAAAATTCTGGAGAAGTAAGACTGGTATCAAATTGAATTTTAGCAGATTCATTCGCAAAATTGACGGCAGAGTCCAATACTCCATTTTGTTTATGAAGAATATTCTCAACACTACTCGCACAAGCCGCACAAGTCATTCCCGTAACAGGAACAATCAATGTTTTGATTTTGGGTTGATTATCTAATTCGCTTTCCATCTTTTGTGTCATATTTTGATAACACAAAATTAGCTTGCAAGATTGGCTAATGGCTTACATAATTATTGGGAAAGTTTACATAATTTGGGAAAGCGAAGTTTCAATTTTGTGAATGAAGCTTCGCTTTTTTTTACGAGTTGGAGACTCGTGCTATTGTTTTGTAAGTTTCACCATAAAATTTAAAAGTTCTTTTTTGCTTTCAAAGAATTTTCGCCCGATAATATATTGATACTGTTGAATACTCATCATCATAATATTGAGTGCATTATCGTCGTAGGTTGGTCTTGAAAAATAGACAAATACTTCTGATAAGTATTTGTTCAAATTCTCTCTGATTTCATCTGTAATGACCGACTGATACCTCTCGTCGCTCAAGAGTTTACCTATTTGTTCTTTAAAAGATTTTTCTAATTCATAAATAGTATTGATATTTTGTTCGATTACCTCAAAAGGAGTATTGTAATTAATAAATGCCGTAGCATTCATCATTTTTGCATAAATTTCAAATTGCTCATCGTAGCTTTTATCTATTTCATCATAAGCTTGGTATTGATTAAGGTACTCCGTTTCCAAACTTTGAGTTTGTGCTAATTGTAAAAAATATTGAAAAATAGCTTTATCATTTATGTCGATTTCTTCCTTCAAACGTGCCAATTCTGTTTCTAAAATAGGAATTAATTCATCACATTGTTTTGGAGAGTATTTTACGCCGTCGTAGTCAAAAGATTTTATCACTAAATCTCCACTTTTTATCTGTGTAATGGTTTGAATATCTCTTTCTACGGCTATTGAAGTATAAACGGTGTCAATTGCATTATCACTGTATAAGTCGTTGAAACTTAAATTTTTAGCACTTTCTAATGAATCTTTCTCGAAATAGACTGGATTTTTATTGTCGTAATAACAGTTGAAAATGGAGTCGAAAGTATTGGCTCGATAATCTTTGGTATAAGCTTCGATAAATTCTTCCGTCTTTTCATCTTTTATTTCTGTCGTGTAATCAATCCTTGAAAATAAATTATCCGTTATTTTCTCTTGTACAACATCAATATTGTTGAATAACACTATTGCTTTTTCGGGTTTATTATTCTTAACACCAATATTCAATTTTTGAAGAGCCGCTACTCTATCTTCAGTATTTGGGTGAGAAGCCCACTGATTTGTTATCACCAATTTGGTTTTATTGTAGCGGTTAAAATTTGAAATATCTACTTGTGGAAGGTTATTTTCATTAGGAAGCTTATTCTCTTTCGCCAAGAAATTCATGACAAATTGATGCTGAGGATAAATATTTGAAGGTTTTATCGCTTCCCCAATTTTTTCACTATAATAATTGATAACAGCATTATAGGATTGGTCTGCTAAATCTAATCGTAACAACGAAGTAATTAAAGGCTCAGAACCTGCCACATTTGCCGCTACTTCATCCGCATGAAATTCCATTTCTCTTGATAAGCTCATGTAACTCAAATTCACAATGTCATAAATCTTTTGAAGTATCCATTGAATTCCTTTGATAATTCTTAAAGCAATGGCTACAAAAAAAGCCAAGTAACTATGTACATTTGCGATACTGCTCGCTTTAGATTCAAAAGAATCGTTCTCGTAAAGTAGATTATAAATGATTTGATTTACATTATACACATAGCTTCCAACTTTCATAGACCTTTGCGAAAAATGCCCAAACTCATGCGCTAAAATCGCCTCAAATTCACTTACAGAAACTGAGTTAACTAAACCGACTCCAATTTGCAAGTTTTTCTTAATCGGTAAAAACATGCTCAAGAAACTTGAATCATAGAATACTGAAGCATTGACATCAGAAGATAAATAATTTTTTTTAGGGAAATCTGTCTTTACTTCATCCACTATTTTTTGAATAAAAGCAAAAAGTTTAGGCTCTTGTTCAGCTGTGATTTCAATAAGATGAGAGCGGTCAACAATGTTCTTTTTAAAAATAAATTTTGCCAAGAAGAAGAGAATCAAAATTCCCATCGCAACCAAACCGACTCCTACCAAAAGCGTAAAAAAGGTAGGTTTATAAACGATTATAGCAATTCCTGCATAAGCACTAATAAAAGTAAAGATTAGAGCCAAAATCATCAAGGCTAGATAAGTAACAATAAATAGGCAAATGGACAAAATTGCCTTAACAGTCATTTTTTTGAATGATTCAGAAACGGTGATGTGTTGCATAGAATATTTGAGGGAATGTATAAGTAGATTTATTAATTTCAATGTAAAGCTTTGTAATATCAACGAAAACGAATTTTCACGAGTTGGAAACTCGTGTTACTGTTCATTCAGGTTTTTTTCTTCTTTTCAAAACCAAACTATCTGCAGGATAATTGGCTTTTAAAGTATCCATTTGAGCTTTTGCCCAGTCGATTAATACTTTCTTTTGATTTTCGGTCAAGTTTGCTTCTTTGTGTAAACCCAAATAGGTGTAAGAAGCTAAAGGCATTTCACCTTCTTTTACCATTTCGATGGTCTCTTCTAATTTATGGTTTTGAACGGCAATCGGTAATTTTGTAAAAGTAGATAAATTCAATTCATCTTTTCCTTCTTCTACATGATGTGCCAACCACGAAGCCACAGGCTGAACATTGGCGTACCAAGGATATTCGGTTTTGTTACTGTGGCAATCGTTACAAGCTACTTTCAAAATTTCTTTTACTTCGCCCGTTACCACATATTTAGTGGAAATATCGTAGGTTTGATCGTCTGAAAGATTTCTTTCTGGGCGAATAAATTGGATTAATCCCAATAAAATGACAATTCCTAATAAGATTTTATTTTTCATGTTAATTAAGTTTATAATGGTAATGTTTTTTAAAGAATATTTAAAATGTAATAGTAATTAAAAATCACTAAATCGCCAACGATATAAATCATTGAAAAATGTTTCTATTTGGAAAATTATTATGTCAAGTATAATTTCAAGCAAAGATTCTTTTACCATCTGTAGCACAAAAACACTATTAACGATGAAACAAAAAATATTACTCTTAGTCTTGATTGGACTATTAACTTCTTTTGCTCCAAAGAAAATCACTTGGGTAGCAATAGGGGATTCTATTACTTATCTGAACGACCATCCTAAAGAAACTGGCAATAGAATTACAAAAGGTTATATGACGGGTGTTGTTGAAAAATTACCTCAATTTGAATACATTAATCAAGGACATAATGGTTGGACTTCCGTACGAATTGCCGAACAAATTGAAAATCTAGGACTTGTTAAAGCAGATGTGTATTCTATTTTTTTGGGCACGAATGATTGGTGGGGTGGAAAACCTCTAGGCACTTTTGCTGACTATCAAAATAATACAGGAAGCACGACAGCTCATGGTGCTTTTCGCATCATTATTAATAAAATTAGGGCGTTGAATCCGGAAGCAAAAATTGTTTTGATTACGCCGATGCAAAGAGCTGATTTTGTTTATATCGCCAATCCTAAAAACAATGCTTATGGTTCTTACAGAGAGAAAAAGGGTCAACTTTTATCACAGTTTGCAGAAGCGATTAAAGCCATCGGCAAGTACGAAAATATCAAAGTGGTTGATTTATACAATCAGAAAAAACTGAAAGTTGAAAAACTTGTCTATTTTAAACGTTTAAAAGACACCCTCACTAGCGAATACAAAAATTATACTTATCCAGCTTTCGTTGATGTTCCTTTCAATGCAACCACTGATGAATATCCATATCCATTAGAATCCATCAATATGACTTATGATGGCTTGCATCCATCCGACAAAGGTTATGAAGTAATTACTAAGCAATTAGTAAAAGTGATGAAGAGGTTTTAATTTTTAAATACACTAATTTTTTATCCTGTCGCTGAATTCAAAATATTCGGGGACAGGATTTTTTTTGATAAAATCTATACGCAAAAGTTTAGCATATGTTTTATGGTATAATTATGCTTATGTTAAACAGAACCTCAAATCATATCCAATCCCTCTACACAACACAGATTATTCAGTGAGATATTTCGCAACTGATGCAACCTATTATGCCAAATACAAGGTCTATGTTAAAGAATTTCTATTACATTAATTTTTTACCCACTAAATAATTATACCAATATGAAAAACACAATGGCATTTTTATGTATTTTTTTTAGTTTTCAGCTATTAGGACAAAACAAAAAAGACTTAAAAAAATACAGAGTAAAATCTATCACCGAAATTATTACTGACTTCAACGGAGGTAAGGAAACTAAACGTTATGATGTTCAAAAGAAATTAGACGATAATGGTAATGTAATTGAAGAAGTAAATTTTGATAAAAAGGGGAATATTCAGAACAAAATCTTCAGTAAGTACAATTCAGAAAAAGATAAAGTAGAAGAAATTCTGCAAGATGCCAACGGCAAACAACTTAGCCGAGAGGTTTATAAATACGATGTAAATGGCGAGAAAAAAGAAGAATGGAAATACAATGATTTGAATGTATTAGAAAGTAAGTACATCTACACCATTGATGGTAAAGGTTTCAGAACTGAAAGAAAAACCCTAGACGCACAAGGAAAAACCATCCAAATCAAGAAATACATCTATGGAAATTAGTCGTTTTCTGGAAACTATCTCGAAGGAAATACAGACGTTCGACGCCATTTCTTTGGCTGAAATGGACAAAGTAAAACTCATGGACAGAGTAGATGTTAAATTTCTGATTCCTCTTTGGTTATTCCCAATCGTTTTAAATGAAGCTCGTCAGCATTACAAAGTTGTTGAAATAAACAAAGAGCGGATTTGTCCTTATGAAACACAGTATTTTGATGATGATACCCAACTTAGCCTCTATCATCAACATCAGGCTGGATTTTTAAATCGCTACAAAGTACGTACTCGAAACTACGTTGGATCGGATTTGCAATTCTTTGAAGTGAAATTTAAGAACAATAAAGGCAGAACACTCAAGAAAAGAATTAAAACACACGAGTTCGATAAGCCATTTATCAAAGCCGACGAAAGAGATTTTCTGGAACAACATAGCCCTTTTCTTCCTGACGATTTGAAAGGAGTACTTTGGGTTTTTTACAAGCGAATTACTTTAGTAAGCAAACATAATTTAGAACGCCTCACGATAGATTTGGAACTCAATTTTAAGAGTTCTGATAAAGAAAAAGGCTATCCGCAAATTGTTATTGCTGAAGTAAAACAAGAAAAAATGTGCGCTTCCAATTTCATTGATATTATGAAAAAATACCATATTCGGAAAGGCTCAATTAGCAAATATTGCTTCGGAATTATCAGTTTATTCGAGGGCGTAAAGTACAATCATTTCAAACCACATTTACTAAAAATCACTAAATTAATAAGACAACATGATGCTTTTGCAAGACATATCTAGTATCGATACTTTACAAAATATTCAAGAATCTGGTTTTCAATTATTAGATAAATTATCGCCTAAATTTTTTCTACGATTATGTATTGATTTGATAGCTACTACTGTTTTAGTCCGTTTTATTTATTACAGAACCTATCATAAAACAGAGCAATTTTTTACTTTTTTCAGCTTTAATATCACCATTTTTCTCATTACCAATTTGTTGAATAATGTAGAAATGTCGATGGGTGCAGCCTTTGGTTTGTTTGCAGTATTTTCGATGCTCCGTTACCGAACAGAAAGTATTTCTACTCGTGATATGACTTACCTTTTTTTGGTAATTGCCATTGGTTTACTTTCGGCGGTGAGCAAAGGCGGTTGGGATGAACTGACGGCTTTGAACGCCATTCTGTTAATCATGACCAGTATTTTAGAAAGTAAATGGCTAGTTAAAAAAGAGCATTCAAAGGCTATCATTTACGAGCGCATCGAACTGATTCATATCGACAAACGTCAAGAGCTTTTGAAAGATTTACAAAATCGTACAGGGCTAAAAGTACAAAGAGTAGAGATTGAATCTATTGATTTTTTAAGAGATGCTACACGTATGATTATTTACTATTTTGACTAAACAATCCATGAAAAAAATACATATTTATATCCTTTGCTTTTACTTGATAACTTCAATAGCAAAGGCACAAAGCACAAAAGATTATAATGATTTTCAAGCTTGGTACAGTGCTTCACTTAAGCTTTATTTAACTCATAATTGGTCAATTACAGGAAAGTATCGTCTTCGCTATAATCAAGATGCCAGTAATTTTCAAGGTTCGTATTTGTTTGGCGAAATTGACAAACGCATTAGCAATACTTTCGAAATTCAGAGTAGTTATCGCCTTGCTATGGTCGATAAAGGCACTTATCATCGTTATGCTTTAGGCATCGAAGCGCAAAAAGAGATAGGCAGATTTAAGTTTGCTGTAAGACCAATGGTGCAATATCAGCAACAATATTTTGTTGACGACGACGAGCAATCGGATACGGATGCCTTTTTAAGAACAAGGTTTTATGGAAAGTATAAACTTACTAGAAAATTGGATGTTTATGCTTTTACAGAACCTTTTGTTGAGCTTGATAATAGTTTGGCTTTCGATAGATTTAGAAATTCAGCGGGCTTTAAATATGAAGTAAGAAAAGGCTTTAAAGTAAATTTGTACTATTTGTGGCAACCAGATTATTCACATAAACAGCTAAGAACCAATCATGTGGCTGGACTAGATTTAGAATTCACCTTGAAACCTTGGAAAAAGAAAAAGCGAGGGAATTATTCAGAATAAATACAAAAAGCTCTTTGAATGTTTTAGGATTGATTCCCAAAACATTCAAGGAGCTTTTAATTTCAAATTATAATTGGTGGTTAGGTTTTAAGCTTATTTCACTAAAAACTGCTTAGAGAGTTCATCGTAAATACCGAGTAATTGGTTTGATTTTCCATCTTTTTCAAAGAATGCTTCCCAAGTACTGAGAGGTTCCCAAATACAAGTGCCTTTTCCTTTGCCATTTGGTAAATTGAAAGCAATAGCATTCACGTCTTCTTTTAACTGAGAGTATTCTACTACGATTACATCTTTGTTATAACGCTGAATAAGATTACTCAAATTATCTCTTAAATCGTCCGTTGTTCCGTGCCATTTTGGATAATAAGATTCGCCAATCACATCAAAATGTACACCTCTTGCCAACATTGCATCAATAAAATTTACAGATTCATGATTTTGTCCGCCCAAAGCTACATGCAACATCATCGTTACTGTTGGGTCAACAGATTTTACTGCGGCAGTTCCTGCATTTAATAATTGAGCTAATTCGTCAGGGTTTTTCACATTGCCATCTGGCCAAACGATGCCATGATTGATTTCGTTGCCAATCTGCACCATATCTGGCGTAGTGCCTTGGTTTTTCAATGCTTGCATTATTTGCTGAGTATAATCAAACAAAGATTTTTTCAAATCAGTAAAGGCTAAACCAGACCAAGCTTTTGGTTTGTATTGCTTGCCCGGATCTGCCCAAGTATCGCTATAATGGAAATCGAGCAATAGTTTCAAACCTGCATCTTTTACTCTTTTTGCCATTTTTTTGGTTTGTTCCAAATCACAGAAACCTTTTTGTGGAGAGTATCCATCGGCATCAGCAGGATTGTGGAAAATACGCAAACGGATATAATTAAACCCATGTTCTTTCAAAATCTGAATGGCATCTTTCTCAATTCCTTTATCAGAAAACTTAATATTTTTAGCTTCTAATGCTGGTAAAAATGAAATGTCTGCTCCCATCATTTTATCGACTGGACGAGCTTTTGCGGCTTCACCTTTCAATTCGTAGGTTTTATCAATCGTAATTTTAGCCGCATTTTCTGGTGAAACCGTAATAATATCCGTTGAACCAGCGTAAAGTCCTGCGGCTGTTGCTTCAAATTTTATCAAATCTGGATTTGTTCCTGCCTGTATAATTACCTGACATTTCCCATTGAATAAAGTTCTTTGCCAAGCACCGTCCACACATTTATCAGGTTCGTGGCTACTTGGATCGCCATTGCCAACACCAATAATTTTTGCATCTCCTTTGATTGAAAATTTAATCAAATTATCCGCATTGGGTACTTCCCTCCCATCTTTATCTATCACGCTGATATTGATAATACTTACATCATTTCCATCCGCCAAAGTAGTGGTTTTGTATGGCGTAACTACTACTTCTATGGGGTTTGAAGTCGTCTCTACTTTTGCCGTTAGTTTTCTACCTTTTTTATAAGCGATGGCTTCCAATTTCCCAGCTTTATAATTTACTGACCATTGTAAGTGTCCGTTTCTTGGCATTTCTTTTTTGCCTAAACTTTTACCATTCAAGAATAACTCTACGTCATCAGCATTGCTATTTACCCAAACATCAATTGGCTGACCTTCTTTTCCTTGCCAGTTCCAATGCGGACTGATGTGAAGTACATCTTTGTCAGTCCACCAACTTTGATAATAGTAATAAATGTTTTTAGGAAAACCACAGACGTCCATTACGCCAAAATGTGAATTGATATTGGGCCAACGATAAGGCGTTGGTTCACCACGATAATCGAAGCCTGTCCAAATAAAACCGCCTAACCAAAAATCATTTGTCGCTGCTAATTTCCACCACTCTTCTGCTGTACTTGCCCACCACGGAGCCGTAATATCTTGGTCTGGCACATAAGCTCTGATGCTATCTTTTTCATAAATTCCTCTGGTCGTTAAAGTACTTCCCATTTCTGTACCGATAATTGGCTGATTCGGATGTTCTTTATGATAATCCGCCACGGCAAATTGGCGATAATTAAAACCTCTTACAGGAATTACTTCATTTACGCCATGAAATACATTGGCTAAATCGGCGGCATAAGTACAATTACGAGTAGGGTCTAATTGCTTTTGTTTTTCAATGAGTGTCAAAGCGATTCTTTTTCCGAAAGTATTCGTCTGTATGCCTCCTTCTTCATTTCCGATACTCCACATAAAAATTGAAGCATGGTTTCGGTCACGTTTGATAAGGCGTTCAAACTGATTCATGTATTCAGTTCCGCTATTGAGTAAACGTTGCTCGTCCATTACCAACATTCCCAAACTGTCGCAAGCAGCTAATAATTCTGGCGTTGGTGCATTGTGACTGGTTCTATAAGCATTTGAACCCATGTTTTTCAATAAACTGATTCTGTAATATTGTAAATAATCAGGCAAAGCACTTCCCAAGCCCGCATGGTCTTGGTGATTATTGGTACCCAGAATTTTTACATATTTTCCATTCAAGAAAACGCCGTTACTTTTTACTTCAATCGTTCTGATTCCAAATTTAAAACGCTGTTTATCAATAACCTGACCATTTGATTTCAATTCAACCAAAACGTTATACAAGTATGGGTCGTCCAAATTCCAAAGTCTTGGATTGTTGATTGTAAAGCTCTGCTTTGTGGTTTTTTCTTCTAATGAATTTTGACTTAAAGCTTGTTCTGTAGATTTTCCAACGATTTTACCCGACCTGTCAACTAAGTACGAAGTAAGTGTATAATTGGCTGAGGCAAAATTTTCGTTACTGACAGAAGTTTCAATATTGATTATCGCTTTATTGTCTTGAATTTTCGCATGAGCAAAAATTCCATCTGTATTGATGTGAAGATTTGAATATTTATTCAACCAAACGTGACGATAAATACCCGCACCTTCATAAAACCAACCTTCATATTGTGAAGCATCCGCACGAACGACAATGACATTTTCACGTTTGAAATTGATAAAATCAGTAATATCATAAGCGACGCCCAAATAACCACTTTTGTTATTTCCTAAGTAAAAACCATTTATCCAAATGTTGGCATCTCTGAAAATACCATCAAATTGAATTTGGAAACGACTGCCAGAATCTGACGGAGCTACTTTGAAATGTTTTCTATACCAACCCACCGAAGTTTCTGGAAATAAACCTCCCACAGGTTTAAAACCATGTGCCTCAACGTTCAAATCTTCTGATTTTGCGAAAGGTAAATCAGCTACCCAATCGTGTGGAAGATTTATTTTTCCCCATTGAGTATCTTTAAACTTTGGCTCAATGGCAGAATTTTCAGCAATGCCCGACTTTACAAAAGCCTTTGTAATACTATAATTAAAATCTTTTTCAGGATTGGAAGTATGTCCAAAATGAAATTTCCAATCCTTATCAAAATTAATTCTTTGCCTTTGGGCTACTTGTGAAAACGATAAAAAGGAGGACAAGCATAACAGGAAGAATCCTGTTAAAAAAGTACATTTATGTTTTTGCATAATTATTTAAAAGTAAGAAATCGTTAAAAAAATTTCCTCTGAATACTCAGAGGAAATTTAAGCAAACAAGTATTCGGCATACACGTTTACGATTTTCAAAAATGATTTTCAACCAAAAAAACATTTTCAATTAGGGCAAGAAAGCATCCATCGCTACGGTCGGTTTCCCTGAATTATCGAATGCTCCCAAAGTATAGCCAACCCAATTATAAGCCTGAGGTTCCCAGTACAATACACCCAAACCTTTTTCATTGCTGATTGATTTGGTTTTAGTGATAATGTCACTGATAAACAATTTACAATCTGCTGCACTGTCCCACGGCATACCTACTTCTACAATCATTACTTCTTTGTTGTAGCGAGTCACCATGTCATTCATATTCGTCAAACATTGTTGATTTACTTTCGCCCAACCGCCAGTGGCAAAATCTGGAGCGTAAGTTGGATACAATGACATTCCGATTACATCATATTTCGCTCCGTTAGCTTTTAGTCCATCGAACATCCATCTAAATAACTGATTATCATAGCCATTAGAAATATGAACAATTACTTTTGCTGTTGGGAAAACAGCTTTTACGGCATCATAGCCAGCGTTAATCATTTGGGCAAAATTGCTCATACTCGTTGACGCTCTCCCTGTTGGCCAAAGCATTCCATCGTTGGTTTCGTTGCCAACTTGAACCCATTCAGGCGTGACACCATTTTTCTTGAGTTCCGCTAAAACTTCGCTTGTATGCGTTCCAATCGCTGATTTTAATCCTGCTAAATCCAAGCTATTCCAAGCAGCAGGCTTAGTTTGCTTGCCTGGGTCAGCCCAATTATCGCTATAATGAAAATCAATCATGATTCTGAACCCTAAGCTTTTAGCACGTAGTGCTTTCACCACCACATCGGCTGTATTATTATAAGCTGGCGAAGGATTTACCCAAACTCTTAAACGAATTGAGTTCATGCCTAAAGCTTTCATTAAGGCAAAACATTCTGTTTCTTTGCCCGATTTATCATAGAATTTTCGTCCAGCAGCTTCCATTTCTGTTATCCAACTGATATCAGCTCCTTTGGCAAATTTTGAAACAGGTGGTTCAATCACTGGTTCAACTACTTCTGGAGTATTGCTACAAGACAATAACAAAAGCGAAAAGGCAATAAAATTGATGATTTTGTTCATATTTATTCAATTGTGTAAGTATAATTTCCTGCTTTTAAATCTAAAGTAATGGTATGTGTTCCTGCTAAATTAGCTGGAATTGTAATGTTATCACCGTCGTATTCTAAAGATAAATCTGCACCAGTATCTCCCAAATTAAGTGT
The DNA here is from genome assembly GCF_034930985.1 of Arcicella lustrica. Lineage (NCBI taxonomy): Bacteria > Pseudomonadati > Bacteroidota > Cytophagia > Cytophagales > Flectobacillaceae > Arcicella > Arcicella lustrica. The sequence continues at coordinate 208,014 of NZ_JAYGIM010000006.1, forward strand.
CCAAGCACCATTAGCTCTGAATTTTAATGCACCAGCTTTCAAGGTTGTTATTACTTTCCAAACATTTTTGGTGGCATCATAAACCATTGGTACATCTCCATTCCACCCATTTGCGGTTGCATCTCCGATGATTCCCCAAGTAGTTTTGGTAGCACTCCAAGTATTACTGTTGGTATTTCCTTTTAATAAATAATAGCCATCTTCTGGCACAAATAAATTCCCGCCTGAACTACTAAAAGTACCAATTACATCGCTTCCTGTGGTGGTGCTACTTGCCCAGCCATAGCTTGTTCCATTCCAATCTGGCTGACTAGTATATTTAAACTGACGTGTTCCGCCTACAATATTTACATAGCCTTCATAAATTCCATTGGAATTTCTTGAAGAAATTTTTGGGGCTGTTGCTGGATTCCAACCTTGAAAATCGCCCGCTACCCAAAGCGAAGGATAATTTATGACAACAATATATGGCGTAACTGAAACGGATAAAACATTAGAATAAATATCTGCTACTGCATCAGCAATGTTAGATTTTACTCTTACTTCTAACTGACCAACAGCATTGGGTTTTAATCCTAAAATAATTGCCAATTGGTTAAAATCAGCAGTGGTATATTTAAACTGGACAGTATTCCCCAAACTGATTTCTTTGGGTGCTGCAAAGCTAGTTCCAGCTTTGGCGATTTGCAAAGTATATCTTACAGCAGCTTGAAACCCATAATTTGAACGATTCCAAGTAAATGCGACTGTGGTATCGTTGGCTGTGGTTGCCGTAAGTACATAACTTGTTTTAGAAGCCGTCAATGCTGGAGCTTCGCCTTTGCTACTCATCACGGTTTTTATTTCATCGTTTTCACAAGAAAAAATACCAATGCTTACGAGGCACAATAAAAGTATTTTAAATATATTTTTCATGATAGTATGTTTGGGAGAATTTGGTAATTTGAAAATGAGGGATAATTCACCAAATTCTTAAATCCAAACTTTAACATTTTCAAATTCTCAAATTTTCAAATTAATAAAACTAATACCCTTGATTTTGTACCAAATTTGGATTCGACGATAAATCATTGGAAGGTATCGGGAAAAGATTGTACTTGTCTTCTACGGCTCTACCGTTGGCGATACCACCTTTCCAAACCCACAAATAAGCATTGGTTGTGAATTTTTTGTAGCGAATTAAATCTGTTCTGCGATGAGCTTCATAGTATAATTCTCTACCTCTTTCATCCAAGATAAAATCAAGTGTTAATTGCGATGCTGTGATATTTCCTGTGGTTTTGCCACCATAAGCTCTTGTGCGCAATTGGTTGATATAAGTAAGAGCCGTTGCTAAATCGCCACCAGTTCCACCTCTTAGCACTGCTTCGGCATAAATCAAATTGATTTCCCCCAATCTAAATAATGGAAAATCAATATCGGTCCAGTTGCCTGATGGGTCAGCATTTGGTGCTTTTGCTCCTGTACGAGTTTTGTTTCTGTACTTAGTTGACGAATAACCGTCTGTTCCTGTGTATAATTCTGCCATCAAACGGTTTTGACCTACGGTATAAAACTGCGCTCTTTGGTCAGTATTACCAGAAGCATCACTGAACAAATCCACAAAATTATTGGTGTGGCGCAATCCTCCCCAGTTTCCACTTGTTCCTGAAATATCTCCCGGAACTGCCGCTGGTCCATGCGTTAAATATGTAGTTCCGCCCCAGTTTTGCGTGTGTGTAGCATCGTAGGCAATCATGAAAATATTTTCAGTTTTATTCAAATGATTATCTGCCAAAGTCAATTCACGATAATTTGGGTGCAATGAAAAGGAAGCCGATTTTATTTTGTTGGCATAGGTAATGGCATCTGTATATTTTGCCGTTCCCGTATAAACCTCAGCGTTCAGATACAAACGAGCCAACAATGCCCAAGCTGCTGGTTTTTCAGCACGTGGATATTCGTTTTGTCCTTGTGCAATTAAATCGTTTTCAATTGCTTTTAATTCAGTTTCGATATAAGTAAACAATTCTTTTCGCTGAATTTGTTTTGGTAAAGTTGCTCCGATGGCATCGTTTTCAGTAACAAAAGGCGGGTTTCCAAATAAATCCATCAAAACCCAATATTGGTACGCACGGATAAATCTTGCTTCTGCTCGGTACTTTCTGATGTTTTCGGCATCCGTTCCTGAAATACCTCTTTTGCTTAAATTTTCGTCAGAAGATTGACGAATGAAATCGTTACAAAGTGTAATTTGGAAGAAAGCACGATAATAAATTCCGTTTATAATTGGATTTATTGCCGACCAACTCATTTCTTTTAAGCCTTTTACGCCCGCATCATTTTGCCAAGTCCAAGACGCTTCGTCGGTAGTTAATTCTTGTAAATTCCAGTATAATCTCAAGAAATCAGAGTTTCCTTCATCTGAAATAATTTGTGAAGGAATATCTGGACTTCCCGTTCCGCCTGTATTACCTGTCAATGCAAAAGCTGAATATACTTTTGCTAAAGCTTGTTTGTAGCCCAGTGGCGTTTTATAAACCGTTTCGGCAGTAATATCGTTGGTTGGCAATAAATCTAATTTATCTGTACAAGCGTTCGTCATCAAGACGATTACACTTGCTATGGCTATTTTTATATAGTTTAATTTCATTTTTCCTGTTGAATTTTTATTAAAAATCAAGATTCAATCCTAAAGCAATTGTACGTGGACGTGGATACAAATTATTATCAATTCCCGAAGCTACTTCTGGGTCTAAACCTTTGTATTTTGTAATCACAAAAACATTCTGAACGCTTGCATTGATGCGTAAATTGGCATTACTATTTTTCAAGAATTTGCCCAAATCATAGCTAAGGTTTGCATTATCCATTCTTACAAACGAAGCATTTTGAATATAATAATCGCTCAATAATTGTTGGCTACTTCCTTTAAATTGCGTTTCTAAATAATTGGTTGAAGTATTATAAAGTACATTGTTTCCAAGTATTTGATTCAACACACCACTTTGACTAAAGTTGTTGTTGTACACATAATTGTCAAAAGAAGCACGCATCACAAAACCTAAATTCCATTTCTTGTAATTCACCGAGCTACTCAAGCCCAAGAATACTTTTGGTACAGAGCTTTTTCCTTTGTAAAGGTCATCTTGGTTGATAATGCCATCGCTGTTTTGGTCAACAAAAACGCCTTCCACTGGTTTTCCAGCTTCGTTATATACTTGATTGTATAAATTGAAAGTATTTCTACTGAATCCTACGGCATTGATAAAGGCAAACTGTCCGCCTACACCGCCTGCAATGCCGCCAGAAGGGAAGCCAGGATAATTTTTATCTTGAGGAATTACCGTTAAGTTGGTAATCGTATTTTTATTATAAGTAGCGTTGAAATCTAAATTCCAAGTCAAATTATTGGTTCTGATAATTTGTGTTCCGATATTAAATTCAACGCCTTTGTTTTCCATCGAACCAACGTTTGCAACGATAAATGCAGTAAAGTTTGCTCCCGCAGGTTGTGGAATGTTGTTCAATAAATCTTTGGTGTTTTTTACGTAAAAATCAATGCTACCTTTTACTCGGTTATCAAAGAAACCATAGTCTAAAGCAATGTTTTTTGAAGCTGTTTCTTCCCATTTACGATTGCTGTAAAAACCACCCGGACGATAACCCTGATAGAAAGTATCTCCAAATTGGTAAGAAGCATTGGCTGAACTCAAAGCAAAATATGAGTAATAGTCATAGTTCCCAATACCATCTTGCTGACCTGTAACACCATAACTTGTACGAAGTTTAAGGGCAGAAATTACTTTACTGCTTGCTAAGAAAGTTTCGTCTTTGATGTTCCAAGCCAAAGCGATAGAAGGGAAAAGTCCCCATCTGTTGGCAGGAGCAAAACGAGAAGAACCATCACGGCGAAGCGTTGCTGTTAAAAAGTAGCGGTCATTCAAAGAGTAATTCACACGACCGAAGAAGGAAATCAACGTATTTTCTGGCTTATCGAAAGGGAAAGCTGGGTCGGTATTTGGATACTTCGTACCAGCTGCATTGTAGCTTGCGTAATTATAATTAGTGGTTTTGTAATTATTGAAAGAGTAACCCGCCATTACATCAAATTTACTTTTGATGTCTTTCAATTCTTTAGCATAATTCAGGTAAAACTCTAAAAGGGTATTTTGTTTAGTTTGTTTGTAAGTATTGTTCGTTCCGCCAACGCCACCAGCTACATAACCAATGGCTGCGCTGTCTGAAACATAAACTGTTCCTGCCCCTTTTGCAACATCATAACCAATGTTCAAATTAGCTCTTAATTCTGGCAAAAAATGGAATTTATAATCAAACTGAATATTACCGATACTTCTTTGTGGTGTACTTTCATCAAAACGTTGTTCTAATTGTCCTAATGGATTTCTGCCTGCTAAATTTACCAAGCCCGTTGCACTTGCTTTGTCCAACCATTCGAAGTAACCGCCAAACCTTTGTGGATTTTCTGTGGCATAAACGGGTTGAGTCGGGTCGAAACTAATTGCTGCACCAATTGCACCCAAAGAAGCAAATCTTGCTTTTTGCATACTTCCTTTCAAGCTAATATCTACTTTTAAATGATTTTCAAAAAAAGTAGGATTCAAAGCAATGGCTAAAGAAGTTCTTTGCAATTTATCCGTTTTCAAAACACCAGTTTGATTCTGAAATCCTAATGAAATTCGATACGGTAATTTTGCGACTTCACCCCCAACACTTAAGTTGTTGTCGGTCATAAATGCCGTTTGATAAATCGCATCTTGCCAGTTTGTATTCGCTTTTCCAAGCATCATTTTTTGAGCTGCCGTTCCTTTTTCGTTCACAATAGCACGGAATTCGTCAGCACTCAAAACACCTACTTGTTTAGTAATACTAGAAGTAGAATTTGTCGAAGAAAAATTCACTCGCATTGCTCCACTTTTTCCTTTTTTGGTCGTGATGATAATTACTCCGTTGGAAGCTCTTGTTCCATAAATCGCCGATGCAGACGCATCTTTCAACACCGTAAAAGTTTCAATATCGTTTGGATTGATAAAACTCAATGGATTCGACGCCCCAGCAATACCGCCTTCGCCTTCCAAAGGCACGCCATCAATCACAAACAATGGATTGTTACTGGCACTTAATGAAGAACCACCACGAATACGAATGGTACTTCCCGCACCCGGCTGACCGCTGTTTGAAATGATAGAAACACCAGGTACTTTTCCAGCAATTAATTGCTCTGGCGTAGTGATTGCTCCCGTCTGAAAATCCTTTGCTGTAATTGTAGTAACAGCTCCCGTCAAGTCTTTTTTACGAGACGTTCCATAACCAACTACCACTACTTCATCTAAAGCTGTATTGTTTACCGCCATTACAATATTCATTGTTGTAGCAGTACTTACGGGCATTTCTAATTTAGTATAACCGATAGAACTAAACACTAAAACATCGCCTGTAGCAGCCTTTATTTTGAATTCTCCTTTGGCATCTGTAATCGCTGCCGTCTTCTTATTTTTCACCGTGATACTTACCCCAGGAATGCTTGATTCTGCCGAATCTACGACTCTTCCTGTTATCATTCTGTCTTGTGCAATGGCATTTACATGGGTTAAAATACTAATGACTATCAAGACATAGTACAGTAATTTTTTTCTCATCTCAATTCTGTTTATAAATAAAATGCTATTAATTATTTTAAAAATCAAAATTAGAGAGGATATTATGGATACTTTTATCTCAGCAATCATAATTTTGGTGCTATTGTTCTAATTTTGGGAAATGAACGGTTCAACACAAAAAATGATTTATTTTAGATGAAGTAATAGTAATGAATTGTGAATTGCGGGTTGTGAATTTGTAATCCTAAGACAATTCCTTACTTATAGTCAATCATTTTTTCTTTAAATTTCAAAGCTCAATATTCACATTTCAGCACTCTTATTTAATGTTCCCAATAAAGCCAATTACTTTTCTTCTTCGTTTTACTTTCCTATACTTTTGCTTAGGTGTAAGTGCTTTTGCACAAATTCCGAACTTAAAATTTAAACATATCACCAACGAACAGGGGCTTTCTAACAGCACCATCGAAAATATTTATCAGGATAGTCGTGGTTTTATTTGGTTTGGCACAAGGGATGGATTGAACCGTTACGACGGCAATGAAATTGTAGTTTTTAAGAATGACCCCAACGACGAAAAGAGTATTAGCGATAATTATATCACTCATATTCAGGAAGACAAAAACAAAACTTTGTGGGTAGGAACGATTAACGGATTGAATCGTTTTGATGAACGAAAAAACTCCTTTATTCGCTTCAAACACGAAGCTAAAAATCCGAAAAGTATCAGTGATAATTATATTAATGGTATTAAAAACGATAGCAAAGACAGGCTTTGGATTTGTACTCGTGGTGGACTTAATCTTTTGGAACCGTCTGAAAATACTTTTACTGCTTTTCAGAAAAAATCAAATACAGATATTACGCTTGCCAACAATCGTGTCAATTGTTTTTTTGAAGATAGCGAGCATAATTTTTGGGTAGGAACAGAAAGCGGTGTTCAACTTTTTGAAGTATCAACTCGTACTTTCAGAGCAATAGAAGTATTGAAAAATCTCCCTTTTTCGCTGAAAGGCTATGCCGTAAATTGTATTAATGAAGACAAACAGGGCAATCTTTTAATCGGAACAAACGGAAATGGTTTAATCATTTACAATCATCAACTCAACACTATTAAACAATACAGTCACCAAGAAACAGTAGCGAAATCGCTTGGCAATAATTTGGTAAAAGCCATTTTGGTGGATAATAAAAAGAATATTTGGGTGGGTTGCATTAATGGCGGTCTCAATCTTTTCGACCCAGTTTCTGGGAGTTTTTTCAATTATCAGTATCGTCCTGAAGAACCAAAAAGTCTTTCACAAAGAACGGTTTCCGCTTTGTTTGAAGATAATCAAGGAAACCTTTGGGTAGGAACGCACCGTGGCGGAATCAATTTATACATGCCCCAAACGGAAAAATTTACTTTATTTCGACAAGAACCTACTTTAAATAGTCTAAGCTATAACGACGTAAAAGCTTTTTGTGAAGACAGTTTTGGCAATATTTGGATTGGCACAGATGGTGGCGGTTTGAATTTATTCAACCGAAAAAACAATTCCTTCAAACATTTTAAAAACAGTCCTTTCCATAAAAATACGATTGGTTCAAACGAAGTATTAGACATCAACGAAGACAAAAAAGGAAATTTATGGGTAGCTACTTGGGGTGGTGGATTGAGTTTGTACAATCGTTCAAACAATACTTTTACTCGTTTCTTGAATAATCCTGCCGATAAAAATAGCGTTAGCTCAAATTACATTCAGAAAGTATTTGAAGATAGCAAAAACAACCTTTGGGTGGCTACCTATTTTGGAGGTTTGAATCTTCTGAATGCTGAAAAAAAGCAATTTACTCGTATTATTTATGGAAAAAATAATCGTTCTCAATTATTGGGAAATAATATTATTTCTATCAACGAAGACAAAAAAGGGAATATCTGGATTGGCACGGACGATGGCGGTTTGAATCGTTATAATACTGCTTCGAAAACTTTTACGCATTACTTCAATAACGACAGTAAAAAGCCCGATTTAAGAGTCATTTTTATTGACAAAAAAGGCAGGGTTTGGATTGGGCAAAAAGGATTATACTTGTTTGATGAAGTCGAAAATACTTTTAAAATTTTCAATCAAAAGGCAAATCTTGATACCGAATTTATCAAAGGCATGGTAGAAGATGCCGAAGGGAATTTCTGGATTTCTACTTCAAACGGTATTACAAAACTAAATCCTGAAACGCAAAATGTAAAAAAATACAATACTGTTGATGGTTTACAAGGACTTGAATTTGAGGCAAATGCTTTTTTGATGACCAAAGATGGACAAGTATTTTTTGGCGGTGTAAATGGTTTTAATACTTTTTATCCGCAAAAAATCACGACAAATACTTTTGTTCCGCCTGTTTATATTACTGATTTTCAGATTTTCAATAAAAAAGTAAATCTCGGAGAAGATTCCCCTTTAGATGAAGACATTAGTTTTGCTAAATCTATCGACCTTTCTTACAAGCAATCTACTTTTTCTTTTGGTTTTGCGGCATTGAATTATACAGCTTCTGAAAACAATCAATATGCCTATAAATTAGAAAATTGGGATAAAGATTGGGTTTACGTGAGCAAAGAAAAAAAGGCTTCTTATACGAATGTGAGTCCGGGCAACTATACTTTTTTAGTAAAAGCAACCAATAATGATGGCGTTTGGAACGAAAATGCCTATTCGGTTGAAATCAATATTACGCCCCCGTTTTGGGCAACTTGGTGGTTTAGGGCTTTAACGGTTATCGCTATTGTAAGTGGCATTGTGGCTTTCTATAATTTCAAAAGAAGGTTGGAAATTCAGCAATTAGAAGAGCAGAAAAAAGAAGAAATTCATCAAGAACAATTGCAGTTTTTTACCAATATTTCACATGAATTCCGCACGCCATTATCGCTAATCTTAGGGCCTTTAGAAAAACTCAAAAAGGAATTTCCTAATTCGCCAGCACATCCTTATTATGATTTGATGTACCGAAATGCTAATCGTTTGATAAGTCTTATCAACGAATTAATGGATTTTAGAAAAGTAGAATCGGGCGTGTTGAAACTGAATGTGATGCAAGGAAATATCAATACTTTCTTGAAAGAAATTTCGGATGAATTTGCAGATTTGGCACAAGAAAAGAAAATTACTTTTGAAGTATTGCAAGATAATCAATTGACAGAAACTTGGTTCGACCGCCAGATTTTAGAGAAAATCATCATCAATTTATTGAGCAACGCTTTCAAGTACATTGATAACGGCAAACACGTCACTTTACAAGTATTGGATTCACTCGAAAATTATAAAGCACAATTTAGCAATGAATTAAAAATTTTGAATGAACATAAAAGCTCAAATTATTTGTACATCAGAGTTGCAGACGATGGCATCGGGATTTCTAAAGAATCAATCAGCAATTTATTTGAGCGATATTACAAAACTACCGAAACACATTTGGGTTCGGGCATTGGTTTGGCATTTGTAAAAAGCCTTACAAATCTTCATAAAGGCAGTATTTGGGTCTATAGCGAAAAAGATAAAGGAACGGAAATCATCATTGGCATTCCTTGTAAAAAAGAAGATTATGCCGAAAAAGAATTATGGATTAAAAACAAAGAAGTGTTAGTAAAACTTGAAAGTATTTCTACCAAATATGATGTGGCTTTAAGTCTTGACGAAGAAATTCCTGTAAAAGCAAAAGTATCGGAAGAATTAACCAAACCAACGATTTTACTGGTAGATGACAATGATGAATTAAGAATATTTTTAAAAGAAACTTTACGTAAAAACTATAAAATCTTGGAAGCTATTAACGGGCAATTGGGTTATGACATTGCCAAAGAAACTTTCCCAGATTTGATTATTAGCGATGTAATGATGCCCGTGATGAATGGCAACGTTTTTTGTCAAAAAGTAAAAGAAAATGATGAAATTAGTCATATTCCTTTTTTGATGCTAACGGCGAAAGATGGGACAGAATCGAAAATTGAGGGCGTGGAATCTGGCGCAGATTTCTATTTTTCAAAACCAATTAGCATAGAATTATTGGAATTGACGATTAAAAATATCTTCGTTCAAAAGCAAAAACTGAAAGAAAAGTACGGAAACGACCAGTTGACCGAAGTGGTAGAATTAGCTCATTCACAAAAAGATAAAGCTTTTTTGATGGAATTAATTGGCATGATTGAAGCCCATTTAAGTAACCCTGAAATGAACATAGATTATATTTGTTCGCAAATGGGAATGAGCCGCACAAAATTATATACCAAAGTAAAAGAATTGACAGGACAAGCCATCGGTGATTTTATCCGAACCATTCGTTTGAAAAAAGCCGTTCAATTAATGACGCAAGAAAATATGCCGATTGCAGAAGTAATGTATAATGTGGGAATCCAAACGCAATCGTACTTTACAAAAGCCTTTAAAAATGAATTTGGCAAAACCCCGATGCAGTTTTTGAAGGATTTGAAGAAGTGATTTAAATGTAAAACGATTGGATTATCGCCCTATTCTTTTGTTAGGAAATCCAATCGTTCGCCTTTGGTTTGTATCAATGTTTTATATGTTTCTTTCATTTCTTCGCCCAAGAAACTTTCATCAATGAGTGTTTGCATTGGTATAATCTTATCGGAAAATCTTTTATAGACATTGTTTTTTACTTTTTCGTTGATTCCTAATGTTGAAGCTAAAACATCAAAATCTTCTCTTTTTAAGCGATTCTTTCTTCCATTTACTGTTAAAGCCATTTCTTCTAAATCTTGTGGCATCACCAATTTTGTTGAAACTAAATCATAAACTGGGGCAAATTGTATTTCTCCTGATTGAGTATGAAGTAAAGAAAAGTTCTTCAAGTGCATATCTGCATTACCTGTTAAAAAACAGAAAATACTCAATTCAAAAAATGATATAATATCAAACCCTGCATTTGAACTAAATTTTTTGATGGTCTTACCAACTTTTTCCATTGAAGACCTGTACTTATGTTCTGTAAGGGTTTCTGTAAGCTGACAAAGGTCTTCTACGTGTCTTTTTTCTTTTTTAGTTCTGTCAAATCTTTTGGTCAAGTACGCCAATTCTCCTGATTCCAAACGAATTAATGAATGTTCTGCGGTTTTGATGCCACATAAACGTGCCAATTTCATGGTTAAATCTTCATTTTCTGGCAATTGTTCGTAAGCTTCTGTTGGGGGCTTTAAAATATAATTTCCCCACAAACCAACGACAGTCAATCTACTGTGTTTACTGTCGATTTTCTCAATGTCTAAAGAAAGTTTCGCTTGTACGCCTGTCACAGCAATGCTTTTAACGATGATTTGCTGTGCCATTACTTTCAAATCTTTTTTACCAAAAGACAATGTCGGAGGATTATTTACGCCAAAAAACTTCTTTGAGCATTTTGTATGAAAATCAATTTCTCCCTCCAATAAAGGTTGATAGCAATACAAACATTTATTCATCATTTCCCAGATTTAGCGCTTTAACACTTACTGCACCGATGCAATCGCCACAAACAGATAACAGTAAACCCATTCGGTCTCTTTGGTTCAATTTCCAGTTTTCAACGGCAATGTTTAACAGCCAACCTTCTGGAATAAGCCCATCAAAAAAAGGGAATAGCGTCTTACTGAAATAGATTTCCTGTCTTATTGGCATCGTCAAGGAAATAGCTTGTGGATTCTCTTTTTTTAGATACAAATCATCATACTGAAAGTAATAACCTTCTTCATTTTCAGTAATAATTCCTGCTAAATCATCTTGATAAAAAACATTTCCAGTCCTATTCATCGACTACCTCCTTTCTAATCACACCAACTTCACTCCCAAAAAGTTCTAAGATTTGATTCACTTTATCGAGTCGCAAAGTCGCTTTGCCTTGTTCTAAATCTCGCACAAAACGAAGTCCAACACCTGCTTTTTCTGCAAGATCAGTTTGCGTTAAGCCTAATCGCTTACGTTTTTCTTTAATATATGGCGCTATCTTCATAAAATTATACCCTAAAAGGTATAATTATCATTTAATTTTGACAATTATACCTTTTAGGGTATAAAAATACGATTAATCCTGACATTATACCCTAAAAGGTATAAAATACTTGTAAAATTTATAAATTCTTAGATTTTAAACTCCAAACTGCAAAGCCCGTAACTAAAAGTGGCACAGAGAAAATGATAAAGAGTGATGACTTTGAAAAACCTGCATCCGATAAAATCCCAAAAATGGTTGGTCCTAAAATCGCTCCAATTCTACCGACACCAATGGCAAACCCTACGCCCGTCGTGCGTACTGCTGCTGGATACACTCTTGAAATAGTCGGATACATTCCATTAAAACCGCCTTGTACGAATACTCCAATCAGAAAAATAAAGGTAAAAATCAGCAAAGTTGATAATTTAAAGTTTCCGTAGATTACCATCACTACAAAAGCAGTAATCATAAATAGTAAAATTGTTTTTTGTAAACCCAATTTCTTGGCGACAAATCCCATCGAAACAGTTCCTAAAGCTGCACCAACATTCAAGGCAATTCCTACATTCGTTGCCATTTGAAAAGCTAATCCAGCATCTTTCGCAATCTGTGGAACCCAGCTCATTAAAGTATATAATGTTAAAAATCCAAAAGAAATAGCCAGCCAAAGTAAAAAAGTATCTCGTTTATATTCTGGTTCAAAAAGTGACATTACAGAACCTTTTGAACTAGTTTTTGCTACTGTAGGCAATGAATCAATCGTGGATTGATTCATGTTTTCCAATAAAATATTCACTTTTTTTAAAGCATTTTTCGGTTGTTTATTCAAGAGAAAATCGAGACTGTCTTTCATAAACACAACCACGCCAATCAACATCAGAAAAGAAATAATTCCTGCAAAAAGAAAGGCAAATCGCCAACCAAATTGTGGAATTGCCCAAGCACAAAAGAAACCCGTAAGAATTGCCCCAATCGGCCAACCAGCTTGTACCAAACCTACATTAAAATCTCTGTGTTTATTATTCGAAAATTCAGAAGCCGTTGCAGCCATTGTTGGTAAAATTCCACCTATGCCGATGCCTGTAAGTAATCTCAAAGATAAAATTTGCCAATATTCTTTACTCATAAAAACCAATAGCATCCCGCTGGTAATCAGTAGCATTGAAATAATAAATACTTTTCTTCTACCAATTTTATCAGCAAAAGGGGCTAATAAAAATGCCCCTAAAGTCATTCCAGCCAATCCGCTACTAAAAATATAGCCCATTTGGGTTTTACTTAAATCCCATTCTTTGGTAATTTCTGAACCTGAAAACGATACGACTAATACATCAATTCCGTCATTCATATTAAGGATAAAACAAATAGCAACCATTAATATTTGAAAGGCTGTCATTTCACTCGTATTAATCGCTTTTTTAATTTCATTCATTGTTTTACAGATATTTAGGGCTACTTAATAGTTATAAAGTATTTTTTGATTGATATTATTTCGGCTATCAATCCTGAACTGAGCAGGCGTATAACCAGTTTGTTTTTTGAAAAAACGGCAAAAATAACTTACATCTTTAAACTCTAATTGATAAGCAATTTCCGAAACCGTTTTATCAGTATGCGTCATCAAAACCATTGATTCTGAGAGTAAAAAATCACAAATGACTTGCTTCGTTGGTTTTCCTGTAATGGCTTGGCAAACCCGATTCAAATGCGTTTTACTGATGCCAATCGCTTTGGTATAATGTTCTATACTTTTGTTGGTTGGGATTTCAGATTTTATCATTTTCATGAAATTCCTGTAATACACCAATTCTTTGGTTGCGGCTAAATAGTCTTTACTTTTATCAATTCTGAACCTAAAAATTTTCACAAAAAGTAAAAGCAGAATAGTTTCTAAAAAGAGGTGTGTTTTCGCTGCATTCATCGAAAGCTCTTGATTCATCCTTCTGATAGAATCCATCGCATCATTAAATTCTTCAAAATGATTATTCATGTTAATCATCCGAGCTTTGTTCACTTCAAAAAACAACTCTTTATCGCTATCAGTAATTTTTTCGATGATACGAGAAGAAACCGATAAAGTATAGCCTTTGATGTCTTCTTTGAATTGAAAACCATGCAAGGTATTTTCTGGAACAATAATCAAATGAACACCTTCAAAAGTCTTCGATTTATCATTCAACAAACACACTCCTGAACCAGATTCTATGAAGAAAAACTGATATAATTGGCTATGAAAATGCGGATTAATCATCCAATTATGTTTTCGACAACTTGAATCTATCGAAACCAAATGGATTAAATCCTCAGAAATAGTGTCTGCATCTTTGCCATATATGCCAAAATTTTTGATTTCAGATTTCATCGCTGTATTCAATCATGAATAAACTTATTGATTGTCTTAAAATAAATATAGTAAATTACGAATATTTTATTGGACTTCACAAAGCTAAATGAGGAGTGACAAAATAATAATAAATGGTTCGAATGTACCATTAAAAGTTTCGAAAGTACTATAAAAACCACAAAAACTATCACATTGGTTGATTTGAGCATTTTTTGCGAACAATATCATTGGTACTTTTTTGAAATAGTATGGCATTTTCCACCCATTTTATCATGAGTATTCTTTAAAATTTTCAGCTTTGTACATTCTTTATAAACATTAAAAACACAGACCATGAAAGGCGCTTTTTTAGTTAACCCCAATGATATAAGGCTTTTAGAACAAGAAGTTCCAGAACCAAAATACGGTGAAATACGCATTAAGTTAAATCAAATAGGTATTTGTGGCTCTGATGTTCATCTTTTTTTAGGACATAGAAAATTAGACAAAGCAACCATTATCGGTCATGAAGGCGTTGGTATTATTGATAAAATTGGAGAAGGTGTTGAAGGTAGAAATATCGGAGAAAAAGTAGTGATTGAACCTAATTTTCCATGTTTTAAATGCAAGCACTGTATGTCAGGACATGGAAATATTTGCATAAATAAAAGAATTCTTGGCATCAATGAAGCGGGTTGTTTTGCTGAATATGTAGTGATTCCAGCTAATTTTGGTTGGGAAATACCATCAGAAATTTCAGATGCTGATGCTGTAACCATTGAACCCACAGCGGTAGCCTATCATGCCTTAATGACTTCAAAAGCTAAACCTGGCGATACTATCGCCATTCTTGGTTCAGGGGCTATCGGTTTACTTCTAACACATTTGGCATTAAGATTAGGCTATAAAGTATTTGTTACAGAAATCAATCAAGAAAAACTGAATAAAGCAGTTGAAATGGGTGCTATTCCTGCGGTAGCAACTGGTAATCTGGAAGAACAAAGTCAGGTTTTAGAAAAAATTTGGTTAGAAAATGATGTTTGTGCTGTATTTGAATGTGCAGGTTCTCCCTTTACAGCATCTCTGGCAACGGATGCGGCTCCTCGTGGTTCTGAGATTGTATTGGTCGGTTTGTCTGAAAAAAATGCTACTTTTCGTCCTTTAAAAATTGCCCGTGAAGGCATCACAATTGTTCCTTCTATTATTTACGATCATCCTTTTGATTTTAAAAGAGTCATTCAATTGATTGCCTCAAAAATTATTCAACCGAGTATGATTATTTCAAGTTATGAGCCACTTTCAAATATTAGTGCAGCTTTGGAAAGAGCAGCACAGGGAAATGAAAGTAAAATTGTAATAACTGTATGAAACATTCCATCGCAACAGTTTCTCTTTCTGGCACACTTCCAGAAAAAATAAAAGCTATCGCCAAAGCACAATATGACGGCGTCGAACTTTTTGAAAATGACCTTCTGGCTTCGAATGTAAAACCAGAAGAATTAAGAAAAATGCTGAAAGACTTGAACTTAGAACTTGTCGGGCTTCAACCTTTTAGAGATTATGAAGCCATGCCAGAACCATTTAAGTCGAGGAATTTGGAGAGAGCCAAGCATAAATTTGAGTTGATGCACCGCTTGGGGACTAAAAAATTATTTATTTGTTCTAATACTTCCATTCATACTATCAATCATCTTGATAAAGCTGCTGAAGACCTTTTTGATATTGCAGAATTAGCCAAACAACACGATTTTGAAATTGGTTACGAAGCACTTTCGTGGGGCAGATTTGTCAATACTTATCATCAATCGGTAGAAATTGTTCGTCGGGCTAATCATCCAAACCTTGGTAATATTTTAGATAATTTTCATATCTCAGTTTTGGGTTCAACTTTTGAAGATATTTATACCATTCCCAAAGAGAAATTTACGATGGTACAAGTAGCAGATGCCCCAAAATACGATATGGGTGCTATGCACTTGGGCAGGCATTATCGTTGTTTTCCCGGACAAGGTTCGTATCCAGTTGTTGAATTTCTAAATGCCGTTAAAGCGACGGGCTATGATAGTTATTTATCACACGAAATCTTTAGTGATGAATTTCGGTCTTCACTTATCGAGCCAGTGGCTTTGGATGGAAAAAGGTCTTTGATTTGGTTAGAAAAAATGACAAGTAACAGCAATAATACGCTAAATGAAAGTGTGTCAAGGCAACAATTACAAAAATTAGAATGGATTGAATTTGCTACTTCTGCTGAAAAACAGACAGCTTTGATTCATATTCTTGAAGCAATTGGTTTTGTTGAAACTGGAAAACATACAAGTAAAGATGCTAATTTATATCAATTGGGGAAAGTGAATATCATCGTTAATCGAACAGAAAGCGTTCAACAATTTTCTCCTAATTCAATTTGGTCTATTGGTTTTCAGACAAGTAATAATACTTTATTTCAAAAATGGGCTGAAGAATTGCGATACAAATGGCAATGGGGAAATCAGCAAGAGCCAAATAAATCGTTACTTTCTGTCAAAGGAATTGGTGATTTGAATTATGATTTTATTGAAGGGAATGATGATTTTTTATCGGAAGAATTTGAGATTAAAAAACAAAGTATAGCGTCTAACGGTATTCTTAAAATTGACCATTTAGGTCATTCGGTTGGAGCAGAATATTATCAATCGAATACACTTTTTTATCGTGCATTTCTTGGTTTAAAAGTAGAAGAATCTATCGAAATTCTTGACCCACGTGGAATTGTTTACAGTCGTGTCGCTAAAAATGAGACTGGGAATATCAGAATACCATTGAGTTCTACGCTGAGTCAAGGAACTTCAACACAGCAATTCACTCGACAAAAAGGTGCTGGTATTCAACAAATTGCATTTGAAAGTAACGATATTTTCAAAACGGCTCAATCAATTCTTGATAAATCGTTAATACTTCCGATTCCAAGCAATTATTATGAAGATTTAAAAGCCAAAACACAATTATCCGATGAACTTCTAAAGCAAATGGAAGAATACAATATTCTTTATGACCGACAAGCCGACGGTGAATTTTTCCATTTTTACTTTAAAGAATTGAACGGTTTATTTTTTGAAGTCGTGCAAAGAAAAGGAATGTATGAAAGATATGGAGAAATCAATGCTCAAATCAGATTAGCAGCACAGGAAAGAGATAGAGTAAAAATTTAATTCAATATTCTAGTCATCTTTAATACTTACTTTGAAGGGAAAACCCTTCAAAGTAAGTAGGATTTTCAACTTAACGAATCGTCATTTTATGTTCAAATGGCGTGATGCCCGTTAAATACACAAACATTCCATCCATTTTTAAACTACCAAAATGCGAACTGTACATTTCGCCTTCTAATCCTTTAATTTTTGAATGTTTTTTGATTCCACTGTCAAAATGAATACTGTCTTTTCCGAAATCATAGCTTGCTGTTTCTCCTTCAAAAAAGTAATTATTGGGCGAATTTTCAATTTCTTTTACACCAGACAATTTTCCACCTTCTTTGAAACATAATTCAATCGTTACCGATACGCCTTCACTTCCTTTTGAACTAAATGTTAATTCATGAACGCCATTTTTTTCTTCAATGCTGATAGAAGTATCAATGGTTTTAACATTACTTTGAGGTCGATGTGCAAAATCCATTTTATTCCAAAATCTACCATCGGTACTTGGCGCATGTTTATAATCACCATTCGCTTTTTTGAATTGCTTCGGTAAAGGCTGATAATAAGGTGCTTCAATGCTTTGATGCAAAATATACTTGCCATCTTTATGCGTAATTCCATTACTTCTGAAATAGCCTGTACTGAAAAAATCCGTTGAAAAACGCATATATTTTAGAATGGCTTCACCTTTTCTAAAAGTAAATAAATTCGGATTGGTTGATCTTCCAGAAGCAATGACTATCGGAAAATCTGCTCCACCAGAAATTGTACTTGTCATATCATTTCGGCGAATTCTCACCAGATTGGTTGTTTTAAAGAATTTCTCAAAATGCACAGAAGGATTTTGAATTGCAGGGAGTGGCTTTAAATACAGCGGTTCTTCCAAGAAAAAAGGGAGTAAATCAACCATGATTTTTTCATCGAAGCCTTTTACTTTTTCGATAAACTTGGTAATCGCTGCATACTCTGCATTATTATCATGAATTGCCAAGTAACGATAGTCATGATAAAAAGGCAAGGCATTAATCGTCATGAATTGGTCTTGTCGCCTTGAATCTGTCGTCACTAAATCGCCATTCGGTTCCATGTAAAAATAGGTTAAATTAAGATTTTTACGAACTGGTTCCAATAATTTCGGACGTTTCAGTAAACGAGCCATCGTAATCAAACATCTATCTGTTACTTCCGAATAAATCATACTTCTTTCCAAGAAATGTCCGTCGCTATCGATATAAATATTTTCAGAAAGCCATTCATCAATACGAGCCACGTAGGCTTTATTAGGATACAAAGCATTAATCTGAGCCAAAGCAGCAGACACTACCCAACGGTGGTTTGGTGTGTGAATTCCACCCAATCTCAAAGATTCTCCTGCTTTTAAAATAAACTCTTTCAACAAAGAAAGTAATTCTGTTAAAACAGGCGAAGCGTTATGTTTTAGTAGCGTAGTTGCAACGCAAAGAGGGTCTAAAATAAAAGCTGTATCAGGAGGAGACGCTAAATTCCCCAAGTTGAGCGTACCATCTTCTTGCTGTGCTTTCTTGAGGAAACAGATAATTTTTGTCATTGCTCCAACCAACTCCTCTTTTTGATAATAATCCGATTTTGCTTCACAATAAGCGGCGGCTAAATTGGCTAAATCAAAGCCTAAACGTCTTTTAATTTCTGTAATATCTGTTGAAAATACAGTTAATAATCTTGCAACTTCTTTATTATTAGCTTGAACGATTTGTTGATAAAAGTTTTCTTCAGCAATATTTATGTATTGAGCATGGCTAATCATTGGCGATAAAAGTGCCAAAGTACCCAAACCAAAGCATTGTTGTAAAAAGGATTTTCTTGTAATATTTCCCATTGTTATGAAGTAAAATGAATGATTTATTAGTCTTTTTTACAAAAGAGAAGACAGCTTGATATATACTGATTACAGTTAGGTTGAATCAGGACAGAAGCCTTTTCAACAAAAAAGAGGTCGGTATTTCTACCGACCTCAGAATTAATAAGAATAAAGTATTTAAACGAAAATTATTGTTTCAGCACTTTAAAAGTAGCCCTTCTGCCATCTTTTTGAATATGTAAAAAGTATGTCCCAGATGGTATTTTCGATAAATCTACTTGTTTTTGTACTCCTCTTAATGTCTGCTCTTGGATGACTTTCCCAACAAAATCTATTAATTGAACATCCAATTCTTTATCACTACATTCAATATTTAATACATCAGAAGCTGGATTCGGGAAAATATTGATACCCATTTTACCCAATTCATCCGTTCCAGTAATCAGTTCAATTCTTACGGTTGAAGGACTTAAAACTGTTCCTGTTCCACAGACATTGTTATTCACAGAAAATAGACGATAAACAGTATTAGCTGTTGGATTGATTGTTAGCGTATAATCATTTACAGTGGAAGTAATTAGTTTTGCATTTACTTCATCACTACCTAATGTAAAATTAAAAGGTGGCGTTCCTGTAAACTTAATACCAATTGAAACAGGTTTACTCTCAGAGAAATAATATGAACTGCTATCAAAACGTGCGGTAATACCTTCTAAGATTCTTATTGGGAATGTTGTAGTTGTATTTGTTGTATTAGGATCACTAGCTACTACCCTAATTTTATAACCTATATTTGGTACTAAATCAGCAGGTAATTTAGCTTTTAGAGGGCTTAAAGTTCCAGTTGTTTCAAGATTTTTGAAATTATTACCTATATCGTCAGACAGTTGAATTGTAAATTTATTACTAGCAGAAAATGTTCCTTGGATACTGAAGGAAACATAAAAGTCAGTACCTGCACAAAGTGTAGAATTTGTCACATTAAAAGTATATACTTGTTTCTCTGAATAAGGATTTACTGTAATCGTAGCTGAACCGCTCGCTTTACCAACTCCACAAGCATTACTAACAGACTTTAGTGTGTATATCTCTGTTTTATTGGGCTTTACGTAAATTAAAGGTAGAGGATTTGCATAATTAACCTCTACACTTCCCATTTGTCCATTTGTCATTTCATAATTGATAACTTCGTTGTAAGAAGTATTCTCTGGTAAATAAGTATCATTATTTTTTCTCAAGAATAATAATCCTTGAAATTCAGGATTAATTGTTGCAGAACCTGTTAAAGTAATGTCTAATTTAGTGGTTAAGCTAATGATTGAAATTTCTTTACTCAAGACAGGATTAGTACTTTCCAACTGTAATCTGTAAACTCCTTTTTTGAATTCATTCCCAAAAGTTATTTTGTATATATCGTTCTTTGGAACACTTAGCAATTCTATCTTAGTATTATTTTTATCAATTGCAAACACCTTAAAAATGTTGTTATTGCCAAAAGTACCTTTAGAATTTAAGTCAACATCCATTGAAGTGCCTATGCAAGTACTAATATTATTTCCATATATAAAGCCCTTAATATTCATTGATAAGATAGGTTTAATCAAAACCTTTACACTTCCGGAAGCAGTTCCTATCCCACAATCATTTACAACTGAGTTCAATCTATAAGTCGTCGATTCTGTAGGGTATTTATATTCTTCAAAATAGTTATAATAAAAAGAACCTAACGTTCTTATATTGTTATCATCCACAATTGTATATTCCCCTGACATTGTATTGGTATAATCTCGACCAGTTTTTGATGTCAAAAGGATTGGCTTACCTTCAGACATCTCAATCTCTGATTTTCCATCTGATAGCTGCAAAGTCATACTAGGAACTGTATGATAGCTTATCGTGCTTTCTTCAGATTTGATAGATTTATCATTGTTCACAATCCGAATATTATATTTCCCAGATGAAAAATTACTTGGCAAACTTACATGTGCTGGACTTACGGTAATACCCGATTGTAACGTTGTATAAACAGTATCAATACTCTTTGATATTTGTACAGAAAATGTCTCTCCAAATGGTACTTTGCCTTTTAATTCAAAAGGAACAAATATTTTATCAGTCAAACATTGAATGTTTTCAACACTATTGATGGCAATTTTATTATTGATTGCATACGGCATTACTTGAATAGTAAAATCTTTACTTAAAACCGTACCAACGCCACAACCATTACTAATTGATTTTATACCGAACGTAGTTGTGTTGAAAAGTTTTTTCCACTTAACAGAACTTGTTCCATAAGATGTTTCTACGGTTCCATCATTGTAAGTAATTATCTGCGTTCCATCACCGCTAGATTCCAACATAATCGTAACTGTTTCACCAGAATTCACTGGAGTAGTTTTATAAGTATATAATTTAGCCGTTGGCAAAGCATTAACAGTTAGAATCAATAAATTACTTTTAGTTACAGGATTACTTGACGAAACTCTAAGATTATATACACCACTTGGTAGATTTTCAGGGATTACGACTTGCCTTTCACCTACTGCAATTGTTCCTAATTCACTATAACCATTTACGGTTCTTCCAAATATTTCTACTAAAAACTGATTATCGTCTTTATATTTTCCTTTAATCAAAACTGACAAATCTATCTTCGCTCCTGCACAAACTTCAACAGCTAATTGTTTTTTTGAATCAATCCGAATAGCATATTCATCACTTAGCATTTTTATGTTTTTATATTCTGATGTCGGTGGATAACTTGTTCCACACATATTTTTCACAGAAGTAATAAAAACTTTACCCGATTTCAATACAAAGGGTTCTAAGGTTGCGTAAGATACCATTTCATTTGAGAAGCTCTCAAATCGATGCACTAAACTATCATTAAAGACTATTTCATAAGGAGCTCCGCCTGTCAATGTTGAATGAAGGTACAAAGCTTGAGGCTGTTCTATATTGATGTTTAAACTACTAAAAGCATCAACAATACTAGCTGAAGGGATAAGTATTATACTGATATAATTAGGACTGAAATTTGTACTTGTTAAATTTTCGGTTGAAACACTTGCATAAACTTCATTATTAGTCATTGTATTCACAACAAAATTTGAAGGTACTATAAAAGATGCAACATTTTCTCGTACTACTTTACCTTCAACATCTTTGTATTCAAAAAAACTATTTCTCAATCTGACCTTAACAGTATTTCCTACTGGTATTAAAACATTAGTAGAAAATGTTACTTCACAACTAGACCCTTCACAATACTGCCCATATTTCAATGTTCCAGTCTTAATTCCTTCTTTAATAGTTACAATCATTTTGTTCTTACCCGTACTATTTCCACATAAAGAAGTATATGATTTGATGAAATACTGCGTCGAAACTGAAGGAGAAACATAGAAATTGATAGTCTGACTATCATCATTAGAAAAATAAGTATCATAAATCTGCCCATCACTCAATTCTATTGATCGGATACCATATCCTTTTGCGATAACTGATAGCATTTGTGTTTCTCCATAATTCATAGATGTGCTTTCTGTCACTAATTCTACATTTGTTTCGTCATGAATTGCTAGTGGCTTAATAAAATAGTCTGATTCAATACCATTATCGCTTATTACTTTTATAATATAATTTCCTTTTAATACATCTGTCCCAATTGTTGCAGTGATAATATCATCTTTCTCAGTTGCATCTAATTCATAAAATTTAGAGCGTTCGTCTTCTTTTACTAATCTTATTCTAAAGTTATTTCCTGTACTCCATTTACCTATTTTCTGTACTTTCAATCCTATCTTACTATTTTTACAAATTTGCTCTTGTGTATATCCAAGAATTTTCAAACCACTTTCTATTACCTTAATATCAATCTTGCCAGAGCTTTTTCCTATTCCACAGACATTACTGGCATTTAGAACACTGTAACTCACAGATTTAGTTACTGAGACTAACGTATTATAAATGTTATTATCTCCATTTAAAACCTCAACAGACATGCTATCACTAGTCAATATTTTAATTGGTAATGTCCCAGCATATTTTACGCTTAATGATACTGGTTCGTATGGGAGTAAAGTTTTTTTAGAAAGGTTTATCAATTCAATGTCAGCAGGTAAATAAATATTTACGTAGAACTCTATGCCACTACTCACTTCTGGAGAAGAACTGATAATTCTGAAGCTCGCATAATTACTATAGCCATTTGAAATATTATGAACATCACTAGGTAAAATTCCAACTAAATAACCTGAAGAGTCTTTCGTTAAAACATCTACCCAAGAATTCGAATAAGCAGGTTTCAGTTGTATTTTGAATAAATTATTTTGGTTGTAAGTTCCTGTTTTGGTATAAGCAACATATATTTTTTTACCTAAGCAAACACTCAAACCTGATTCGCCAATAATTTTACCAATTTCAATACTTTGCCCTTTCAAAACAAAAGTGAAGAACATCAGGAGTAGTAATAATTGTAGTTTTCGTAACATAGAACGATATTGATGATAGAGTTATAAAAAATGTGGACAAAAATATTTCAATTATTGCTAATATCCCAACTTATTAGCAATACTTTATCTAATGGTAATTATCACTTTTAAATGGCTTACCGTTTAATAAAAATTGAAGCCTTTTAAAGCATATTTTTATGCTTTCTCTCTATCTTTGGTTCTTCCGTTTAAGTCCAATATTTATCTTAATAATTTCTAAATCATCATTTACTATGTCTAAATTAATTGTTGTTTTTGTACACGGCTGGAGTGTCTCAAATCTTGATACTTATGGCGAATTACCGATTCGTTTACACAATGAAGCCAAAGCCAATGGCTTTGATATTCAGGTAGAGGAAATCTTTTTGGGACAGTACATTAGTTTTCATGATGAAGTACGCCTCAATGATATTTCTAAGGCTCTTCAAACAGCTGTTATTGAAAAACTGGATGCTGAAATTACTGCTGGCGAAAGGTTTGTTTGTATTACTCACTCTACGGGTGGACCTGTGGTACGTGATTGGTGGGAAAGATTTTTTACTAAGAAAAAACTTCCCTGCCCGATGAGTCACTTAATTATGCTTGCTCCTGCCAACTTTGGTTCGGCACTTGCCCAATTAGGAAAAGGAAGAGTTGGTCGATTGAAAGCTTGGTTCAGTGGCGTCGAACCCGGACAAGGTGTATTAGATTGGCTAGAACTAGGAAGTTTTGATGCTTGGGAACTGAATAAAAGCTGGATTAAATCTGATGAAAAGGAGATTAAACCTGAAAACGTTTTCCCATTTGAAATTATCGGTCAATCGATTGACCGTAAACTTTATGATAATCTCAATGCTTATACTGGAGAATTAGGTTCTGATGGCGTTGTGCGTGTTGCAGCGGCTAATTTACAGAGTAGCTATGTGAAATTAAAACAGCCTTATCCAACGAATGAAAGACCTATTAAAACTGCTGATTTTGAAATTGCAGATTATAGACAATCCCCCAAAACACCTCTAAGAATCATCAAAGGTAAATCGCATTCTGGTGACGAAATGGGTATTATGAATAGCGTTCAAGAAAATGACCAAACTGAAAGTCAAGAGACATTGAAGGCTATTTTGGATTGTATCAAAGTAAAAACAAAAGCTGATTATGATAAACTTTACAAACAATTTGAAAGAGAAACCAAAGAGGTTTTGAAAGAAGAACAATTGGAAACTGTTTCAAGTTTTTTTACTTCAAAACGTTATTTTATTCATGACCAATATTGCATGGTAATTTTTAGAGTAATTGATACCGAAGGGAATTCTGTTAGAGATTTTGATTTAATTATTTCAGCAGGAGATGCCAACGACCCTAACCATTTACCCGAAGGCTTTTTCCAAGACCGTCAAAAAAATAAAAACAATCCTGAAAACATTACTTATTACCTCAATTACGATATTTTAAAAGGAATAGCAGCAATAAAAGATGGCAAAAAAGATGTTCGTCCTAAACAAAAAGGGATTGATAAATTAGGGTTAAAAATCATCCCACGTCCCTCAGAAGGTTTTGTCTATTATGCTCCTTGCGAAATCAAAGCCGACCAAACCATGTTTGATTATGTATTAAAACCCAATAGTACCACTTTGGTAGAAATTGTGCTTCAAAGAATTGTGAGTAAAGAAGTTTTCCGCATGAATCCGATGAATGATTTGCCTAATGATGGCGACTTCAAGCATATAAAACCGGGAAATGAAATTTTACCAGAAAAGTAATTTCATCTTTTCCCTAGCTTGAAAGCTATAAAAATTAAAGCTTTCAAGCTAGGAATTTATCCTTTACGAAACTTCATGTCTTTCTTTAATTTTTTTCCCCCATTTTTCTAGCACACTCACCAAAAAATCAAGATTGATAGGTTTACTGATATAATCGTCCATTCCAGCAGCTTTGCACTCTTCTCTATTTTCAGCTAAAGTATTAGCTGTCATAGCTATTATCACAGGTTGCTGAATAGGTTTTGAACGAAGTAATATCGTTGCTTCTATTCCATCCATTTCAGGCATTTGCATATCCATTAGTATCAAATCGTAATGCTTTTTCTCGAATGCTTCAAGTACTTCTAGTCCATTTTCAGCCAAATCTGCTTCAAAACCCAGTTTGCTTAGTACTTTCAACGCTAATTTTTGGTTCATTACATAATCTTCAGCAATTAAAATCTTCATCGGATAATGCAAGGCAAAATCGCTTTGCAATTTCTGCGTTTGGGCAGTCGGTGCTGGTTTATCCACCATTTTGGTTTGCTCGCTCCTAAGTAAATTATCATGAATACTTTTACAAAGAATATGCTGTTTAACGGGCTTCATCAAGACAGACCTGAATAAATCGGGAAACTCTTTATAGAAAGTATCAGAAACGGAACTTAGTAAAATAATGGGGATATTAGGTCTTTGTCTTTTAACAGCCAAAGCAAAAGAAATTCCATCAATATCAGGCATTTGCATGTCAGTAATGACCAAATCAAAATTTTCGTTTGTCTTTATCAAAGCAATGGCTTCTTTCGGACAAGAAAATAAAGTAGCCTGCATATTCCAATGCTCTAATTGTCCTTTCAAGATAGACAAATTGGTATTGTTATCATCTACCACCAATACCTTTTTATCTTTTAATACTTCAAGGTTAAAAGGGAAAGTAGTGAGTTTCGCTGAACTAACTTTTGTTTTGATTTCAAATTTGAAGGTTGTACCCTTCCCAACAGTACTTTCTACTCGAATAGCACCACCCATTAAATTAACGATTTTTTCGCTAATAATTAAGCCCAAACCTGTACCACCGTATCTTCTTGTAGTTGAAGAATCTACCTGTGAGAAAGGTTTGAAAAGTCTGTCTAATTTATCTGGTGGAATGCCAATCCCAGAATCTTTGACTTCAAAACCTAATACTATTTCATCATTATCATTACTTTCATCCAAAAAGACTCTCACAAAAACTTCGCCTTTATTGGTGAATTTTATCGCATTACCAATTAAATTCAGTAGAACCTGACGTAAACGAAGATTGTCTCCAACAATTTGAGCAGGCACATTCCATTCTATCAAATAAAGTAAATCCAGATTCAGACTTGCTACTTTGGCTGCAAAAACGTCCAAAACTTCTTCAATACAATTTCTAAGATTAAAATCATGTAAATCAAGCTCCATCTTACCCGACTCAATTTTAGAAAAATCTAAAATATCATTAATAACCGTAAGCAAACCTTCTCCACAAGCATGAATGGTATCAGAGTAACTTTTTTGTTCTTCGTTCAAAGGTGTTTCCTCTAATAACGATGCCATACCAATAATACCGTTTAGTGGCGTTCTGATTTCATGGCTCATTGTTGCCAGAAAAACACTTTTAGCTTTATTGGCTCTTTCTGCTTCTTCTCTGGCTTTATGTTCTTCTTCAGTAGATTTTAACAACTGTGCTGTGCGTAATTCTACTTCTTTTTCAAGTTTTAAATTTTGAGCTTTTATTCGATTCATTCTATACTTATAAAAGGAAGTTGCTAAGCAAACTACCAACAAAAATATAAATGCTTTAAACCACCATGTAGCCCAATAAGGAGGTAAAATTTCGATACTTATAGCACTTCCTTCTTCATTCCAAAAGCCATCATTATTAGAGGCTTTCACTCTGAAAACATATTTCCCTGGGTCAAGATTAGTGTATGATGCTCTGTTACGATTGCCCGTATAATTCCAGCCAGGATCAAAACCTTCTAGTTTATACGCATAACCATTTTTTTGAGGCAGAATATAATTCAATGCCGTAAATTCAAATGAAAAGAACGATTGCTTGTAATCTAATACAATTTCTTTTGTATAATTGATATGGGTAGAAAGTGGGGAATCCTTTTCTCCGGGAATAACCGATTTATTAAAGATTTGAAAATCAGTAATAAACACAGGCGGAAGAAAAGTATTATACTGAATTTTATCAGGATAAAATGAGTTTACACCATTAGGACCGCCAAAATACATTTCACCGTCTTTAGTTTGCCAAGCAGACCTAGGTTTGAACTCGTTCCCTTGCAAACCATCAGAAGTATTAAAATTCTTGAAAGTATTATTTTTGGGATTATATCTGGTGATTCCTTTATTGGTACTTATCCAAAAAACTCCTTGTTTATCCTTCAAAATTGCATTCACAAAATCATTTGGCAAGCCATTATTTTCTGTAAATGTTTGAAAGGTTTTTGTCTTCAAATTCATCAAACACAAACCATCTGTTGTTCCAACCCACAAAAAGCCCTCTTTAGCTTTTACAATTGTCTGAATATTATTATTGCATAAACTATTAGAATTGTTGGCATTAGCCCTAAAATGAGTAAATATTTTAGTCTTTTTATTAAAAAGGTCAAGCCCGTCTTCAGTGCCTACCCAAAGTTCGTCGTTCCCGTTTTCATACAATGCTTTTACATAATTACTGCATAAACTTTTAGGATTTTTTGGGTCATGTAAATAATTGGTAAATTGCTTATTTTTAATATCATAATATCCCAAACCGCCTGTCCAAGTACCTAACCAAAGATTATTATCTTGGCTTTTCAATATAGTAAAAATACTATTTGACGATACTGAATTTTTATCTTTCGGATTAGGTAAATGATGAATAAATTCTTTCGTTTTTGTATTGAATAAATCGAACCCGCCAATAAAAAATCCCAAAGCCAACCAATCCTTATCTATTTCTACCACCGATAAAACATAGTTTGAATTGATGCTATTTTTGTTAGCTGGATTCTTTTTATAAGCTGTAAAAGTATTGGTGTTTTTATCAAGTACGTTCAAGCCACCGCCATCTGTACCAAACCAAATTTTGTTGTCTCCATGTTCTAAAACACTCAATACACTACTATTATTTAATCCATTTTTATCGACAGTCTGTTTTAGCACGTTAAATTTGCTACCATACTTTGGCAAAAAATTAATTCCGCCCGAGTAAGTACCAATCCAAATATTCCCAGTTCTATCTTCATACATGCAATAAACGGAATTATTGCTTAAACTATTTGGGTTATTAATATCAAAAGCAATCGTTTTAAATTTGTTCGTTTCCGGATTGTAAATACTGATTCCGCCGTTTTCAGTGCCAACCCATAAATTTCCATTTTTATCCTCCAAAAAAGAAAGTATATCATCATAGGCTAAACTTTCTGGATTGTTAACATCGTGTTTAAATGTTGTAAATGTATCATTTTGTGGATTATATTTTGAAATCCCCCCTGTTAAAGTTCCTACCCAAAGGGTGTGTTTACTATCAACAAAGATTGTATTTACCCAATCTGAACCAATGGTTTTAGGATTATTATTTTCGTGAAAATAATGCGAAAACAACTTCCGTTCTGGATTATACTTATTCAATCCTTCTTTAGTACCTATCCAAATATTTCCAGTTTGGTCTTCAGCAATGCTATAAATAAAATCGGAACTAAGACTATTTTTATTCTTTTCCTGATGCTTAATAACAGTGTATGTACCTTTCTCAGCATCAATCAAATATAAGCCAGTTGTTGTTCCAAGCCATATTCTTTTCTTACTATCTTCAAAAATTTTCCGAACAGTTACATGGTAGTCTTCTTTAAAAAAATGCTCAAAAATATCTTTTCCACGATTGAATTTATCTAAACCCAGAGGGGTTCCAACCCACAGATTTCCCGCATGGTCTTCTATCAAATCATAAATATAATTATCATTAAGACTTTCCTTATCGCCTCTGGTGTGTTTGTAAATTGTAAATTTAGACCCGTCATACTTATTAAGCCCCTCGTCAGTTGCAAACCACATAAATCCTTTATTTCCCATTAATATGGCACTCACATGACTTTGTGAAAGACCATCTTCGGTAGAAATACGCTTAAATACTGGTTTAAATTCTTGCGAAAAAAGTAATGTATGCTGAAGTACTATAAAAATGAATAAAATTATATGCTTATATCTCATAATTAACACAATAAACTTTTAGTTTTTAATTATAATAGCAATTAGCAAATTGCCAAAATTGTATTATATATTGGAAAAATAGCAAATATTTCACCAAAAATGACATTTAATTGAAATATTATATGAAGCATTTGTGTGATAGATAAAAAAATATGCTTTTTAAAGTTGAAAAATCCTGTTTTTCGATTGTTATTATTTTTTATCAATAAATAAATAAAAGAACATCCTAAGTTAAAGCTTACTAATTAAGGCGGGTTTCTTAATTAGAACAACTTATATCAAGTGTATTCTCAATAAATATTGCTAAAGCATTTGCATTAAAATTTAGCGTAATTCAATAGAAAATTATTAGCCTAATATAAGGTGTGTTTACTAAAATTATGGCTAATATTTAGCTACTTCTTACTAATTACAGCCAAGACTTGCTCAATAAATATTTTCACCTTTGTATCGACGATAATCATTTTTAAAAATCCCGATTTTATGAAAAGGTCTTGTGCTTTTACCTTGCTAATTCTTTTGCTTTGCAATGCTACTTTATTCGCACAATCATACATTCCTGAAAAAGCAGACAAACGTTTTCAGGTAAAATCTGTGATTGATTTGAAGGCTTTTGCTTTTAATTTAAAAGATGTAAAGCTTTTAGAAGGAAGTCCTTTTAAAAATGCAATGGATAAAGATGCAGCTTATTTATTGTCGGTAGAACCTAATCGTTTACTGCATCGCTTTTATAAAAATGCAAATTTACCCACCAAAGGAGACGTTTACGGAGGTTGGGAAAGCGAAGGACTTTCGGGACATACTTTAGGACATTATCTTTCGGCTTGTGCGATGATGTATGTTTCTACAGGAAATATTGAATTCAAAAATCGTACAGATTATATCGTTACAGAACTTGGAAAATGCCAAAAAGCTAGAAAAAATGGTTATGTCGGGGCAATTCCTAAAGAAGATACTTTGTTTGCAAAAGTAGCTCGTGGAGAAATAAAATCTGGAGGTTTCGATTTGAATGGAGGCTGGAGTCCTTGGTACACTGTTCATAAAGTAATGGCGGGTTTGGTTGATGCGTACTTGTATTGTGATAATCAAGAAGCCTTAAAAATCGTTGTGGGAATGGCAGATTGGACAGCTAATACGGTCAATCCGCTTTCGCCTGAATTATTACAAAAAATGCTAAAATGTGAGTACGGAGGCATGAATGATGTATTGGCGAATATTTATGCCATCACTGGAAATAAGAAATATTTAGATTTGTCATATAAATTCTACGACGATTTTGTGATGGTTCCTTTGTCGAAAAAAATCGACCCTATGGCTGGAAAACATTCCAATACCAATGTTCCAAAAGCCATTGGTAGCGCTCGCCAATTTGAATTAACAGGCAATGAGTCTGATAAAACCATCGCTTCTTTCTTTTGGGATATTATGGTGCATAACCACAGCTATGTAATTGGCGGAAACAGTAATTATGAATATTGTACCGAGCCACACAAATTGAACGACCATCTCAGCGACAATACTTGCGAAACTTGTAATACTTATAATATGCTAAAACTGACAAGACATTTGTTTACTTGGCAACCCAACAGTCAGCTTGGTGATTATTACGAAAGAGCTTTGTACAATCACATCTTGGCATCTCAGAATCCGGAAAGTGGGATGATGTGCTATTTTGTACCCTTGAGAATGGGGACTAAAAAAGAATTTAGTGAGCCTTTCAACACCTTCACTTGCTGTGTTGGAAGTGGCATGGAAAACCATGCTAAATACACCGAAAGCATTTATTATGAAGGGGCAGATGGAAGTTTGTTCGTGAATTTATTCATCCCTTCGGTACTTGATTGGCAAGAAAAAGGCATCACCATCACGCAAAATACTTCGTATCCAAACAGTGAAAGTACTTCTTTGAGTATCCAAACTAAAAAGACTAAAGCTTTTGCCATGCGTTTACGCTCGCCTTGGTGGGCTAGCAAAGGAGTACAAATTGCTGTAAATGGAAAACTTCAAAAAATTGAAAAAGACGAAACGGGCTACTTAGTAATCAACAGAACTTGGAAAAATAATGATAAAGTAGAGATTACTTTCCCGATGTCGCTTTACACCGAAAGTATGCCTGATAATGCCAATCGTATTGCTTTTTTATATGGACCATTGGTTTTGGCAGGACAGTTAGGCAAGGATTTACCAGACCCAATTTATGGAACTCCAGTATTGTTGACTGACGATAAAAATATCAATAATTGGTTAAAACCTGTTCCTAATCAGCCTTTGACTTTTAAAATGGAACAAACTGGAAAACCTTTTGATGCTACTTTGATTCCATTCTACCAAACTTATCAGCAACATTACAGTGTTTATTGGGATTTTTTCACCAATACAGATTGGCAAAATCGCCAAGCGGAATATGAAGCAGAGAAAAAACGTCAACAAAAGATTGAAGAAATGACGATAGATAATTTCAGAATTGGAGAAATGCAACCTGAACGTGACCATCAACTAAAAGCCAGCGAACAGTCTTATACAGACATCGCCTTGGGCAGAACTGGAAGAGAAGTAAGAGCTGGCGGATTTTTCTCATTTCAAATGAAAGTAAATCCAAGCATAGAAAATAGTTTGCTATTAACTTATTTAGGCGACGATAAAGGAAGACTTTTTGACATTGTAATCGACGGAACAAAAATCGCAACGCAAGAATTAAAAGGTGGAACTACTGGAAAATTCTTTGATGTTGTTTATCCAATTCCAGCAGAAATTCTTCAAGGAAAAAGTACTATCGAAGTAAAAATATTAGCCAATGCAGGCAGAACCGCTGGAAGAGTATTTGGTTGTAGAATTATTAAAGTTGAGAAGTGATTTTTGAGAGAAATTAATAAGATTCTTAAATATTATTGAAACCGTAGCGTCAAATCCCTTGCGGTTGCCAAATCCAAGAATAAGGAGCGGCAACTGCAAGGGATTTTCGCTACAAGTTTATGAATAAAATTTCTCAAAATCCTTTCTTCATAATTTATCTTCAAGCTATTAACCTCAATTACAACCATTCTCTTTTTAATAGGTTAATATCAATCTATAATTGATTAAAAATGGTAATTTATGCACACTGTTTTTAAGCTAATTTTGATTAAAAATAAAGATAATTATGGCTATTAATTGGAAAGGAGTATTCCCTGCGGTTACTACAAAATTTAATGAAAAAGATGAGCTTGATTTCGAGCTTTTTGATAAGAACTTACAATTTCAGTTAGAATCTGGTGTTCACGGAATTATTTTGGGTGGAACTTTAGGGGAATCCAGCGTATTGAGTTTGGAAGAAAAAAGTGCTTTGGTAAAATTCACTGTAGAAAAAGTGGCTGGCAAAGTACCAGTAATTTTGAATATTGCAGAAGGAGCTACTAAAGATGCTATTGAGTTAGCTCGTTTAGCAGAAGAATGGGGCGCAGAAGGCTTAATGATGTTGCCTCCTATGCGTTATAAAACCGACCATCGTGAAACGGTAGAGTACTTCAAAGCAGTTGCAAATTCTACAAAATTACCAATTATGATTTACAACAATCCTGTAGATTATAAAATTGAAGTAACTTTAGCAATGTTCTCTGAATTAGTTGTTTGCGAGAATATTCAAGCAGTAAAAGAATCTACTCGTGATTTGACCAACGTTACTCGTATGAGAAACCTATTTGGCGACCGTTACAGTATTCTTTGCGGAGTTGATACCATTGCGATGGAACAATTGGTAATGGGTGCAGATGGTTGGGTTGCAGGTTTAGTATGTGCTTTCCCAGAAGAAACGGTTGCGATTTATACACTGGTAAAAGCTGGTAGATTGGCTGAAGCTAGAAGTATTTATCGTTGGTTTATTCCTTTGTTGGAATTGGATATTCATCCGAAATTGGTTCAATACATCAAATTGGCTGAAGCACAAGTTGGTTTAGGAAGCGAGGCTGTAAGACCGCCAAGACTTACTTTAATTGGTGAAGAAAGAGAAGCAATTTTGAATATTATCAATACTGGAATTGCAACAAGACCAACTTTGCCAGATTATAAATCAATTGTGATTGACTAGATTATATTGAGTTGAGTATTTTTAAATTAGAATTCTTAAACCAAATCATATATATAATTTATTGCAACATCTCTAGAACCCTTCACTGGGTTCTAGAATGTTTTCCCGATTATTCTCCATAAGTTATTTAAAGACGTAACCTTCATCAACAAACTTTAATGCTTATGGCACACAATCTTTAGTATTTCGATTACTTAACCATACAATTATTTTGAAAAAAACATTCTTTTGCATTGATGCGCATACTTGTGGAAACCCTGTCAGATTAGTAGCAGGCGGCGGACCAACACTCATTGGAGAAAACATGAGTGAAAAAAGACAGCACTTTTTAAAAGAATATGATTGGATCAGACAAGGGCTAATGTTTGAACCACGTGGACATGATATGATGAGTGGGAGCATTTTGTTCCCACCTCATTCTCCTGAAAATGATGTTGCAGTACTCTTTATTGAAACAAGTGGCTGTTTACCAATGTGCGGACATGGCACCATCGGTACTATCACAATTGCTGTTGAAGAAGGACTAATTATCCCAAAAACGCTAGGTATTATCAGAATGGAAGCACCAGCAGGTTTGGTGATGATTGAATATAAACAAGAAGGCAAAAAAGTTAAAAGTGTTAAACTAACTAACGTAGCTTCTTTTTTAGCTGCTGAAAATATTACTGTTGAATGTCCAGATTTAGGAACTTTAACAGTGGATGTTTCTTATGGTGGGAATTTTTATGCAATCGTAGATTTCCAAGAAAACTTCAAAGGTTTACAACATTACACAGCCGACCAATTAATTAGTTGGAGTAGAGTAATGCGTAAACGCATCAACGAACAATATACTTTTGTTCATCCAGATAACGAAACCATTAACGGTTGTTCTCATATTTTGTGGACTGGCGATGTACTTGACCCAAGTTCAACCGCTAGAAATGCAGTATTTTATGGCGATAAAGCCATAGACCGTTCGCCTTGTGGCACTGGTACTTCGGCAAGAATGGCGCAATGGTATGCCAAAGGCAAGCTCAAAATGGGCGATAATTTTGTTCATGAAAGTATTATCGGCTCAAAATTCATTGGTCGTATTGAAGAGGAAACTACAGTGGGTGGCAAGCCAGCCATCAGACCAAGTATTGAAGGTTGGGCTAGAATTTACGGCTATAATACTATTAATATAGACGACGAAGACGACCCTTATGCTTTTGGTTTTCAAGTTTTGTAAGCAATCAATTCATCAACAACCCTTAACAATATGAATCCCGCAAATCCCATAGAAGTATCTTCTGAACAAAGTTCAAGTACGTTTAAACGTTCACTAGGTTTATTAGATGCCACCATGATTGTTGCGGGTTCTATGATTGGTTCAGGTATTTTTATTGTAAGTGCCGATATTACTCGTAACGTCGGTTCAGCGGGTTGGTTACTCGTTATTTGGTTGATTACAGGGTTATTAACCCTAACTGCTGCAGTAAGTTATGGAGAATTAAGCGCCATGTTTCCCAAAGCTGGCGGACAATATATTTATTTAAAAGAAGCCTTCAATCCACTTGTAGGCTTTTTATATGGTTGGAGTTTCTTTGCCGTCATTCAAACGGGTTCAATTGCAGCTGTTGGTGTGGCTTTTAGTAAATTTTCAGCCTATATTTTCCCTTTTCTCAGCGAAAAAAACATCTTATTGGATGTTGGATTGTTCCAAATTTCTGCTGCTCAACTTACTTCTATTTTAATGGTTTCTTTCCTGACGTATATCAATACTCGTGGTGTGAAAGAAGGAAAAACCATTCAAACAGTACTGACACTTATTAAAATTATCGCATTATTCGGGCTGATAATTTTTGGATTTACCTTAGCAGCCAAAAAAGAAATTTGGGAAGCAAACTGGAAAACAGGTTTCTCATTCTTTCAATTTGACGGAATTTCTTCTTTACCATACTCCAATATGGCTTTTATGGGAGCGATTGCCGCCAGTATGGTTGGTAGTTTATTCAGCAGTGATTCTTGGAATAATGTTACTTTTATCGCTGGGGAAATCAAAAGACCAGAACGCAATATTGGTTTAAGTTTATTTTTAGGAACACTTATCGTTACCGCAACTTACTTTCTTTGTAACGTAATGTATTTAAGTGTTTTATCTTTACAAGAAATTGCCACTGCCGAAAATGACCGTGTTGGGATGGTTGCTTCACAGCATATTTTTGGAGAAATTGGCACGATCGTTATTGCCGTATTTTTGATGATTTCTACTTTTGGTTGTGATAATGGCTTGATTTTATCAGGTGCTAGAGTGTATTATAGCATGGCAAAAGATGGACTTTTTTTTAAACAAGTAGCACAACTCAATAAAAATGGCGTTCCTGAAAAAGCACTTTGGATTCAATGTTTTTGGGCTTCAATACTTTGTTTGAGTGGTCGATATGGAGAATTATTAGACTATGTAATTTTTGCTGTACTTATTTTTTATATCCTAACCATCATCGGTATTTTCAGATTACGCATTACTCGACCAGATTTACCTCGTCC
Source organism: Arcicella lustrica (assembly GCF_034930985.1). Taxonomy (NCBI): domain Bacteria; kingdom Pseudomonadati; phylum Bacteroidota; class Cytophagia; order Cytophagales; family Flectobacillaceae; genus Arcicella; species Arcicella lustrica. The sequence continues at coordinate 243,932 of NZ_JAYGIM010000006.1, forward strand.
TTACAAGGCTTTTGGCTATCCTATTTTGCCTCTTATTTACATCATTTCAGCATCTATTATTTGTATTTCATTATTGATTTACAAACCTTCACATACTTTACCGGGCTTGATAATTGTATTATTAGGTATTCCTGCGTATTATCTTTTTCTCGGTAAGAAAAAGTAATGGATTCTTTTTTGCCATAAAACACTCAAAAAATATGTCAATACTATCTTTCAAAAAAAACATAGCAATCTTCGCTATTTCCTTATGTTGGGCAAATAGTATAAATGCGCAAAAAAACGATTATCCGATTCAGCCTGTTACTTTTACGCAAGTACATTTTAAAGACAATTTTTGGTTGCCAAAAATGAAAATCAATGCAGAAGTAACCATTCCCTATACTTTAAATCAATGTAAAATCACGGGAAGGATAGACAACTTTGCGAAAGCGGCAGGCAAAATGCCTGTTGAAAAAAGTACTACTTATACTTTTGACGATACAGATTTATACAAAGTAATTGAAGGAGCTTCTTATAGTTTACAAACTAAAAAAGACGCTTCGCTTGAAAAATATTTAGATACGCTCATCAGTAATATCGGAGCGGCTCAAGAACCTGACGGCTATTTATATACTTTTAGAACCATGAACATTGCCAAACCACATGAATGGATTGGTTCAAAACGTTGGGAAAAAGAAGAGGACTTAAGTCATGAATTATACAATGCTGGTCATTTGTATGAAGCTGCCGTAGCGCATTATCAAGCTACAGGAAAAAAGAATCTCTTGAATATTGCCATTAAAAATGCTGATTTATTAGTAAAAACTTTTGGTTGGGGGAAAGAAGAACGTTTTCCAGGTCATCAAATTGTAGAAACTGGCTTAACAAGATTATACAGAGTAACAGGTAAAAAAGAGTACTTGTCGCTCGCCAAATTCTTTCTGGATTTAAGAGGAAAAGAAGGACATTTAAACCAAGAGTATAGTCAATCGCACAAAAAAGTGATTGATCAGCACACGGCGGTTGGTCATGCTGTGCGTGCAACTTATATGTACACGGGCATGGCTGATGTTGCAGCTTTGACTGGTGATAAGCAATATTTAAGTGCCATTGATGATATTTGGAATGATGTTGTTGACAAAAAGATTTATATCACAGGTGGAATTGGAGCAACAGGGAATGGCGAAGCTTTCGGCGCAGATTATGATTTACCCAACATGAGTGCATACGCTGAAACTTGTGCAGCCATTGCCAATGTCTATTGGAATAATAGAATGTTTTTGCTTCACGGAGATGCCAAATATATTGACGTTTTAGAACGTACACTCTATAATGGCTTACTTTCTGGTATTTCTCTGACAGGCGACAAGTTCTTTTATCCAAATCCCTTGGCTTCGATGGGACAACATCAGCGCAGAACTTGGTACGACTGTGCTTGCTGTATTTCTAACATGACTCGCTTTTTACCTTCAGTTCCCGGCTATGCTTATGCACAAAATCAAAATGATTTGTATATCAATTTATTTGTGGGTGGCGATGCCGATATTCAATTAACTAATACTAAAGTAGCCATTCATCAAGAAACGAATTATCCTTGGTCTGGCAAAGATGAGTTTACGATTAATCCTGCTAAAAAAGCAAATTTCAATATTCACATTCGTATTCCGGGTTGGGCAATTAATCAACCAATTAAAGGCGATTTGTATCAAGATAAAAGTAAAGTAAGCGATTTCACCCTTTTGCTAAATGGAAAGCCTGCCAATTATTCTATCGAAAAAGGTTATGCCGTGATAAATCGTACTTGGACAAAAGGCGATAAACTTAGTTTAGATTTGCCAATGGACGTGAAGAAAATTGAAGCAAAAGACAGCGTAAAAGCAGATTTAAAAAGATTTGCTTTGCAAAGAGGTCCACTTGTTTATTGTTTGGAAGGAATTGACAATGCAGATTCTTCTGTATTAAACCTTGTTGTTGATAAAAATGCTACAATAATTCCAAACTTTCAAGCCAGCTTATTGAATGGAATTATGACTTTAGAAATGGAAGGTTCTTCTACAAAAAGACAAGTCAACAGTAACGATTTAATTAAAACACAGCAAAAAGTAACGGCCATTCCATATTATACATGGGCAAATCGTGGTTCTTCTGAAATGGAAGTTTGGATTCCTTTTGAAGCTTCAGCATCAAAACCAAAGCCTGCTCCGACCATTGCTAGCAAAAGTAAAGTATCGGCTTCAATTAAAAGTCCGATGATGTTAAAAGCATTGAACGACCAATATGATGCCGAAAACTCAATCGATAGAAGTGGTAATTTTTTCCACTGGTGGCCAAAGAAAAACTCTACAGAATTCATTCAATATGATTTCGACCAAACTTATACGGTTTCATCTTCTGATGTTTATTGGTTCGACGATAGTCCTTGGGGAGGTTGTTATTTACCAACTTCATGGAGAATTTTATATCAAAAAGATGGAGAATGGATTCCTGTAAAAGTGATTTCTCAAGACGCTATCGCTAAAGATAAATTCAATAATATTCAATTTGAACCAGTAAGTACAAAAGCATTGAAATTAGAAGTACAATTATCAAAAGACAATGCCGCTGGAATTCATGAGTGGAAGGTGAAGTAATTTCATTCAATCCAAAAATCATAGCTTATTATTCACATATTGAATTTGTGAATAATAAGCTATTTTTCTTTTTAGCGACTTTTCATAAATATTTTCATTCTTGTGTTTTCTTGTCCTAGTTCAAGAGAAATCAATATTCGAGCAGATAACTTTGTATCAACAAAAAAGAAAACAATTATGGAAAATAGAATAAATGGATTGCACCATATCACTGCTATTGCAGGAAATGCAAAGAGAAATTTTGATTTTTATACAAGAGTAATGGGATTGAAAATGATTAAAAAAACTGTCAATTTCGATGACCCAAATACATATCATTTCTATTATGGAAATGGAACAGGTGAACCGGGAACTGTACTTACGTTCTTCCCTTGGGGAGATGGAATTCCACAAGGACGTCGTGGTACTCGTCAAGCAACAGAAATTGGTTACGCTGTTCCAGAAGGAAGTCTTGAATTCTGGCAAAAAAGATTTGAAGACAATAACGTTACTTATAACAAAGTAGCAGAAAAATTCGGAGAACAATATCTTACTTTCTTGGATCCAGATGGTTTGAAATTTGAATTGATTGTTCCTAAAAAAGCTGATACTCGCACTCCTTTTGAAACCAGTGAAGTAACAGCGAAACATGCTACTTTAGGTTTCCATAGTGTAACAATTACAAGTAACAACATTGAAGCTACCGCTAAAGTTTTAACAGATATTTTCGGTTATCGATTACTAGAACAACATGTAAATCGTTATCGTTTTGTAACCGATGCGGTTGAACAAGCAGCCATTGTTGACTTAGTAGAAGTACCGGGCGAAGGAGTTGGACATGTTTCAAAAGGTTCTGTTCACCACGTAGCATTCAGAGTAAGTGACGACAATATTTTGATGGAATTCCGTAAAAAAGTAATGAATGCTGGTTTACAAATCACGGAGAAAATCGATAGAAATTATTTCTATTCATTGTACTTCCGTGAACCGGGTGGAGTACTTTTTGAAATTGCGAGTGATAATCCTGGTTTCACTGTGGATGAATCTTTAGAAGAACTAGGCTTAAATTTAAAATTGCCAGCACAATACGAAAAGTATCGTGATAGTATCGAAAAAACACTTCCAAAACTGGATTAAGTATCCATTTAAAATTATGTATTTACATAGTAAACAAGTTTTAACCACAGGTATTTCCGTCGAGAAAGCTAAAAAAGCGATTGTGATGATTCATGGTCGTGGTGGTTCTGCTCAAGATATTGTTACTTTAAAAGAGCATTTGAATCTTAAGGAAATGGCAATTTTTGCTCCACAAGCTTCGCAAAGAAGTTGGTATCCATACAGTTTTATGGCACCCGAAGTACAAAATCAGCCTGCTTTAGATTCTGCCTTGGGTGTAATAAATGATTTGGTACAAGATATTGAAAAGGCGGGTATTCCCGCCGATTCAATCTACTTCTTAGGTTTTTCACAAGGTGCTTGTCTTACCTTAGAATACCTTGCAAGAAATGCTCAACAATATGGTGGAGCAGTCGCTTTTACAGGTGGATTAATTGGAGAAACCTTGATTACAGAACGATATAAAGGTGATTTTGAAGGAACACCCATTTTGATTTCAACTGGAAATCCTGACCCGCATGTACCTTTAACAAGAGTTCAAGAAAGTATAAGTATCTTAAAAAGTTTTAATTCGAATGTTCATTCGGAAGTATTTAACGGAAAACAGCATTCAATTTCTTTCGAGGAAATCAATTTAGCAAATCAATATATTTTCAAAGAAAATTAATTATCATATTCACAACATTAATTATCATATTCACAACATTAAACAACAACAATCATGTCAACTACCATTTGGGCAATCGACCCTTCACATTCAGAAGTACAGTTTAAAGTTAAACATTTAGTAATCACAACTGTAACAGGAAATTTCAAAGAATTCAGCGGAACTGTTGAAGCTGGAGACGACTTTGAAAATGCAAAAATATCATTCGAAGCAAAAGTAGATTCTATCAATACTAACAGCGAACAACGTGACGGACACTTGAAAAGTGCTGATTTTTTTGAAGTTGAAAAATATCCTACGCTTTCATTTTCTTCTACAAAATTTGTAAAAACAGACGATGAAGAATTTGAATTAATTGGAGATTTAACGATTAAAGATGTTACAAAATCTGTAAAATTATCAGTAGAGTACGGTGGAACAGCAACAGACCCTTGGGGAAATGTAAAAGCTGGTTTTGAGTTAACAGCAAAAATTAACCGTAAAGATTTTGGATTAACATGGAACGCACCAACAGAAGCAGGCGGTGTATTAGTAAGTGAAGAAGTAAAATTAATCGCAAATATTCAGTTAGTGAAACAAGCTTAATATTAAAAATGGGATAATATTGATGAACATATTATCCCATTTTTTTATGACTAATAGCTAATAAATTAGCAATTTGTTCAGCCGTTCTAGCTAGATTTTCAGCCGTGTTTTCGATGGCATTTTTTAATTCGGTTGGTTCGTTCCCTATCACAAAAACAGCATCAAAATGTGGTTTTAAAGCCTCTGCATCTTCTAAAGGCACTCTGCCCGCCAAACCAATTACTGAAATATTCAAAGTTTTTGCTCTTTCGGCAACACCAAAAGGTCCTTTCCCTTGAAGCGTTTGGCTATCAAGACTTCCTTCTCCAGTAATGACAATATCGTTTCTTTTCAATGCTTCGTCAAATCTAGTTAATGACAAAAAAGCGTCAATTCCATTTACTAATTTAGCATTCAATAAACCTGCTAAACCAGCCGAAACACCACCAGCTGCTCCACCATATTCCAAATTAGCAATACTTTTTCCAAATTGACGATAAATCACATCAGCAAAATTAATAAGTACTTTTTCAAGGAATTCAACATCAGTATTCGTCGCTCCTTTTTGTGGACCAAAAACTTTGGCTGAACCATTTTCGCCCAATAAAAGATTTTTTACATCTGATAAAATAACGATTTCACAATCAAGTATTCGTTTATCAAGATGAGTAATATCAATGCTGGCCAAATTGATTAAATCTTTAGGTAAACATGACAATTTTTCACCTTTTTGATTCAAAAATATTACTCCTAAAGCAGCTAAAATTCCGCATCCTCCATCAACAGTAGCAGAGCCTCCTACAGCTAATACAATTTTATTAACTCCTTGATTTAAAGCTGATTTAATCAACAATCCTGTACCAAAAGTTGAAGCTTCTAAAGGATTTAATTCTTCCTTTTTTAACAAACGAATGCCTGAAGCACTCGCCATTTCAATCACTGCTGTTTTCTTGTTATCAGTCAAACCATAATTTGCTTGAATGGTTCGCATGAGCGGGTCAAACACTTCTTCCGAAATGACAATTCCATCACAATGACTAATGATTAATTCACCTGTTCCATCGCCACCATCTCCAATCGGAAAACATTCACAAATACAATCTAAGTGACTTCGCTCAAAACCATTTTGAATGGCTTTTGAAGCTTCCTTAGCATTCAAACTATGTTTAAAGGCATTGGGAGCAATCAATATTCTCATGAATTCACAACGTTTTTAGGATTTCCTGATTGATAAGCCGAGATGTTTTCAAGCGCAATCGCTAATAATCTAGTCCTTGCTTCTTTCGTAGCCCAAGCGATGTGTGGCGTAATAATACAATTTTGTGCTGTAAATAATGGATTATTTTTTTGAGGCGGTTCTACAGAAAGTACGTCGATGCCTGCTCCTGCTATTGTATTATTATTGAGAGCCTCTGCCAAATCTTCATCAACGATAATTGGTCCACGAGAAGTATTAATTAAAAAGGCTGAACTTTTCATTTTTTGTAAATTCTCCCGATTCATCAAACTTTGCGTTTCAGCTGTAAGCGGACAATGAATGCTTACAAAATCTGATTCTTCTAACAAAGTACTTATGCTCTCCCACTTAAAATTTTTACGATGAGATTGGTCGGTTGGTCGACGACTATTAGCAATTACTTTCATGCCAAATGCCGTAGCAACATCAGCTACTTTTTGCCCAATAGTTCCAAAACCTATGATGCCAATTGTTTTTCCTGCTAGTTCTATCAATGGAAAATCCCAAAAACAAAAATCTTTTGAATTTGCCCATTTCCCTTCACGAACTGCATCGCTGTGTTTTTGAACGTGCAAAGTAAGTTCTAATATCAATGCAAAGGTTAATTGCACCACCGAATCTGTACTATAAGCTGGCACGTTACTTACAAAAATTCCTTGATTTTTAGCGGCTTCAATGTCAACTATGTTGTAGCCAGTAGCAAGTACTCCAATGTATTTTAAAGATTTTAACTGAGAAATAACCTCTGCCCTTAATGGTGTTTTATTCGTGAGTAATATTTCTGCATCCAAAGAACGCTCCAAAATTTCTTCTGGAGAAGTTCTATCATAAATCAACACATCGCCTAAAGCGTGTAAAGTATCCCAAGTTAAATCTCCTGGGTTCAAAGTAAATCCATCTAAAACTACTATTTTCATCTTGCTTTGTTAATAATTCATAATTATCACAAAGCTAATTAATTTACCAATTGTAATACAATGAAAGATTTCCAACACTGTGGCGATAGAGTCCTTTTTTATAAGCACTTGCTACTTTTTGGGTATATGAAATCCCGAAATTTCCTTTTGTAATCACTGCTACATACGAAACTTCGGCGAACCAATTTCTTATATCATTCTCAAATACAGCCGTTTGTGAGTTTTTCAACTCTCCATTCATTAACTTATTGGTTACGATAAATGAGGCTTCTGGTTTAAAGATAAAATAAGCTTGAAATTTCTTAAATCGTTTAGATTTACTTCCATATTGATTCAAAAACCCTTGAAAATACGGACTGAATTTCCCGATTCTAACCATTGGAAATACTGTCAATGAATTCAGCATATTGCCAACAGTCGCCCTTCCTCCTACCATTACTTCAACAAATTTGTGATAATGAAATAGCTCTTTTTCAGCCGTAAAATTGACATTGAAAATTACAGTATTGGCTAATTGATTATCCCATCCTCTTGGAGTTCTATCATTAATTAGTTTGTGCGCAAATATCTGAGTTCGTTTTGCCAATGCAGCTGGACCTCTCACTCCTGCAATCACTTCTGTTTGAAAATCATATTTCTTTTCAGGATTATAAGAGTACAAAGTATGCGAAACATATAATGAACCTGCAAAAGGATAATCATTTGGTTGAAATTCAGTTTTAGTAATATCTCTCGGAGTTACCATCAGTTGAGTCAATCCCCAACCAAAAACATTTATTGTACTATCACCCGCTTTCGGCAATAATTTATCTACAAAAAATTTCGATTCATGTTTTTTGGTATAAAACAAATCAAACCTCGTGCCGTTACTGTAGGCTTCGTCAGTCCCGATACCACGAATATTAAAAAAGTCATTGTCTTCATATAACCTAAACAGAAATCTTGGTTCTGATTTTTGGGCAATTAAAGTATTGGTAAAAATAAAAATGATACTTAAAATTTGGATAGCTTTTCTCATGACGATTAAAATTTGAATATTTCTCTTGACATTTCAAATTTGGGAAATGTACTACATCTAAACATTGTCATAGAACAAGAAATAATATTATCAGTAAAGGATTATAAATACAATAATCCATTTTGAAAAAATAAAATTCATTTAGTTAAAAAAAAGTGAAAAATCAACACTCGAAAAATAAAATCTGGGTTTTAGCACTTTTGTTTAAAATCTAATATGACCCTCTAAGATTTTAAACAAAGCTTATTATCTTTGCTTAAACGTGAAAAAGCATCCGACTATTTTCAGTTTTATTAATGTGACATATTCAGAGAAAAGATTCTTTCTGAAAATTCAAACCAAAGCCGATGAGAATCCAACATTTCATATCAATATTCATTCAGAAAATGAATATTAAAATCTCAGCAAATTGAAATTTTGATTTTTCGACAATTTCAGTCTGATAATCAAATGTTTAAGCAACAATTCCTAGATTCAGAAAAATAAAATGCTATGAAAAAATATGTCAGTTATTTAAGAGTTTCTACAAAAGGGCAGGAGCGTTCAGGTTTGGGTTTAGAAGCCCAGCGAGCCATCATTGAACATTATGCAAAAATTGATGAAGCCGAAATTGAGCATGAATTTATTGAAGCCATCAGCGGAAAAGATATTGAAAATCGTCCGAAATTGATGGAAGCCATAAAATTGTGCAATGAAAATAAATATACATTTATCGTAGCAAAATTAGATCGTTTAAGTCGTGACATTGAACATATTTTCAAATTGAAAAAAATACTGGGTGATAATTTTAAAAGTTGCGATTTGCCTGATACTGATACAGTTACGCTTGGAATTTATGCGATTTTTGCCCAAAGAGAAAGAGAAATTATCAGTATTAGAACAAAAGTAGCTTTAGAAGCCAAGAAAAAAAGAGGCGAGAAAATGGGCAATCCGCAGTACTTTACACAGGAAACTCGTGAGCTTGGCGGAAAAATGCAAAGAGAAAAAGCCATTAAAAATATTAATAATAAAATGGCAAGTGGGATGATTGCTAGATATAATCGTGATGAATATACTTTGGAAAGTATCGCCCAAGAACTCAATAATTTTGGTTTTAGAACCGTTAAAGGTAAACTGTTCAACCGTTCAACGGTTTGGTATTTGATAAAAAGGCAAAAAGAGATAAATCTTGCTTAAACAATGACTTTTATTAAGTTAAATTTAAGAAAGGCTTCTTACCTTTGATAATTATTATTTTTTATTATTTAGACAATAGATATTGTGAGTATAGTCAGCAAACTTTTGAATATTATCCAAGAAAACACTTCAGAAAAAGAACAGAATTGGATTGTAAGTAAAACTTCAGGCGATAGCAAAAATATTTTAACTGCCTTTGTAGCCGCACCAAGATTTGTATCGAAAAAAACAGTACAAGTAAGTTTTGATGAAGAAGATATACTTCACGAATGGACACTGGATAGACTGACACGAGTTTATTTGTTATTGTCTATTCCGCATGATGCTGAAGAAACGTATCTCAAAAATATCAACGCACTTTTTGATACTGCCGAAATCAACGAAGCAGTAGCACTTTATTCTGCATTACCTTATTTGGCTTTCCAAGAGAAATGGATTTACAGAGCGACAGAAGCAGTTCGCTCGAATATCGGTTTGATTTTCGATTCCTTGGCTTTTAGAAATACTTTTCCTGCTACTTATTTTACTGAAGCAGAATGGAATCAATTGGTGTTAAAATGTATTTTTAATGATAAACCGATTCATTTAATTCAAGGTTTAGCGGAAAGAGCTAACCAGAAATTAGCTGATACACTTTCCGATTTTGCCCATGAACGTTGGGCGGCTGGTCGCTCAGTTCCTGCCCAAGTTTGGCGATTAGTACCTAATTTTTTGAATGAAGAAATTTTGAAAGACATTGAAAAATTGTTGCAAACTGATAATTCTGAAAATCAAATTGCTGCTATTTTAGTTTGTAAAGAAACCGCTTTTAAACCAGCTAAAGCATTGTTAATCAAGTATGTTTCTATTATTAATGACTTGGGAGAAGACAATATTACTTGGAAAAAATTAGAAAAGTAGGAGAGAAGCTACTCAACTCTCCGATAATAAAGGATATATAAATAAGTATTTTATTTGAAATTTAGGCATAATTCAAGAACGGTTTTGTGTGTAAAATCTTGAATTGAGCCATTAGCCACTAAAAAAATGTGTCAAAAACATAATGAAATAGCCAAAAATCCTTCTCATTTTGAAGGAACAGCCGAAGAATTGGCAACGGCAACGAATGTGCAAGTAAATTTTATGGATTATATCAAAGACATGAAATTTTTTGACCCACACATTCATATGACTTCACGCACAACAGACGATTATCAAGCTTTGGCTGATGCTGGTGTTGTGGCAATTATTGAACCTGCATTTTGGCTTGGTCAGCCACGTACTGGACTTTCGACTTTCAAAGATTATTACAGTAGTTTGATTGGTTGGGAGCGTTTTCGTTCTTCTCAGTTTGGTATTAAACATTACTGTACTATTGGTTTGAACTCTCGTGAAGCCAATAACGAAGCGCTTGCGGAAGAAGTAATGGAAATTTTACCATTGTATTTATACAAAGAAGGCGTAGTAGGGGTTGGTGAAATCGGTTTTGACGACCAAACTGCTGCCGAAGAAAAGTATTATCGTTTACAATTAGAGTTAGCCAAAGAAGCTGGTTTGCCCGTACAAGTTCATACTCCGCACCGTGACAAGAAAAAAGGAACGGAAAGAAGTATGGCTATTGCCCTAGAACATGGCATTGATCCACAAATGGTTATCATCGATCATAACAATGAAGAAACTGTAAAAAGTGTTTTAGACCAAGGTTTTTATGCAGCTTTTACCATTTATCCATTTACCAAAATGGGAAATGAGCGTATGGTAGAAGTAGTAAAACAGTACGGTTCTGAAAGAATTATGATTAATTCTGCTGCCGATTGGGGCATCAGTGACCCATTGGCAATACCAAAAACAGCCGCTTTGATGAAAATTAAAGGAATTTCAGACCATGATATTCGTTTGGTTACTTATCAAAATGCGATTGATGCTTTTGCACAAAGCGGACAAATTAATGTGGAAGATTTTGAAAATCCACAAGAAATTGACCAAACTTTAAAATATAATGGCAATACGATTTTGAGAGGTGGACAACAGCCGAGAGTCGATAAAAATGCCTTAATCATTCGTTAGATTTTGAATATAAAAGCATACTTCCAACTGCTAAGACCTGCCAATATTGTAACATCCGTAGCGGATATTTTCGCCGGAATTTCTATCGCTGGTTTTACTTTTTCAACTGACATCGCCAGTATTAAAACAGTCATTTTACTTTCCATCGCCACTAAAGGTTTATACGGCGGTGGAATTGTATTTAATGATGTTTTTGATGCCGAATTAGATGCCATCGAACGACCCGAACGACCAATTCCAAGTGGAAAAGTGAGTAAAACAAATGCTACCTTATGGGGTAGCTTTTGGCTTTTAATGGGTATTGTAGCGGCTTTTCTCAACAGTACTCAAAGCGGACTCATTGCTATTGCTGTGGCTATTTTAGCTTTAGTCTATAATCGTTTCGGAAAACATCATGATATTTTAGGTCCAATCAATATGGGACTTTGTCGTGGTGGAAACCTTATTTTAGGAATGTCAGCCGTAGCAACTGCTCCAGCGTCTTTATGGTGGTTGGGCGTAATTCCAGTAATTTACATTGCTGCTATTACGATGGTTAGTCGTGGAGAAGTACATGGAGGCAGTCAAAAAACTTTATATTTTGCAGGATTTTTATACGCTTTTGTTAGCATTTCTCAGCTACTTTTCGCTTATCAATTAGGCTACTTTTTATTCGCCATTGGCTTTGTATTATTGCATATTTATTTGATTTTCAAACCATTAATTACTGCTATTTCAAATCCAATCGGTCCGAATATTGGCAAAGCTGTAAAGGCTGGAGTGCTCTCGCTTATCGTAATGGATGCCGCTTGGGTAAGTGTTTCAGGAAACTGGATACTGGCTTTGTGTGTTTTAGCTTTATTACCTTTTTCAATGAAATTGGCGAAGATTTTCGCAGTTACTTAATTTAATAAATTCGATTTTTACTCTTACAATAAATGTCTCAGATTCAGCAAAGCTTTCAGGTTCAGTTTTCGTATAATATTTTATTTACCGAAAATCTTTTCGCTCCTGAAAATACTACTTTAATTACTTTCTTAAACAATTTTGGCAACCATTACGGGGCGAACCAATTTCGTAAGAAAATCTTATTTGTCATCGACGAAGGCGTTGCCCAAAATCATCAATATCTACAAGAAGCTATCAAAAATTACTTCGCCAATCAAGAAGAAATTGAATTAGTAGCCGATATTTTAGTCTTACCGGGTGGAGAACAAGTAAAAAATGATGAAATCTATTTAGCTCAAACACTTCGTGCCATTGATACTTATGGTATCGACCGCCACTCTTTTGTGGCAGCTATTGGAGGTGGAGCATTTTTAGATATGACGGGCTACGCTTCGGCAATTGCACATCGTGGCGTAAAACATATTCGTATTCCTACGACAGTACTTTCTCAAAATGATTCAGGAGTTGGGGTAAAAAATGGTGTAAATTACTTCGGGAAAAAGAATTTCCTTGGCACTTTTGCCCCGCCAGTAGCGGTTTTCAATGACAGTACTTTCCTGAAAACTTTGAGCGACAGAGATTGGCGTTCAGGTATTGCTGAAGCGGTTAAAGTAGCCTTAATCAAAGACTTAGCTTTCTTTGAATGGCTCGAAAACAAGTCTGTTTTATTAGCACATCGTGACGAAGAGTCGATGAATGAGCAAATTTTCCGTTGCGCAGAATTACACGTTCAACACATTTCAAGTGGCGACCCTTTTGAAAGTGGTTCTGCTCGTCCTTTAGATTTTGGTCACTGGGCGGCTCATAAATTAGAATATCTTACCAATTTTGAAATTCGTCATGGCGAAGCCGTTGCCATTGGTATCGCTTTAGATTGTGCTTATTCCTTCTTAAAAGGCATGATTTCGGAAGATGCTTTAGATAGAATTTTATTAGTTTTAGAGAATCTGGGCTTTGATTTATATCATCCAGCTTTGGCAGAAAATGATAAAATCAATCTTTGGAAAGGCTTAAACGAATTCCGTGAACACTTGGGAGGACGCCTTACCATTACTTTATTAGAAGGACTTGGCAAAGGGATTGAAGTACACGAAATTGATTTTGAATTGGTAAAACAAGCCGTAGATTATCTCGAAAAACGCTCATAAATTATGAAAACCCCATTCGGACTTTTAACATATTGTAGTAATATTCATCCTGGTGAAGATTGGAAACATCATTTTTCGGTACTTCAAAGTAGCATTCCTGAAATTAAAAATTCAGTTAGCAAAAACGCTTCGATGGGAATTGGTTTGCGTTTGGCGAATCAAGCAAGTATCGATTTGTCGGAAGCCGCTAATTTTGAAGCCTTTCAAAATTGGTTGTCAGCAAATGATTGCTACGTTTTTACTATGAATGGTTTTCCTTATGGCGGTTTTCATGATGTAGTTGTAAAAGACCAAGTACACGCACCCGACTGGACGACAGATGATAGAGTACAGTATTCCATCCGAATGTTCAAGCTTTTGGCGAAATTATTACCAGCCGATATGCAAGAAGGAGGAATTTCTACTTCGCCGCTTTCTTATCGTTTTTGGTGGAAAGTTGAAAGTGAAAATCCTTTAGAAACACTTCATCATGCCACTACTTTAGCCACAAAAAATATGCTTTTAGTTTTGGACGAATTAATCGCCATCAAAGAAGCAACGGGTAAAGTTTTACATTTGGACATTGAACCAGAACCAGATGGAATTTTAGAAAATTCTACGGAATTTATCACTTGGTACGAAGATTATTTAAGACCAATTGCCATTGAATACTTTGCAAAAAAAGGAATTTCAACCGAAGAAACATTGGCGATTTTGCATACACATATTCAGTTATGTTATGATGTTTGTCACTTTGCAGTAAGCTATGAAAAACCAGAAGTTGTAGTGGAGAAATTAGCAAAAGCTAATATTGCAGTCGGCAAAATTCAGATTAGTTCTGCCATAAAAGTTGACTTTAAAAATGATGCTGAGACAAAATTAAAAGCCATCGCTCAGTACGATGAAGCCAGTTATTTGCACCAAGTAATTGCCAGAAAAGCAGATGGAACTTTTGAAAAATATCAAGATTTGAACCTTGCTATTGAAGACTATCAAACAGGGAAACATGAAGAATGGCGAGTACATTTTCACGTACCTCTGTTTATAGAACAATACGGCGAACTTTCATCAACACAATCTGATATTGTAGATACGATTGCGATTCATAAACAAAAGCCATTTACCAATCATTTAGAAATTGAAACTTATACTTGGGGTGTTTTACCGCCAGAAGTGCAAGTACCACTAAATGAATCAATTGCCCGTGAAGTTACTTGGGTGAAGGGATTGCTTTAGTGTTTAGTTATGAGCCTTGAGCAATTAGCTTTTAGTTTTTTCAATTACTTGTGATGAAGAATTACTGATGGCATGACTTCAAGTCATGCCATCAGTAAACACAATAAATAAAACTCACAGCTCATTGCTCGAAGCTCACAGCTACAAAACTTATTTAAAACAAAAAGCTCAAAGCTCACGGCTCAGAGCTTAAAGCTAACAGCTATATGAAAAAAACAGTTGTAATAGATGTCGTTGGTTTAAGCACAAGCGTCATCGGAGAATATACTCCATTCATCAAAAAATACCTTTCAGAACATCAACTTACCCATATCAAACCCGTTTTCCCTGCTGTTACCACTACTTCACAAAGTTGTTACGTAACAGGGAAATTCCCTGATACTCACGGAATTGTAGGAAATGGCTGGTATGACCGTGAAGATAACGAACATAAATTTTGGAAGCAGTCGAACAAGATTGTAAAAGCAGAAAAAATTTGGGAAGCAGCCAAACGTAAGAATCCCAATTTTACTTGTTCCAAAATGTTTTGGTGGTATAATATGTACTCATCGGCAGACTATACCGTTACTCCGAGACCGCAATACCACGCTGACGGCGTAAAAGCTCCCGATTGCTATTCACAACCAGCAGATTTACGAGATAAACTTCAAGCAGATTTAGGGACATTTCCATTATTTAGTTTTTGGGGACCCAATGCCAATATCAAATCCTCAAAATGGATTGCAGATGCTTCTGTGTGGGTAGATAAAGCCCACGACCCAACACTTACTTTGATTTACTTGCCTCATTTAGATTACTGTTTACAAAAATTAGGGGTCGATTTTTCTAAAATTCATAAAGAATTAGGTGAAGTAGATAAATTGGTCGAAGACTTGGTGAATCATTACAAAGCCCAAGATGTCAACATCATTATTTTATCTGAATATGGCATCAATACGGTTAATAATCCCGTTCATATCAATAGAATTTTACGTGAAAATGGATTGATTTCTGTGCGAGTTGAACGTGATTATGAATTATTGGATGCAGGAATTTCTAAAGCTTTTGCCATTGCAGACCACCAAATTGCCCACATTTATATCAACGACCCAAGCGAAAAAGCAAGAGTAAAAAGTATTTTAGAAAATACCAAAGGCATTGCTTTAGTCTTGGATGAAGAAGGTAAAAAAGAACATCATCTCAACCACGAACGTTCTGGAGATTTAGTAGTTATGGCGGATGCAGATAGCTGGTTTACTTATTATTATTGGTTAGACGATGCCAAAGCTCCTGATTATGCTCGCTTGGTGGACATTCACAGAAAACCAGGTTATGACCCAGTTGAGATGTTTATGAATCCAGCCAATCCATTTATCAAGTTACGGGCAGCCTATAAATTAGCTCGTAAACTATTAGGATTCAGGTATTTGATGGATGTAATACCTTTAGATGCTACCTTAGTAAAAGGCTCTCATGGAGGTATCAATATCGGTAAAGAATATTATCCGATACTAATTTCAGACCAGAAAATTGGTGACGGCGAAATTATCGCTACAGATGTGTATGATGTGATTTGGAAGGCTTTGTTTGGAGGAGAAGAATAAAACGATATAAACAGTTTCCAATTACGTCCGCAATGCAGACGTAATTGGAAGCCTTATTGAAAACCGTTAGTTGAAGTAATTTCAAAGACGTGATAAAGTCCATCCTTTAATAATATTTCCTCTGTTACTTATCAGAAATCGACATTAAGCCAAATTGAGATTAGTATTTGGCTCTATCTAATTAGTTAAAGCTTTTCGGATAAAGTATTCGGCGAAACTCTTCCCCTAAACTCACTTGGAGAAAAGCCAGTTTGTTTTTTAAAAAATCGTGTAAAGTAAGCTGGGTCTTTGAAATCTAAGAAATAGGAAATTTCGGCAATGGTGTAGGACGTGTTTAACAAATATTTTTGAGCTTCGTTAATCATGTACTCGTGAATAATTTGTAAAGCGGATTTTTGGACTAAGGTTTGGCACACTCGATTGAGGTGTACGGCTGTGATATTCAGCTCTTTGGCGTATTCTGTTACGGATTTTGATTCGTGAAATGATTGCTTAATTTGCTTCTGAAATGATTGAAAATAATGTAATGTTCTATTATCTGATTTCGTAATTTGATGTTCTACGGCTACGCTCAAACGGTATAAGTGCATAAAAAGTAGCTGAAATAATGAAGACATAAAAAGCTGTTTTTCAGGATTTTCGGCTATAAACTCTGCGGCTATTTGCTGTTTTAATTGCTTCAACGACTCAAATACTTCTAAGGATTCTTCAAATGTAAATTGCTTTAAACGACTGATTTCTAAAACAATATGCTGTGAATTTTTAAAAATACTTTCTGCAAAAGACTGTGAAAAAGTAAGTACATCGCCAACCATATTCGACTGAAATACAAAGCCATGCAAAGTATTGGGCGGAATCATCAAAATGGATGGTGTATTCAAAGCGATTTTTGTGTTTTCAGAAATTAAAAGTCCTTCGCCTTCTGGAAATATAAAAATCTGATATAAATCTGTATGCAAGTGTTCGGTGATTTCCCAGTCATATAATTTACTCCTTACCTCAAGCTCTTCGATGTGAATATAATCTGCTAAAGAATCTGTTTGATTCTCTCCGTACAATCCTCTAAAATTTACTAAGTCTTTTTTCATAAATGTTTAAAAAATACTATCCATTAGGGTATTTAATGGTAAAAATGTGATAAATGTTTGTTTTTTACAAGATATATGTCATTTTTTACAAGATTCACTTCATTGAAATAATCTATTTTTGTATATAATTAATACAAAAATATGAGCAATATTATTTATAACCTTTTCGACAGGGAAGTACATCCACCTTATTTATCGCCTGACTATAAGTCAACGATTTTAAGAGCTCCAAGTAAGCCTTTGATTCCATTAAAGCAATCATTATCTGAATTGAGCGGGCCAATTTTTGGTGATTTTAATTTAGGTGAATTTGACCATGATTTAACCAAAAATGCTATCAACAACGGCGAGCCTTTGGGAGAGAGAATTGTGGTGCATGGTAAAGTAATGAATGAAAATGGAAAACCCATTCCAAATACTTTGATAGAAATTTGGCAGGCGAATGCCGCTGGTCGTTATGTCCACAAGGTGGATCAGCACGCAGCTCCGCTCGACCCGAATTTTCTGGGTGCTGGTAGATGTATGACGGATGCCGAAGGGAATTATAAATTTTATACGATAAAGCCAGGTGCATATCCTTGGGGAAATCATTTTAATGCTTGGCGACCCAACCATATTCACTTCTCTTTGTTTGGGGCAAATATTACCAACCGTTTGGTAACGCAAATGTATTTTCCGGGTGACCCACTTTTGCAATATGACCCAATTTTCTTGGGAGTACCTCCAAAAGGTCGTGAATTGTTGATTTCATCTTTTGATTTGAGTATCACTGAACCAAGTTTTGCTTTGGGTTATCGCTTTGATTTTGTTTTGAGAGGAAATAACGCAACGCCATTTGAGAAGCAGTAAGCTTTTTAGCCTTCAGCTTTGAGCAATGAGCTATCAGCTTTTTTGTAGGTTAAAATATTGTATTAAAGGATTTTAATAATTAGTGCTGACGAAAGTTTAAAGGCTATTTTGGTAATACGTAAAATAAATCCGAAATCCGATACCTGAAATCCGAAATCAATAATTCTTGCAGTACTAATTCAAAACTAATAATTATGTTACAGACTCCTTCGCAAACTGTTGGGCCGTATTTTGCTTATGGACTTTCGCCCGAACAGTATTTATATAATTTTAAAAGCTTGGTCGGAAACCTGATGGTAAATCCGATTGATAATCCTGATAGTATTACTATCATTGGGAAGGTTTTGGATGGCGAAAATCAACCAATTCCTGATGCCATGATTGAATTATGGCAAATTGATGAAAATAATCAACGCTTCGGAAGATTTGGTACAGGTACAGACCCCGAAAGTCGCTTTATTTTTCATACCTTAAAACCTGAATCGGTTGCTGGGCAAGCTCCTTATCTGACGGTTATCATTTTTATGCGTGGACAGCTCATACATTCTTATACTCGTATTTATTTTTCAGATGAAACAACACTGAACGAACAAGACGAAGTACTGAATACTGTACCAAGTGAAAGACGACATACGCTGATTGCTCAGAAAAAAGGTTCTGTATATGAATTAAACATTTATATGCAAGGCGAAAACGAAACTGTTTTTTTTGAAATATGAGTCTATATTCCGAAGTATTTTATTCCGATGAAATCAACGAACTTTTTTCTGATGAAAAGAGTCTGAGCTATTTATTGCTTTTTGAATCAAGTTTGGCAAAAGCCCAAGCCGAACATAGTATCGTTCCAAATACTTCGGCAAGTATCATTGCGTCTTGTTCGCAAGCTGATTTGATAGATTTACAAGCTTTGAAAAAAGCGATACAATTGGGCGGAAATGTTGCCATTCCTTTGGTAAAACAATTGACGCAATTGGTCAAAAACCAAGATGCAGAAGCTGCCAAATTTGTGCATTTCGGAGCTACAAGTCAGGATGTAGTTGATACGGCTACGGTTTTACAAATCAAAATATTTGTCGAATGGCTTGAAAATCAATTAAATACTTTACAAGAAGTACTTATTAAACAGACGCAAGAACACCGCCAAACTTTGATGATTGGTAGAACGCTTTTGCAACAAGCCAAACCCATTACTTTCGGACTAAAAATGGCTTTGTGCTTAGAAAGTATTCAGCGTTCGGCAGAACGTATTCAATCTTTGAAAGGTGAGTTATTAGTTTTACAATTGGCTGGTGCGGTAGGTTCTCAGAATCAAGCGATTAATCAAAAAGTAAAAGAAAGTTTAGCCAATATTTTAGGGTTAAAGGCTACTCATTCTTGGCATACCCACCGAGATGTTTTTGTCCATTTTGCTGCTGTTTTGGGTGTTTTGGTAGGAAGTATCGGAAAAATTGCCAAAGATATTTCGCTACTCATGCAAACCGAAGTAGGCGAAGTATTTGAAGGAGCTGGAGCTGGCAAAGGTGGTTCAAGTACGATGCCGCATAAACGTAACCCTGTTGCTTCGGCAATTATTTTGGCAAATGCCCAAAGAGTACCGCATTTGGTGGCAACATTGATGACTGCAATGGCTCAGGAACATGAGCGTTCGGCTGGCTTGTGGCATTCGGAATGGGAAGTTTTGAATGATTTAATGAAGCTCACAGCTGGTACTGTTGAACGAAGTATTGAACTTCTCAGCGGTTTAGAAGTAGATAAAAGTCGAATGCTTCAAAACCTTGAACTGACGCAAGGATTGATTTATGCAGAAAATGTTTCACTGGCTTTGGCTGAAAAAATCGGTAAAAGTGAAGCTCACGAATTAGTAGAAAAAGCCTGTAAAAAAGCTGTTGCAGAACAAAAACATTTGAAACAGATTTTGGCAGAAACTCAACATTATTTAACAGAAACCGAACTCCAACCACTCTTTAAAGCCGAAAATGCGATTGGATTGAGTTTGGAGATTATTGATAATATTTTGGGAAAGGCGGTAAGCTTTAGGCAATAGGCTTTAAGCAATATTTCATTAAGTATTATCAAATTTTTAGGCTTATTGCCTAAAGCATACAGTATAAAGCCCAACTAAATTTTAAATAAAAAGCCGAAAGCTTATAGCTGATGGCTCAAAGCTAAAATGAAAACTAACTATAAACTACAAGGAACGCCGAATAGTCCTGTGTTGATTTTTTCTAACTCTTTGGGTTCTGAAATGTTGATGTGGGATGAACTTGTGCCTTTTCTTTTACCATATTTTAGGGTTTTGAGATACGATACTCGTGGACATGGCGGAAGTGAAATTACGCCCGAACCTTACAGTATTGCTTTGTTGGGACAAGATGTTATTGATTTATTGGATGAATTAAAAATTGACGAAGCCCACTTCTGTGGACTTTCGATGGGTGGTTTGATTGGTCAATGGTTGGGAATTCATTATCCTAATCGCATCAAAAAACTAATTGTCAGTAATACTGGTGCAAAAATCGGAAACGATGAACGCTGGAATGGCAGAATTGAAACCATCAAAGCTAATGGGATGCAAGCCATTGTGGACGATACGATGGAAAGATGGTTTACCGAAAGTTTCAGAAATCACAATCCACAAAGAGTAGCCGAAACCAAAGCCATGTTTTTACGGAGTGATATTTTGGGTTATTCAAATTGCTGTGCTGCCATTCGTGATGCTGATTTCAGAGAAAGTTTATCACAAGTATCGGTAGAAACTTTGGTGATTACGGGCGACGAAGACCCAGTAACCAATGTTGCACAGGCTGAATTTATCGCTGAAAATATCCCGAATGCTCACTTGAGAGTACTGCACGCTCGTCATTTAGCCAGTACAGAATTGCCCGAAGAATATGCACAAGTATTGATAGATTTTATTGTTGGCGAAAGCACTTTTGAAAAAGGGATGCACGTGCGAAGAAGTGTTTTGGGCAATGCTCACGTTGACAGAGCCAATGGCAATATCAATGATTTTAATGCTGATTTTCAACAGTTTATTAGCAATTACGCTTGGGGAGAAATCTGGACTCGTCCGAATTTATCAAAGCATAGCCGTAGCTTAATTACGATTGCGATGTTGATTGCCTTGAACCGAAAAGCAGAATTAAAAATGCACATTCGTGCCGCCTTCAACAATGGTGTAACGATTGCTGAAATCAAAGAAGTATTGATGCAGTCGGCATTGTACTGCGGTTTACCTGCCGCCAACGAAGCCTTTCATACGGCTGAGGAAGTGTTTAATAGCCTTGAGCTATGAGCCGTGAGCTATGAGCTTTGAGTTTTTAGCAATTGGCTTTGTCGGCTTTGATAATAACCTAAATACTCGAAGCTTATGGCTCAAAGCTCGTAGCTCAAAGCTCATCGCTCACAGCTTAAAAAATAAAACAATGAAAACACAAGTAGGAATTATCGGAGCGGGGCCATCGGGACTTACTTTGGCTCTTTTACTCCAGCAAAAAGGAATTCAATCTGTTATTATTGAAAACAGAAGTAGAGAGTATGTTGAAAACCGAGTACGTGCGGGTTTATTAGAACATAATACCGTTGAAGTATTTGATGGCTTGCAAGTTTCGGAGCGTCTGCATAAAGAAGGACTTGTTCATCATGGTTGTTATATCAATTATAATGGTGTGAGTCAACGTATTGATTTTGAGAAATATACTCAGAAACAAGTGACAATTTACGGACAGCAAGAAGTAGTGAAAGACTTAATTAATGCTTGTGAGGCTCGTCAAATTCCCATTATTTTTGAAGCAGAAGCGAAAGAAATTAGAAATGTAGAAAGTGAAAATCCTGAAATTCATTTCATGCATTTGGGTGAAGAAAAGGTAATTTATTGCGACTTTGTAGGCGGTTGCGATGGCTTCCACGGTTTAGCTCGCAAAACTTTACCGAAAAATTCTTACAACGAATATAAAATTGAGTATCCATTTAGTTGGTTAGGAATTTTGGCGTACTCTGTGCCTACTTACGACGAACTTATTTATGCGTACCATTCAAATGGTTTTGCTTTGGCAAGTTTGCGTTCTGAAAAAGTAAGTCGTTTGTATTTACAAGTTGACAATAACGACAGCGTAGAGAATTGGTCTGACGAAAAAATTTGGAACGAACTCGAATTACGTTTGGGTATTACTTTAGACAAAGGCGAAGTTTTTGAAAAAAGTATTACGCCAATGCGAAGCTTTATGATTGATAATATGCAGTTTGGACGCTTGTTTTTGGCAGGCGATTCAGCCCACATCGTGCCACCAACAGGAGCAAAAGGTTTGAATTTAGCTGTGGCTGATATTCATAATTTAGCACAAGGCTTGATTGGATTTTATGAATCGGGTAGTCAGGAGAGTTTAGAGAATTACTCTAAAAAATGTGTTGCAAGAGTTTGGCGAGTACAGGATTTTTCCAACTTCATGACTTACCTCTGCCATAAACAAGCCGCAGAAGGCAGTTTTGAAAGTCTTTTACAAAAATCAAAATTTGATTATTTAACCATTTCAGAAGCATATCAAAAAACCATCGCAGAAAATTACGTTGGTTTCCCATTAGATACATTTGCTTGATAGCCTTCAGCAATGAGCTGTGAGCTGTGAGCAATGAGCTTTGAGATTATAGATTTTAAAAAAAACAAAAAGCTCATCGCTGACAGCTCAAGGCTGATAGCTGAAAGCTCCAAAAATATGAAAACAGTACCCATTATCGACTTACACACTGCCGCTTCGATGGTAAAGGATGGAGACACTTTACTGCAAGGCGGTTTTGGCATGACGGGAAATCCCGTTCATTTGATGCACGCTTTGGCGGAAATCGGCACAAAGAATTTGACTTTTATTGGCAATAATACTGGCGAAGCTGGACTTGGAGGCGGACGTTTATTAAGAAACGGACAACTTAAAAAAATGATAGGTTCATTTTTTACTTCTAATCCAGATGCTGTAAAAGCTGCCCAAAATGGCGATGTTGCTTACGAACTCCTCCCACAAGGAACATTAGCCGAAGCCATCCGTGCTGGCGGTGCTGGTATCGGTGGCTTTTATACGCCTACTTCGGCAGGGACTATCATTGCCGAAGGTAGAGAAACAAAAATTTTGGATGGCGTAGAACAAGTATTTATCAAAAGTATTCGTGGCAATGTGGCATTTATCCGTGCTTGGCGTGCGGATACTGCTGGGAATTTGCAGTACAGAATGACCGAAAATAATTTCAACAAAGCCATGGCAACGGCTGCGGATTTGGTCATTGCTGAAGTAGAAGAAATTGTACCAGTCGGAGAAATTGCTCCAGAGTTTATCCATACGCAAGGTTGTTATGTCGATTATTTAGTGGAAGCCAAAATTACTTTAGAAGATTTAGGAAGTTCTGCTTCGGTTTCTTCTTCTAAAAAAGTAGATGAAAGCCGTATGAATATGGCGAAACGAGCTTTGGCGGAATTAAAAAAAGGCGACGTGGTAAACTTAGGAATCGGTATTCCTACTTTGGTGGCTGATTTGATTACCGAAGAACATGGCATCATTCTTCATACCGAAAACGGAATGTTGGGTGTTGGCCCAGTGCCAACAGACGGTGGCGGAGCGATGGATTATCCTGTAAATGCTGGTAAAATACCCGTAACGGCTTTGAAAGGCAGTAGCTATTTCGATAGTGCGGATTCCTTTGCGATGATTCGTGGTGGACATATCGACGTGGCAATTATGGGCGGATTAGAAGTAGATGAGGCAGCCAATTTAGCCAACTGGGCTGTGCCGGGCAAACCACTTTTGGGCGTTGGTGGTGCGATGGATTTAGCCAAAGGGGCAAAACGTCTGATTATTACCATGACGCACACAAATCCAGATGGTTCGTCGAAGATTGTTCCTTCTTGCGTACTGCCTTTAACAGCAAAAGGAGTGGTAAGTATGATTATTACCGATTTAGCAGTTTTTGCTTATCCTGACGGAAAATTAACGCTTATCGAATTAATGCCCAATGCGACTTTAGAAGACGTTACTGCCAAAACTAGTGCTTCCTTTATTAATGCAGTTTAGCTTCTATTGACAGAATTAATGTAAATTTTGTCAATATATTGACAAAATTAATAGAAAAAATGTCAATATAATGACAAAATTTAGCTAAAAATTGTCATTAGTCATTTTTATTGCTTCAAATTCTTTATATTTACCAATGTAAAATAATAAGAAAATGAAGATAACAAGGGTATTGAAGGCTACGCTATTAAAGTATTTAGTAGCAGGAAAAGTAAATATAATTTTTGGAGCAAGACGAGTAGGTAAGACATTTCTATTGAAAGAAGTTATTCAAGAGTTAGGCATATCAACACTTTTTTTTAATGGTGACTTACCTGATAATCAGGAGTTTTTAGCTGAAAGGAACATTGAAAAATACCGTAATATCTTTGAAGGAAAAGAGCTGATTGTCATCGACGAAGCTCAGGTAATTCCAGCTATTGGGCTAGTTTTGAAAATTATTATTGACGAAATGCCTAATTTAAAAGTAATTGCAAGTGGTTCTTCTGCTTTTGATTTAAACAATAAGTTAGGTGAACCCTTAGTCGGAAGGGCTTATTGGCATGAGATGTTTCCTTTGGCGCAACAAGAAATTAAACAGTATGAAAACATACTTGAAACGAAACGCAATTTAGAGGAGCGTCTTCTCTATGGGAGTTACCCTGATGTATATTTATTATCCAGTTTTGAGGAAAAAGAGCGGTATTTGCGAGAGTTGGTTAATTCCTATTTACTAAAAGACATTATTAGCTTTGATGGCATCCGAAATTCTGCTAAAGTGTATGATTTATTACGACTTATTGCGTATCAGCTAGGAAAAGAAATTTCTTTACTAGAATTGGGTAATCAGTTAGGAATGAGTAAAAATACCGTTGAAAAATATTTGGACTTGCTAGAGAAGGTTTATGTATTAAAGCGAGTAGGGGCATACAGTAAAAATTTGCGGAAAGAAATTTCTAAAAGCTCCCGTTGGTATTTTTGGGATAATGGGGTTCGTAATGCCATTATTGGTGATTTTAGACCCATCAAATTCAGAAGTGATATTGGCGAATTATGGGAGAATTATTTGATTACTGAAAGAATTAAAAAGTATAAGTACGAGAGAAAATACTTGGATTCATATTTCTGGAGAACCTACGACCAACAAGAAATAGATTATTTAGAGGTCAAGAATCAAATGATTGAAGCTTTTGAATTCAAATGGGGAAATAAAAAAGCTAAAATCCCAAAAGTATTTTTAGAGGCATATCCCGAATCAACGTTTACCATTGTTAGTCGAGAAAACTATTTAGATTTTATCAGTTGAGTGTAGGTATTCATTCAGCTATTGAAAGAAAGTCAAGAGTCAAAACGACATAGGTTTACTGAGAAAATCTCATAAATTTGTCTGAAATAAAGAATAAAAATAACTAATCAAATATAGCAATGCTCAAACTTGTTGAAAACGCTACGAAAAACCTCAATAATCAAGCTATTATTTCAGATGAGAAATCATTTTCTTATCAAGAACTTTTAGATAACTCAAATGCTGTGGCTACTTATTTGTTGCAAGATGCCACTGATTTGAATGAACAACGAGTAGCTTTCATGGTTTCTCCCGGCTTTGATTATGTAAAGGTTCAGTGGGGAATTTGGCGAGCAGGCGGCATTGCTGTGCCTTTGTGCATTACTTATCCTTTGCCTTCATTGCAATATGTTACTGATGACACAGAAGCAACAATCGTAATTGCTGGCGAAGAATACGCTGCTATTTTAGCACCACTTGCCGCAGAAAAAGGTTTTAGATTTATTATTCTTTCAGATATTCCAACACAAGCTTCGGAAGAAAAAGTATTGCCTGAACTTAGCTCCGAGCGTCGTGCGATGATTCTTTATACCAGTGGCACGACCAATTTACCTAAAGGTGTCGTTACAACGCATAGCAATATTGAAGCTCAAGTTTCTACTTTGGTTGAATCTTGGCAATGGTCATCACAAGACCATATTCTTTGTATTTTGCCCCTGCATCACGTTCACGGAATTATTAATGTCATTTCCTGTGCTTTGTGGTCGGGAGCAACAGTTGAATTTTTATCTTCTTTCTCAGCCGAAGGTGTTTTTGCCGCTTTCCAACAAGGTAAAATCAATGTGTTTATGGCTGTGCCAACGATTTATTTCAAACTGATTGCTTATTGGGAAAGTCTGCCAACAGCAGAGCAAGAAGTACTTACCGAAACCTTGTCGAAATTTAGATTAATGGTTTCAGGTTCGGCGGCTTTACCTGTTTCTGTGATGGAAAAATGGAAAAATATCAGTACGCATACTTTATTGGAAAGATATGGAATGACTGAAATCGGAATGGGTATCAGTAATCCTTACGATGGTGAACGCAAGGCTGGTTATATCGGAAAACCGCTTGAGGGCGTGGAAGCCAGATTGGTGGACGAAAATAATCAAGAAGTAGCAGTAGGACAACCGGGAGAAATTCAGATTAAAGGTAAAAATGTATTCTTGGAGTACTGGAACAAACCAGAAGCGACACAGAAAACTTTCACTGAAGATGGTTGGTTTAAAACGGGCGATATTGCGGTGGTTGAAGAAGGTTATTATAGAATTTTAGGAAGAGATTCTATCGACATTATTAAATCAGGTGGATATAAAATTTCAGCTTTAGAAATTGAAGAAGTACTTCGAACACATCCGCACATTAATGATTGTAGTGTAATAGGTATTCCTAATGAAGAATGGGGCGAATTGGTAGCAGGAGTATTGATTGTGAATCATCCAGAGATTGATTTAAAGGAACTTAATACTTGGATTAGAGAAAAAATGCCAGCCTACAAAGCACCTCGGAAGTACATCATCGCCAATGAACTACCGAGAAATGCAATGGGAAAAGTCACCAAGAATGATTTGAAGAAGCTGTTTTAACACAATTTTGGATTTGAGATTTCTGATTTCGGAAAATAGAATAAAGCCGAAATCCGACATCTGAAATCCGAAAACAATCCTTCCTAAAGCACTAATTCACAATTCATAACTAACCATTACCAACCACTTTACTATTAAACTATGATTATTTACGGAGTAGGCATATTAGCCTTTTGCTATGTTGTGGGGCAGATTTTTGGGGAGTTTATCGGGAAATTAATTGGCGTAGATGCCAATGTTGGCGGCGTTGGCTTTGCCATGATTTTACTGATTCTCATCAACGATTGGCTCAAGAAGAAGAATTATTTAGATACTTCTACCGAAAAAGGAATTTTATTCTGGAGTCAGATGTACATACCGATTGTAGTGGCGATGTCGGCGACACAGAATGTAAAAGTGGCGGTTTCCAGTGGCTTTATGGCTATTCTGGCAGGGATTGTTCCTGTACTCATTTGTATCGCTGTCATTCCTTTTTTGGCTAAAATATCTAAAAGCTCTCAAATAGACTAATATGGAAATCATTTCAAAGTTCCTTGAAAAAAATGGTATTGTTTTTACGTTTTTGGTAGTCAGTCTTATCATTTATTTTTCAGAGCTTATCTCTGTAAAAGCAACGAATAAAAAAATTCCCGGCTCTGCTATTGCGATTATTATAGGTTTACTCTTGGCATACTTCGGGGGTGTTGCCACTGGTGGAGAAAAAGGCATTGCCGATATTAAAATCTTTTCAGGTTTTGGTGTCTTGGGTGGTTCAATGTTTCGTGACTTCGCCATTGTTTCCACAGCCATGGGAGCAAGTTTTATCGTGATTAAACGCACAGGTTGGGCAGGCGTTATTTCTCTTTTTTTAGGAATCACGCTGTCTTTTATCGGTGGCGCACTCATTGCTCTACTCTGGGGCTATCACGATGCCATTAGTTTAACAACCATCGGTGCAGGAGCTTGTACTTATATCGTTGGGCCTGTTACGGGTGCGGCCATCGGAGCAAGTTCGGATGTAATAGCACTCAGTATTGCAGCGGGTGTGGTGAAGGCGGTTTTTGTTACCATCGGAACGCCTTTTATTGCTAAGTACATTGGTTTAAATAACCCCCATACTGCAATGGTTTACGGTGGTTTGATGGGTACAACCAGTGGCGTATCAGCAGGTTTAGCAGCGACCGACCCAACATTAGTGCCTTATGGTGCATTAACCGCCACTTTTTACACAGGTTTAGGCTGTCTTTTTTGTCCTTCACTTTTATTTATTATGATGAAAATAGTTTTTGCTGATTAAGTAATTAGTTATACAGAATTTTTGATGTCGGATTTCAGATGTCGGATTTCGGCATTAACAAATGAAGTATTGTCTCGTATTTTATTGAATTTTATCCAATTTCCGA
The DNA here is from genome assembly GCF_034930985.1 of Arcicella lustrica. Lineage (NCBI taxonomy): Bacteria > Pseudomonadati > Bacteroidota > Cytophagia > Cytophagales > Flectobacillaceae > Arcicella > Arcicella lustrica. The sequence goes on from NZ_JAYGIM010000006.1 coordinate 272,401, forward strand.
AATCAGAAATCTCAAATAGCCATAAAAGCACAATCAATACTTTCAGCTCAAAGCTCGTAGCTCATAACTCAAAGCTAAAAAGCTGATAGCTTAAAATTAAAATATATGAACCAGTCTTATATCATTGATGGCATCAGAACGCCCATTGGGAATTTTGGTGGCAGTTTGTCGAGTGTCAGAGCGGATGATTTGGCGGCTTTGACGATTAAAGAATTAGTCAAAAGAAATCCTAACATTCCTACTGAAATGATTGATGAAGTGATTCTCGGAAATCACAATCAGGCAGGAGAAGATAACCGCAATGTAGCCAGAATGGCTTCTTTGTTGGCAGGCTTGCCTTATACTGTGCCAGCCCAAACCGTCAATCGATTATGTGCTTCGGGGATGTCGGCGGTGATTGATGCTTCCAGAAGTATTCAAGTGGGCGATGCCGAAATTATGATTGCTGGAGGAATGGAACACATGACTCGTGGCCCATGGGTGATTTCCAAAACTTCAAAACCTTTTGGCAACGATGCCCAAATGTTCGATTCAAGTTTCGGTTGGCGTTTTATTAATCCAAAAATGCAAGCCATGTACGGCACGGATGCTATGGGAATGACTGCGGAAAATTTGATAGAGATTTATAAAATCAGCCGTGAAGACCAAGACCTTTTTGCTTATCGTTCACATCAAAAAGCCTATAAAGCCCAACAATCAGGACGATTGGCAGAAGAAATTGTAGGCGTAGAAATTACCGTGAAAAAAGGTGAAACCAAACTTTTTGATACTGACGAATTTGTGAAACCCCATTCAACACTTGAGAAGTTAGCGACCTTGAAACCTGCTTTCAAAAAAGACGGAGGAAGTGTTACCGCTGGTAATGCCGCAGGTTTAAATGATGGCTCGGCAGCCATGTTTTTAGCTTCTGAATCTGCCATTAATTTATATGGTTTAAGCCCAAAAGCAAGAATTGTCTCTTCGGCAATAGTGGGTGTTGAACCTCGCATTATGGGAATAGGGCCAGTGACAGCAACGCAAAAAGCCTTGAAAAAAGCAGGTTTGACATTAAACGATATTGATATTATCGAACTCAACGAAGCTTTTGCTGCACAGTCTTTGGCTTGTACCAGAGCTTTAGGCATTGCAGATGAAGACGAAAGAGTAAATCCCAATGGCGGAGCGATTGCTTTAGGACATCCGCTCGGAATGTCAGGCACAAGAATTACTTATTCTGCGGCTTTAGAATTACAGAAACAAAACAAAAGATATGCCCTTGCTACCATGTGTATTGGCGTAGGAATGGGTTATGCGGTAATTATTGAGAGAGTTTAGTTTAGTAAATAGTGATTGGTGATTAGGACTTAAGGGAATCTAAATATCATAGTTATTAACCTCATCCCCCAACCCCTTCTCCTGTAGAGAAGGGGAGCTTTGTAAACGAAAAGCCCCCTCTCAGCAAGAGAGGGGGTTGGGGCGACCGTCGCTACGGGTGAGGTTTAACAATATTCATTACCATGACAAATAAAGTAGTAAAAAACGCCCAAGAGGCGGTGAAAGATATTCCAAACAACGCCGTGCTGATGCTTGGCGGTTTTGGACTTTGCGGTATTCCTGAAAATAGTATTGCTGCCTTGATTCAGAAAGGCATTACTGGTCTTACTTGTATTTCAAACAATGCTGGGGTTGATGATTTTGGCATTGGTCTGATGCTGAAAAGTCGCCAAGTGAAGAAAATGATTTCTTCTTATGTGGGTGAAAACAAGGAGTTTGAGCGACAATTATTGTCTGGCGAACTCGAAGTAGAACTGATTCCACAAGGTACTTTAGCCGAAAGAGTAAGAGCAGGCGGTGCAGGAATTCCTGCCTTTTTTACACCTGCTGGCGTAGGTACAGAAGTAGCGGAAGGCAAAGAAATACGAGAATTTAATGGTAAAAAATACTTGTTGGAGTCGTGGCTTAGAGCCGATTTCTCTATTGTAAAAGCTTGGAAAGGCGATACCGCAGGGAATTTAATTTTCAAAGGAACGGCAAGAAATTTCAACCCGATGATGGCGGCGGCTGGGGCAATTACCATTGCCGAAGTAGAGGAATTAGTTCCAGCTGGGACTTTAGACCCTAACGAAATTCATACGCCCGGCATTTATGTACAGCGAATTTTCCAAGGTGAAAATTACCAGAAAAGAATTGAACAACGCACGATAAGTATTCCGACAAGTGCTACCAAAGAAGAAAAAGCAACAGCGGTTTCCACAGCAAAAGGCTTGGATAAAAACCAAATTGCCAAAAGAATTGCTCGTGAAATCAAAGATGGTGATTATGTAAACTTGGGAATCGGGATTCCTACGTTGGTTGCCAATTATATTCCTGAAAATATCAGCGTAGTATTGCAGTCGGAAAATGGTTTGTTGGGGATTGGCCCATTCCCTACGGAAGAGGCAATCGACCCTGATTTAATCAATGCAGGCAAACAAACCATTACGATGCAAGCAGGTTCTTCGCTCTTTAGTTCTGCCGAAAGTTTTGCCATGATAAGAGGCGAACACGTGGACTTGACGATTTTGGGAGCTATGGAAGTTTCAGAAAATGGCGACATTGCCAACTGGAAAATTCCTAACAAAATGGTAAAAGGAATGGGTGGTGCGATGGACTTGGTGGCTTCTGCCAAAAACATCATCGTAGCGATGCAACACGTGAGTAAAGATGGTAAATCGAAACTGTTGAGCAACTGTACTTTACCCATCACGGGCATCCATTGTGTCAAGAAAATCGTAACCGAATTAGCGGTATTGGAAGTATTAGCCGAAGGCGGTTTTAAATTGTTAGAAATCGCTCCCAACGTAAGTATCGACGAAGTAAAAGCTGCCACAGAAGGTAAATTAATCATTGAGGGTGATATTCCTGTGATTGAGATTTGAGCTGATAGCTGTGAGCTTTGAGTTTTTTTAGAGCCGTGTTTTTGATAAAACATGGCTCTATTTTTTTGTCGCTCTCATTTGGAGGAAGGAATTTCAGTCTATCATTTTGTCGCTCCGCATTGGAGGGAGGAATTTCAACCTATCATTTTGTTTCTCCAAATTGGAGGAAAGAATTTCAGTCAATCATTTTGTTGCTCCGAGTTGGAGGAAGGAATTTCAACCTATCATTTTGTTGCTCCAAATTGGAGGAAAGAATTTCAGTCAATCATTTTGTTGCTCCGAGTTGGAGGAAGGAATTTCAACCTATCATTTTGTTACTCCAAATTGGAGGAAAGAATTTCAGTCAATCATTTTGTTGCTCCGAGTTGGAGGAAGGAATTTCAACCTATCATTTTGCTCCTGCAAGCTGCGGGAAGGAATTTCAACCTATCATTTTGCTCCTGCAATTTGCGGGAAGGAATTTCAGCCTATCATTTTGCTCCTGCAATTTGCAGGAAGGTTTCAACAAAAATTCATGGCATGACTTTCAGTAAGTTTTGAGAAGCATTAAGTTTTTGTTAGTCATGCCATGAGTGAGCCTTCCACTTTAGAGCAAGAATATACCGTGTAATAAGTTTTTGGGTAGAAAGTTGATAACAGTTTTATATCTTGAAGGTAATTTGATACTTTAGGGAATTGGAAAGTTTAGTCGTTTCTAATAATACAAAAAGAACGATAAGATATTCGCTCATCTCTAAATATACATTGAGAAAATGACATTAACTGAATTACTTGAGGCAATCAGAGACTATTACTTAACAAGATTTAAAGATGAAATTGATGAGCAAATCGCAAACGGTTTTAAGGTGATAATAGAACCTGAATTATTGGATAGATTAGGACAACAAGTTACCGAAGGTTTTTTCGATACACCCTACCGCAACGACCTAATTTTGTTGAAGGACGATGAGCCAATTCAATCAGTCATGGTGGACACAGAATCCAAACTAAGTTTTGACCCTATTACTTTGGAATGGTCAGATACTTTAACGGTAACAATTGAGCCTTTTCAATGGAATGCCTTGACAATTGAGTTTGATAACAATCATCAGAACTTGAATTGGACACCAATTAAAAACTGGTTTATGAACTCATTTGAAGAAAAGACTATTGAGGAAGACTTTAATTTGGTTGTTCATTACATTTCAGACCCCTATCAATTGAATGGCTTACAGTTGGTTGACATAGATTTAGGTTCGGGAACAATTGAAGACTTTGAAACCTTATTGGATTCTTTGGACAGCATGAATTTGACAAATGTGACGCTGAAATAAAAATCATCAAAACGTTTGCTGTTCAAAGTCTTCTTTCGACTTTGAACAATAAATAAAATGCAGACTCAGTCTGCCTTACCCCAATGAAATTAGATTTATATCAAATAGATGCTTTTACCGATAAGGTTTTTGGCGGAAATCCTGCTTGTGTTGTGCCATTAGACACTTGGCTTCCTGATGAAATTTTATTGAAAATTGCCCAAGAAAATGCAGTTGCCGAAACTGCTTTTTTTGTAAATAAGGGTGACAAAATTCATTTGCGTTGGTTTACGCCCGAAATTGAAATGGATTTATGCGGACACGCTACCTTAGCAACGGCTCATTGCTTAAAAACACTACTTAATTACCCAAACGATACAATTATTTTTGATACGCTAAGTGGCGACCTGAAGGTAAAGGTTGATAAGGATTACTACCAAATGAACTTTCCTTCAAGAATGCCTGAGAAAGCCGAATTGCCAGCTATCATTGAACAATCTTTGAATATCAAACCCAAAGAAGTGTTAAAAGCAAGAGACTATCTTTTGGTTTATGATACTGAAACAGAAGTAAAAAATATCCAAATCAACAGACAAATTTTTGACCAAATCAACCTTGACCCCGGTGGCGTAATTGTTACGGCAATTGGAGACAACTGTGATTTTGTTTCAAGGTTTTTTACGCCTCAAGCATCCATTCTTGAAGACCCCGTTACAGGTTCAGCACATTGTTCATTGATTCCATTTTGGGCAAGCAGGCTCAACAAACAAGTATTCACAGCCCTACAAGTTTCTGAAAGAGTCGGAAAACTATTTTGCGAATTGATTGATGATAGAGTACTCATCAGCGGTCAAGCCAAAACGTACTCCATTGGTACTTTATGGACGGAATGAGGTTGGTGAGTTTTTCTATCATTAGAACTACTGAGGCAACTCAAACATTATCAAAACCAAATTTCATGTGTAAATAAAAGTCATTTCGCAATGGGTAGTAAATACACCACCCATTGCAAAATCACCTACAATTCCTTCACCTTAATATTTCTAAAAGCCACCCCTTTCGACCATTCTTGAAGGGCAATTCGACCAGCAGTATTTTTACCGAATATCGGAAAATTCTTAAAGTAGCTATTACTGACCATTTTTTTCCAAGTTTCAGCGGTTAAATCTTGTTCGGCTGTTAGTACGCCATTCAAATAAAATTCAATTTTCCCGTTGTTTTGTTTGATATTCGATTCGTTCCATTCGCCAAATGGTTTGAGTTTTGCTATATTCTTTTGAGGTGCAAAACTATACAAACAGGCAGACCATTTAGTGGAATCTTTTAGATAGTCTGCTCCAATATTTTCGTGTTCGAGTAGCTGATATTCTGGCCCAGAAGCCCAAGCCGTCGGAATTGTATCTTGCTCAATTACATTGATAAAAACGCCACTATTCCCAGCTTTTGAGATTTTCCATTCAAATTTTAAATCAAAATTTTTATATACTTTGTCTGAAACCAAATCGCCATGCAGTAAGTTTGCAGAATCTGGATTACACAATAATTCTTCGTTTTTCACCATCCAAGTCGATGGTGCTTTTCCTTGGTTATATAAATGCCAACCGTTGGTGGTTTTTCCATCAAAAAGCAAAGTCCAACCTTCTTCTTTTTCTTGGTCACTTAATTCATTATTAGCAACTTTTTTTTCAGAGCATGAACCTAATAGTGCAACGATTAAACCAAACGAAAGTAAGGAAATGATTGTCTTTTTCATAAAGCTGTATTTTGATTGTTTAAGAATATTTTTTCATTCAAAAATACAAATAACGTTCTAGCATTATGACCCGCTTAGTTAGGAAAGACCCATTATAGCTGGCAAGCAAAGTGCCAAATTCAAAATTGATAAAATCCAGAATTTGAACGAAAATATATAACTTCAAGGTTTAGAAACTTTTGTTTACAAAAAGTAAGTAAATTCCTACCATAAGAAACAACTATACAAAGCATAAATTTTTAACATTAAACCTAAACAAAACATGTTTGACAAAAAGGATTACTCGCAATTGACTCTTGAAGAGTTATTGATTGAAGAAAAAAAGATTAAAAAAAATGAAATTTTCTCTGCTGTATTAATAGGATTTTTAATTGGCGTAATGGTTTTTGGCGTTGTAAAAAACGGTTTTGGTTTCCTATATCTTGCTATTCCAATATTCTTGATTGCTGGAATTTTTAAGAATTCTCAGGTTCAGAAACAAAATCTTAAAGAAATTCAAGTAGAAATCAACAACAAAAATGGGGAAAAAGATAAATAAACCCTTGTCAATCAATAGGGGTGGACTTTAAGTCCACCCCTATTGATTTGATTGAAAGTATAAACTAAAGGTAATATTTATTACTCCATCACCACTACATCGCTTTTCCTAGATGCTGGCGAAACTGTTAGTTTTTCTATCTTTCCATTTTTCACGATGCCTTCAATCGTTGTGTTGTATGGCGCATGTAATTTGAATTGAGCGTTCCAATCTTTTGGCCAAGCAGGTAATAAATAGATTTTTTTATCATCCACTTGCATCAACATTTCTTGTAAACCAATCATTGCCGAACCGCCCCAATTATGGTCGGGTGTCCAATCGAAAGCTGGTCCCCAAAAAGTAGGAAAACGATGATTGGCATCTTTGAATTTCTCCCTTGTCAGTTCTTGTGCTTCTTCTTTCAATCCTAAACGAGCGGCAAAAATACTGTGCTGTCGCCAACCGATATGCGTTCTATATTGCTGTACGTGTGGGTCTAAACGATAAGTATTGATAGCTGTTTCAATATTCGGTTTTCCAAGTCCATAAAGTCCCCAAGGATACACAGGGTATAATTGTGGCGCTTCCGAATTCTGAATTCTTGCCCACGTTTGTGCTGGCGCAAGGGTTTTATGTCCTTCAATTTCCTGCAAAGGAATCGGCGGAATACGTTTTAACATCACCGTCCATTTTTCCTTGCGAGTACTGTCAAGGTATTTTTCAGGAAGTTCGATTACTCTCGATAAAATTACTTTTAACGCTGAAATCACCGTGGTAGAATTATAAGTCATCTTATAGCTTTCTGCGGCCGAACTTGGGTAAAAAATGTATTGTCCTTGTTCATCAAAGGTTTTTGCACCACGTTTTTTGGCTAATTGCTGATAATGTTCATCATAAAAAGTAAGGCAACTTTCTATAAAAGGCACATATTCAGAAATATCTCTACTTTCGTATCGCTCGGTTTCTAGCATCATCAAACAGAATTCAAAAACGGTTTCCCATTGATACTCTAACCAAGCATTATACTCCATGCCCGCATCATAACCTTCTGGTCGCTTCAAACCATATTCAAAAACATTCGGTAACCCAAAGTTTTCTATTTGTTCGGTAAAACAAGCTCCCGCATGATTCCAATAAACTTTACTTCTTAATTCCGCATTATTCAGCGAACGTAAATAAAAATCAAATTGAGGTTTTAGCATATCAAAATCCCCATTTTTAAACATCGGGAAATAAACCAAACGCTGGTTTTGTGCCGTCATCGTTCCGCCTCCCCAAAGTCTGAAATCTACTGAAAAAGGATAAATTTTATCTACATGAGCAGGGTCAAAAGTAAATAATCCGCCATTGAATTTTGTTGGCCATTTGCCATAAGCATTGCAAGCCAACTGATAACGAAAGAGTTGATAATTGCGAGAAACAGTACTGTCTTTCCCTTCGATGTAGATATAACTTCTGTTCCAGAAATTCTTCCACCAAGTACTTGTTTGCTGAAAAGCTTCTTTTTTATGATTTTCAGCTTCGGTTAAAATATTATTTAATCCTTTTTTCCATTCTTCAAAAGTTTCGGTTTGCACCACGTGCAAAGCAATATCAATTTGCTGTGAACGACTGGCTTTGATACTTTCGAGCGACCAAGTTTTAAACTCAGTATCAGCATATTTTCCGAAAGTATTGCCCGCAACTTTTAAATTTTTTCCTGAGATGATTCCGCCAAAAGTATTGTTTTTGATGGGATTATAAAGTTGGTCTTTCACCGAATTCATCCCTTCCATTTTCACGGTATAATCAAAAACGTTTTCTAGGTCACTCCTATTTCTGTGGTAAAAAAGAATGTTATTTCCTTGAAAATCAATATTATCTTTAAAAGTTTTTACTTCAAATTTCTGCTTTACTTTGTAAGAATTGGCTCTTAATTCTTTTGCATCCGTGATAAGATGGTCTTCATTTCGCCAAGATTCGAAGGAAGTTTTTAGGGTAATGGCTTTGTCACTTTGCAAATCAAGATGGACAACAGGACGAAAAACATCTACCCAAATTTTCAATTTCGTTTTCCAAGCGGAAATACTCACAAAACCTTCTTCCAAATGTAATTCTTGTTTAAAATCAGAAGTATTAAAAGGATTGGAAGATAATTGAAGACGCACACGACCAAGCTTGAGGAAAGCGTTATTTTCATCAAAAGTACCGCTTCTGGAAAGGTAAAAAAGAACATCACCATTTTCAACCCAAACGTTCAACCCAATATCGCCACCGCCACATGGCATTGATTCAGACGAGTTTTTACTCTGGCTATTCCAAACGACATTATAGGCACTTATTTGTTTATTTTGTGCTTTTAGGCTCAAAAATAAACAAATCAAAACAACTGAAAGAATATATTTTCTCATTTTAAATTGCACGATTTTATACTCTTGTTAATTTTACGGGTGCTGTATGATTGGCATTCCACTGGCAGATATACAAGTTTTTGTCTTCATCCACACAAACATCATGTCCGTGTTGGAAAATAGGATTTGTAGCTTGTAAGGTAGCTTGCAAAATTCCATTTTTATAGGTCGGTGCCGTTCCTCCCGGACTAGAAACTACTTTATTGTTTTTATCCAAAATGGTTACAAAACCAGAATCACCTCCTAATTTTTGCCCGTTCGCATCCTTCGACCAGCATACTCCTGCATAAATATTTTCAGCATCAAGTACGGGACGACAAACGTACATTCCTGGCAAATCTACTCTTTTGATAAATTTTCCATCTAAAGTGAAGTATTTAAAGCAATTTTCATCACGAGAAGTACAAATCAATACTGGATTATTTTTGTCTCGTAAATCAATCGCCACGCCGTGGGCATTGTACAAATTATGTTCTTTGTTTGCATTATGCTGTCCGCCAAAATGGCGAATATACTGCCCTCGGCTATTGTAATGAATGATATAATCTGAGCCATAACCATCAGCCACATAAATATCTCCGTTGGGTGCAACGGCGGTTTCGGTTGGCATAAATGGCTCATTATCTTTATAAATACCAATGGTACGTGGGTGACCTATTGTAAAAATCACTCTCCCGTTCAAATCAGTTTTTAGTACTTGTCCAGCTTGAGGATTCCATTTTCCAGTTTTATCTTGATACCAACCGCAATCTACAATCAATAAAAAATCTTCTCCACCTTCCTTTGTCAATGTCAAACCATGACCACCCGGAAAAGCAGTTCCCCAAAAATCAAGGAGTTTGCCCGATTTATCAAAAATTAAAATATTGTTTCTGACATTATCGCCTAGCATAATCAATCGCCCCTTGCTGTCTTGCACCATTTCGTGGCAATTGAAAATTGGATTTGAATTCGCACTGATTTTTGCCCAACTTTTATCTACTTTATATTTAAAATCTCCATGACCAATGATTAATTCTTCCGCTTTTTTATCTTGATGCAAGATAGAAAAACCAAAGCTTGAACTTGATAAAGTAGTAGCAGTAGCGAGCGTTGTATTTTTAATAAAATTTCTTCTGGTTGTCATAGTTATTAAGTTCTGATTGATTGAAATTAAGCTAAAATATCCTTCACTACTTTGCCATGCACATCGGTCAATCGGAATCTTCTTCCTTGAAATTTATAGGTCAGACGTTCATGGTCAACACCCATCAAGTGCATTAAAGTAGCTTGAAAATCATGCACATGAACAGGGTCTTTTACAATATTATAGCTAAAATCATCCGTTTCTCCGTAGCTCAACCCAGCTTTTACGCCAGCGCCTGCCATCCACATGGTAAAGCATCTTGGGTGATGGTCACGACCATAATCATTCGCACTGAGCTTTCCTTGTGAATATACCGTTCTGCCAAATTCACCTCCCCAAATCACCAAAGTATCTTCTAGCATTCCTCTTCTTTTCAAATCTTTGATAAGTGCTGCTGTGGCTTGGTCTGTACTTTTACATTGTTGGGCAATTCCTTGTGGAAGTCCGCCGTGTTGGTCCCAACCTTGATGATATAATTGTACAAATTTTACATCTTTCTCCAGTAATTTTCTAGCCAAAAGGCAATTCGCTGCATACGTTCCCGCATCACGACTATCAGCACCGTACAAATCAAATACTTCGTCTGGTTCATCGGCTGTACTCATTACTTCAGGTACAGAAGTTTGCATACGATAAGCCATTTCGTATTGTGCAATTCTGGCTTCTACTTCTGGGTCGGCATAAGTATCGTTTTGTAGTTTATTGAGCTTTGAAAGATAATCCAACATTTCTTTGCGGTCTTTACCATCATATCCTTCGGGGTCATTTAAAAATAAAACAGGGTCTTTGCCCGACCTAAACTGAACGCCTTGATGTTTGGAAGGCAAAAAGCCATTTCCCCATAAACGAGCATAAAGTGGCTGGTCTTTCTGACCATTTTTAGAAACCAATACAATAAAAGTTGGTAAATTCTGATTATCAGAACCCAAACCATAACTCACCCAAGAACCGATTGACGGTCGTCCGGGAAGTTGATTTCCTGTCTGAAAAAAAGTAATGGCAGGGTCATGATTAATGGCTTCTGAATGAATAGATTTAATGATACACAATTCATCTACCACTTGTGCAGTATGCGGTAATAATTCACTAATCCACGTTTGGCTTTGCCCGTGTTGATTGAATTTAAAAGCAGAAGGCACCATTGGCAAAGCACTTTGGTTAGCACTCATGCCCGTCAATCTTTGTCCTTTTCTAACAGAATCTGGTAAATTTTGTCCTGCTAAACTGATGAGTTTAGGCTTATAATCAAAAGTTTCAAACTGCGAAGGACCGCCACTCATAAACAAATAAACTACTCTTTTAGCTTTGGGGGCAATATGTGGCAAAGCCTTTAAAATTTCTTCTTCAAGATTTGGCGCACTTTCTTGAACAATCTTTTTGGGTGCATCAAAAAAGCCCGATACACCAGTCAGCAATGAGCCAACAGCCAAAGAACCTAAACCCAAAGAGGTTTTGGTCAAGAAATTTCTTCTGTCTAATTTATTATGTAAATGGTTGAATTCGGGCGTATGAAGCCTAAATTCTTCGTCATGATGATGTGCCATTTTCTATCTTTTGGTTAAAGTAGCATCAGAATTTAAAATTGTATTCGCCACCACGGCATTGGCTGCAATCAATGAAGTATCTATTTTTTTATCTACCTGATATTGCCCAGCCTTCAAAATACCTTTTGCTTTTTGTGGATGTTGCTTAAATTTTGCCAACGATATTTGTTGAAGTTGTACCAATAATGTTACTTCTTTATTTTGTGGTATTCTTCCCGTTAGCTTTCTATAAGTATCAATAATTGCTTTTCTAACATCTGGAATTCTTGCCATTTGCTCGCCCATTACTCTACTTGCTTCCACAAAAGTTGGGTCGTTTAATGTTACTAAAGCTTGCAAAGGCGTATTTGTTTTTTGTCGCCTCACTACACAAAAGCTTCTTGAAGTAGCATCAAAAGTTGCTAAAGTAGGATTCGGAACGGCTCTTTTTACAACAACGTATAAACTTCTACGATAGACTGACTTCCCTGAATCTGCTTTATAAGTAGTGTTATTAATTTCCCAAAGTCCTTCTGGCTGATAAGGTTTTACACTTTTCCCACCAATGCTAGGATTCAACAATCCGCTTGCCATGAGTGCATTATCTCGAATCATTTCTGCCGTCATTCTGTTGACTGGGCCATGCGCCAATAAGCGATTTTCAGGGTCTTTTTCCCTCGCTTCTTTCGTCGCACGGGAATCTTGTCTGTAAGTAGCCGACATTAAAATCAATTTATTGAGCTTTTTAACATCCCAACCCGATTCTCTGAAAGTAATTGCCAACCAATCTAACAATTTTGGATGCGTTGGCATTTCTCCTTGGTTTCCAAAATCTTCCGTTGTTTTTACTAAACCAACACCAAAGAAATTTTGCCAAAAACGATTTACAGCTACTCTTGCCGTCAGCGGATGGTCTTCATGCGTAAGCCATTGTGCTAAGCCAAAACGATTTTTAGGTAAATTTTCAGGATAACTTAAAATGGATTCTGGCGTATTCGGAAATACTTCTTCCCCAAAAGCATCATAATTCCCACGAAGTAAAATATGTGCTTTTTTAGGTTTTGGCATTTCTTGCATCACCATCAATTCATCAATTTTTTCTGTTGAATCTGCTAAGGTAGTCCGCAATTGTGTTAATACTTTTCTTGAATTTTGTAAAGCTGGAGAAACTGCTGATAAGTAATATTGCTTTAAATCTGATACTTCTTGTACCGAAAGTTGATTGCTATTTTTATTTGCCAAACTTGACCAATTAGCCTTTTGGGCAAGTATCTTTAATTCATAAGGACTTAGTACTCGGTTATAGACCGAAATGTCATCTACTTTCCCATTTTTAAAACCAAAACCACGCCACCAAGCGCCAATTTGCAAACCCGGTTGTACATCAAATCCAAACAAAATATCTTTGGTCAATTGGTCTGTTGTGGTTTCCATCGCCATTTCATCTCCATTTTGATACAACCTAAAACCATTTGCTTTTGACGAACCATCATAAGTAATCGTCAATTGAATCCATTGATTACGAATAACTGGCTGTTTTGAAATTTTTGTGATGGCATTTGATGGAGCTGTGTGTGCCATATTGATTTCTAAACGATTGTTTTTCAAGTACAAATGATAGCCTCTAAAATTATACAATCGCTCTGCTTGGCTTTTGTGTAGGATTACTCCTTCTTTCAAATCTTTTGGAATATTTACCCAAATACCAACTGAAAAAGCTTGAGATTTTCTGAAAACACCCACTTGGTTTAAATCTAGAAAAACATCTCCATTCATCAGCATTGATTTTCCGCTCGCAGTGTTTTCAAAAACAGGTTTATCGCCCAATTGTCCCGATTCTCTTTTCATCACACCTACTTGTTTTGGATTGACTGAATTTTTCAAAGAACTGTCGTCAAAAGTAAAAAATGCCTGTAAACCAGCCTTTGGAATACTTTCTTTCGCAAGATTTTGATAGCCTTTATTGGTGAGCCATTGCTGAAAATTAGAATTTTCTTGAGTAACTGTTTGGGCAATTACTTTTTCTTGTTGGGCAATTTTGGTATTGATAAAATGAAGTATTTGTTCTTGTTCCTTGCTTGGCAACATCATCGTTGGTGTAGGCAAAGCGTCATCCCAAGAAATTTGTCCAGCTTCCTTTACATTGTTAAAAAAGCTGAATAATTGATAATAATTTTTCTGTGAAATAGGGTCATATTTATGGTCGTGGCATTTGGCACAGCCAACAGAAAGCCCTAAGAAAGCATCGCCAAAAGTATTGGTTCTATCTATTACATACTCGGTTTGGAATTCTTCTTCCACAATTCCACCTTCCATATTTTGCTGATGATTTCGGTTAAATGCTGTAGCTATCATCATTTCTTTCGTAGGTTTCGGCATCAAATCACCAGCCAGTTGCCAATGAACAAATTTGTCGTAAGGCAAATTTTTATTGAAAGCATTAATTACAAAATCACGGTAGGGCGACATATCTCTCAATCTATCCACAGTATAACCGTGTGAATCTGCAAAACGAGCTAAATCTAGCCAATCTACAGCCATTTTTTCGCCATAATGTGGCGAATTCAGCAATCTGTTTACTTGTTTTTCGTAAGCGTCTGGAGTATTATCTTTTAAAAAAGCGTCTATTTCATGAACTGTTGGCGGTAATCCTGTTAAATCAAGCGATAATCGACGCAATAAAATTTCTTTGGGAGCTTCTTTTGAAGGGACTAATTTTTCTTGACTCAATTTCTCCTGAATAAAATTATCAATCGGATTGTTAACCAATTCTTCATTTTCTACTTCAGGAACATCTGGCATTTCTGGCTTTACAAAAGCCCAATGAGGTTTATACTCAGCACCTTTTTTAATCCATCGAATTAAAATCGCCTTTTCTTTGGCACTTAAACTTAAATGCGATTCAGGAGTAGGCATTACATAATTTGGGTCGTCGGAAATGATTCGGTGGAAGAATTCACTATCTGCCAAATTGCCTGGATCAATAGCAACTTTGTTCGGATTTTCTGGTAAATCTCTATACGCAAATTCGGCTAAATCTAATCTTAACCCTGCTTTTTGTTTAGCCTTATCAGGCCCATGACAAGCAAAACACTTATCTGAAAGAATGGGTTTTACATGAATATTATAATCCAATTCATCTGGGATTTCTTTCATGGCGATTTCAACCTCTTCAGGTACTTTCGGCGAACAGGAAAGTAAAGTAAAACTTGCCAAGAAAATTAATATCAATAACAGTCGGTTTATTATCATAAAATTGAGCAAAGAATATTACAAATCTATAATACAATATATTATTAATATTATACAAAACTGACAAATATTTTCACAAATCCGACTTTTATGAATATTTTTACAAAAAGATTTTAAGCTGATAAAATAAAAAAATGCTCAGGAAATCATTAAAAAATACTTTTTCCCTCTTAAATACTGATTACGTAAAGTTGAACAAAACTTGGAATTTCAAACATGTAATTAGTCCATTTTACAGAATGTATTTGATAGATGAAGGCGAAGGTTTACTTTTTAATGCACAAGAAAGTCAAACTTTAGCACCTAATTTTTTATACTTGGTGCCAAGCTTTACCATTTGCAATTATCAGTGTAATCACTTTTTAAGCCAGTATTACATACAATTTATTGAAGAATCTATTGATGGAAATGCCTTATTTTCGAATCATCGAAAAATCATTAAAGTACCAGCTGAAGCCCAAGATTTTACACATTTTAAAAGACTTTTGAGCCTGAATAAAGGAAGAGGGTTGACGCAATCTAACGACCCAAAAGTCTATGAAAAGTATCCAATTCTTCAAGAATTTAAAGAGAAAAATGATGCTTTAGATGCCTCAGCATTGATGGAAACCCAAGGAATTATTATGCAATTACTCTCTCGATTTTTGGCAAGAGAGTATTTTGATTCTGAAGAGAAAACTGTTATTCCATCCAAAATTTTAGAAACTATTAATTACATTCAGACTCATCTTGAAGACAACCTTACCGTTGAACATTTGGCTGACAGAGCAAATTTAAGTCCAGATTATTTTTCTAGAATTTTCCATGAAAATACAGGAGAAAGACCGCTGAGTTACATACAATTTAAACGCATTGAAAGAGCACAATTACTAATGATTACTTCTGATTTACCACTTTTGGAAATCGCCAGCAAGACAGGTTTTGAGAGTTTATCTTATTTTTCAAGAAGTTTCAAACAAGTAACGCAACAAACACCGAGTGAATATAAAAAGAATAATCGTGTGGTGTAAATCACTCATTTTAAGCTAGTTGTTCATTATTTTTTATCATTGATACCGTTTTCATTTTCTTCGTTTCATCAGATTTATTCAGAATAGTGCTTGCTAAAACAATACTTATCAAAGCTGTTAACAACCAAAAAATATCAACAGCAGCCACATAGAATTGTTGATTAACAAGCATTTTCCAAAACCAATCTCCTGTTGAAATTCCATTTGAAATTGGCACAATCAAAGATAAAAAGCCATTGATGTATAAAAATCTTTTCGTCAGAAGAGATTCATTTTTCCAAAATAAACCCAAAATCATCAACAAAAGCCATGAACTAAAAAAGCTGGTATTTACCCAAAAACTATGGTTTGATAAAGTTATAGGAATAAATCTTTCAGCCATAAATAAAATAGCTGTGGCTGGAAACAAACCAAAACAAATGGCCAAATACCACATCGTAATTCGGTGATGGAATTTCTTTTGTTTCTCGGTATATTCTTTTTTGTTTCGGGCTTCTTTCCAAATTAGTACGCCACTGATGATGATAAAACAAGTGATTAATGCTAAAAGAAAGAACATGATTTTTAAGGAAATTCCACCAAATTCTGCAAAATGTATTGTTCCGATTGCTCCTAAAACAGCTTGAATATATGTTTTTTCTTTGGGTAACATTTCAACAATTCGTTTTCCATCTTTTAAGGTAATTCCAATTACTCCGTAACCGTTGAAGATGGATTCGTCTTTTACCTGAGCCGTCAGCACAGCGTCTTCTCTACCCAAATGTTTGATGGTTACATTGCTAATTTCCAGTTCAGGATTTCTTTTTTTGATTTCACCAATTACTGTATTGATTGGTTTTAGGGTTGAACTGACTGGCGATTTTTCATTTACTTCAATTACTCTATCAGGTCTGAATGCGGCGAGTGCGGCTTTCTGGTCACCATTGAAAAAAACTAAAGTGGCGGGAGCTAGCAGTAAAATTGACAAACAATAGAATGCCCCCGTAACGGCGTACATCATCTGGAAAGGTAATCCGATAAGTCCGAAAACGGTATGGGCGTTCGTCCAGATTTGTTTCCAAGTACCTTTTATTGAAAAGCCATAAAATTTTGTAATGATATTTCTCCAATGAATCAACACCCCTGTAATACTCGCAAATAAAAAGAAAAAAGCCACCAAACCAGATAAATACGAGCCAATTAATGGAATCTGGCTAAAATAATGCAAACGAAATAAGGTTTCGCCAATGGTTGTTGTTCCCTCTTTTTGGAATTTTCCTTCGGATACTTTTAAGGTTTTATTGATGGGATGATACGACAATTCTATCAACTCGGCTCTTGATTTTGGACTTACTTTCTTGTTTTTGGTTGCTTTTTCAACAACTTCTTTCATTGGAACCCAAATGGTAGTGAGCGGTTCTTTGGCTGTTCCAGACCTAATAATTAGATTTTTTTCAGTATCTGCATCTTTGTATTCTTGCTGAACTTTTTGGATTATTTGTTCATAATCAAGCTGGTTTTCTTTCAGAATAATTCTTGCTTCAGGGTTTTCCCATTGATAAAATTCACTTCTGAAAATAGTGAATGCTCCCGCAAAAAAAATGATGTACAAGGCAAAGCTTATCACAATTCCAGCGACAGTATGTGTATGAAAAAAAATATTAAATGCTCGATTTGATAGTCCTTTTAACTTCATTTTAGCGAATTAAGTAAATAATTGATGAACAAATTAGAATTCCTGCTAGGTAAATTCCCCAAATTTTCCAGCCGTTTTTAGCTAAAAAAGCAATGGCAAGCAGTGCTGCCCACAATAGAAAAGCGGTGAATGTTGAAGTAAGCATGACGACTACTTCACTTTTTAAAAGCGAACCAATTAATAAATGAATAGCAACTGAAAGGAATAATCCTCCTAAAATTCCTGCTGATACTTTCAAAAATCTTTGTCCCGAAGTCGATAAATATTCTTTTTTAGCTGGCATAGTTAAAGAGGTTTAGGATGAGTAAACTATGAATAAACACCAAGAAAGCGATGAACCATTGCTTCCCCAAAACAGTAAATAATTGACAAACAGATGCCGATAAAACAAGACTGCTCAAACTCATTAACAAACCCATTGTCCAGCCCCATTGGTCAATGAAAATGACAAGTCCAATGATACAAATCAATAAACTGATAGGTTTTTGGTAAGATAAATTTGGGATTTGTATATTCTTCGGAAAGTATTTGGTCTCAGAATAGTACAATAAAATACCCATTAGGTTAAAGTATATAGCTATCATAAAAATATTTTTTGCAAATATTATTTTTATTTAGACTATTTCCAAATAATATTCTAATTTTGTTGCACAATAATCCTAATCCAAAAAATGAGACTAATTTTCCTCTTTACGTTAATGACCTTTCAGCTATATGCACAACAAAGTGTAGTTGAAGGAGTAGTAAAAGATACAGAAGGACATGTATTACCATTCGTTACTGTATCCTTGAAACATTCAAAAAATGCAACTATCACAAATGCGGATGGCTATTTTAAATTATCCAAATTACCTTTGGGCGAACAGATTTTACTTTTCAGTGCAGTGGGCTTTCAGAGTATCGAGCAAAAAGTCATTGTAAGTAATTCTTCTCAAAAAATTGACATTCAATTAGCATCTTCCACCAAAGAATTAAATGAAGTCGTCGTAAAAGCAACAGCACAAACAAAAGTTCAAGAAACAAAAGCGCTATCCATTAAAAGCATTGAAATCAAAGATGTGATTAATCAGACTGTACTTTTAACAGACGTACTTGATAAAATTTCTGGCGTGCGAATTCGTCGTTCAAGTTCACTAGGTGAAGCTTCTGATATTTCAATCAACGGTTTAAGAGGTAATGCCATTAGGGTTTACATTGATGGTATTCCGATGGAATTTATGTATCCATCCTTCGATATTTCAAACTTACCGCTGGGCAATATCAAGCGTGTGGATGTCTATAAAGGCGTTTTACCTGTTGATGTTGGTTCTGATGCAATGGGCGGCGGAATCAATATTATCACTGAACAAAAAGCCTATAATACGTTGAAGGCTTCTTATAATATTGCTTCCTTCAACACTCATCTGAGTGACGTAAATCTTGGTTTAGCCAACAAAAACAATTATTTCTTGAATGCTTCATTGGGCTATAATTATTCAGACAATAGTTACAAAATGAGGGCTTTGGTCTATGAAACCAACAAGTATGAACAAGTAAAACGTTTTCATGATACTTATAGCTTTTTGTACGGAAGCCTTACTTTGGGGACACATAGCAAAGCTTGGGCGGATGAATTGAGACTTTCGTTAAATCTTTCTGGTGGAGATAAAGAAATGCAAAATGGTGCCAGAATTGCGAATACTGCCATTGGTGAAGCAAAATATACTGGCAAGAATTTATCGGCAGTATTGAAGTATGAAAAATCATTCTTGAACGAAAAAGTTTGGTTACGTACTCTTGGTAATTTCACGAAGCAATCTTTACGATTTGTTGATACCACAACAAACGTATATAGCTGGAGCGGTAGCATCATTGGAAAGAACCAAGCGGGCGAATATAGCTTGGGAAATAGCATTAATTACAATGAAGGAATCACTAACAGAACTAGCATTGAATACAGAATCAATGAAAAACATAAATTATTACTGTCTAACCTTTATGCAAAACAAAAGTTAACAGGAACAGACTACTTGAATGAAGAAGGTGAAATAGATTACCTAACCATTCCTCAGTATCTTACCAAAAACATTGGCGGCTTGCAATATGAAGGACTTTTGGGTGAAAAAATCACTTTATCTGGAGCGGTAAAAAAATATGATTATAAACTGGATGGTGCCGAAAACAATACTTTTTTATTGGTAAAAAAGAATGGAAATTTTTGGGGTTGGAATGCGGGTTTAAAGTATAGCTTCAATGAAAATACTTTCTTGAGAGCCTCTTTTGAAAAAGGTTTTTTAATTCCTCTTTTCTATCAATTTGTGGGAAATGGTGGCGATATTCTTAGAAATACAGACCTTTCGCCAGAAAGTAGTGACAACCTAAATATTGGACTTTCATCAAACCATCAGATTGGAGAAAATATTCGCTTAAGTACTTCATTAAGTGGATTTTATCGTCAACAATATAATATCATTTACTTAGGAAGTTCCGTTTTCAGAAGATATGAAAATGCCGACCAAGTACGAACTTTAGGTGGTGAAGGCGATGTTTCACTTTGGTACAAAAAAGCAATTAACCTCAAGGCAAACCTTACTTTACTCAGTAAAACCTTTACGGCTGTTTTGGATTCACGCAATAGTTATTTGATAGGAACGGCTTTCCCAAATTACCCAACAACCTTTGGCAACGTAGAATTATCTTGGCAAAAAAATAATTTTTTGAAACAAAAAAACCAAGTACGATTCTATACTTTTTATAATTATATCGGAGCATTTAATCACATTTTGGTAGCCGCAAACAATTCTCCATCAACCACACCAGATGCCTATGTGCCTGTTCAGCACCGTGTTGATTTAGGTTGTTCGTACAAACTAAGTAAACAAAATTTAACCCTTTCATTCAATGTTCAAAACCTATTGAATGCAGAACTCTATGATAACTTTTTAGTGCCTAAAGCAGGCATCAATTTCAACGGAAAAATCATTTATGAAATCAATAATTTTTAATAAACCCATGAAAAAAACACAATTATTTCTTTTCGCTGCCCTTCTGTTTTCAATAAGTGCTTGTAAAAAAGACGAGCCTGTAACGGAATCCACATCACTTTATATGGAAGAAGGCTATGTTGTCAGTTCATTGTCGCAATCTACCGCCAGTAACGCTTATTATGTTGGCTATTATAACAGTATTCCAGGCGAAAATCTCGATTTGACGACCAAATCATCTTATGAATATTTTTACCCAAGAGCTACCTGGAAGAATTTTATGTTTGGGCAATCGCTTAAAGCAGAACAAACGCTTTCTAAAATTGCCGTTTCAAAAGCGACAGGTTTATTGACCGAAGTTGCTTCAATCCCTCTGCTAAGTTATGTTTGGGATGTTGAAATCATTAATGAAAATCTTGGCGTTTATACTACGGGCGTAAACCATTCTGTACATTTATTTAATCCGACAACGATGGAAAAGTTGGGAGATATTGATATGTCGAAAGCGAAAGATTTCCCAGCAAACGAACGAAATAATTACAATACCATTATCTATAGAAAGCAAGATAATAAGTTGTTTCTTCCACTTTATACTGACAATTCTAAAACAGGTTCTTTTTATGATGCTCAGGATATTTATGTTGAAGTAATCAATTTGACGACAAAGCAATGGGAAAAAACTTTGATGATAGAACAAGCAATGTATCCAGTATCAAGAGGTTTAGAAAATAGTATGGTGGATGAAACTGGAAATATTTATATTTTAACACAAGGTTCTTACGGACTCGATAATCAACTTGGTATTAATGCAGCCAAACGTTCTCGTCCGCAAATTCTGAAAATCCCAGCAAACAGTACTGAATTTGACGCTACTTATAAATTCAATCCTGTTGATGCGATTGGGCTAAACTCACTTTTGGTACAATTAGCAATGGGTACAATTTATCATGAAAATGGAATTGCTTTTGCCGCAGTATCTGGACAATCAAACTCTGCAAGAGTATTAGAATTAGTAGGAAAATTGGCGAACGGAACAATTACAGCCGTGGAGTATCAAGAATTATCGAATAGCGTATTTAATGACCCAGACCAACGTTGGGTAAAGTTGGATTTGAATGCAAAAACAGCTAGTATTATTCAAGATATTCCTTTAACTGCCGCTTATGCCTATCCTTTTTCATATAAGTACGACGGTAAATTATACTTCAATGTAAATAATACAAGCTTGGGTTTAAATGGCTTTTATGTGTACGACCCAGCTACGGGAAAAGCAACAAAAAGTACTAATATCGCTAAAGGAGGAATGACAAATCATTTCATTAAACTAAGCAAATAAACCTTTTTCACAGATGAACAATTCACAAAAGATAGTAACACTTTGGATATTATTCGTGGTGTGTATGATTCTCCATTTCAATTATCACGTTAGTGAACTTTTTTATGGCGTTGATATTAAAAGACCAAATGCCAATGGTGTTGTTCCCACAAGTGCCGCCATTATCAGGTTTGTCTTTGAAATTTTACCGATGATGTTGGTTACTTTCATACTTTTTATCGAAAAACCACTCATCCGTCAAATCAATTTTTATCTTTCTATTCTTTTTAGTTTGGCAAACTTGGCTCATTTAGTAGAAGAATTCATGAGTCCAAAACTGGATTTATCTCAATTGAATTTGCTGAGTTTTGTTTTTATCAGCAGTTTGTTATTGAATCTAGCAAGTTGGCGATGGATAAAAGAGTAAAATCAGCTTTAATTTCATGCTAGGTCGATTAAAAAATAATTTCAGTGCAATCTTGTTGTTTTTTATTTAGATTTAGTCTAATTTCACACAATGATTAGAGTATGAAGGATTTAACACAAGTACGCAATCAATGATTTGTGTGCTTGTGTTAAATTTATTTTACACCGTTCAAAAATTTAGGGAAACAATCTATAAACCATATCACATTAATAGTGCATGGCATTATCAAATATCAATACAGTTAAAAAATCTTTTCAGGAATTTCTTGATACAAAAGGATACCGTAAAACGCATGAGCGATTAACAATCCTAGAGCATATTTATGAAAGAAATGACCATTTTGAAGCGGATGAATTGTATCTAGCTCTAAAACAGCTAAATTATCATGTTAGCCGAGCAACAGTTTATAATACTTTAGAACTGCTGGTTGAAGCAGCATTAATTATTAAGCATCAATTTGGGAATAAAATTTCTTCAAGATACGAGAAAGCTTACGGAAGGCGCCAGCATGACCATATCGTTTGTACTGATTGTCAGAAAGTTACAGAATTTTGCGACCCTAGAATTCAGAACATACAAAATATGGTTGGTGAGTTTTTTAATTGTGAAATTCTTCATCATTCTCTCACTTTTTACAGCAAATGTAAACAAGCTGACTGTAGTGAAAGAATGAAGATGAATCTCAAAGACCAAAATATCTAAACATAATTTGGTCAAAATTTTGTGTTTTTAGTAATTCAGTGCCATTTTCAAGTCTAATTCATCCTGCAAAAGCCCATAATCATTATAAAGTGTTTCGATTTCTTTGGTGATAGAATCCGTAAAATTTCCCACTTTTCTTCGAGTAAAAGTTGAAATATCTAAACCTCTTTTTTGTAAGAAATATTTTGAAACTATTGGATATACGTTGTGCATTACATCCATGTTATCAATCAAAAATTGTTGTACTTTTGCTACTTCACTTTGCTGAGAATCGTCCTCATAATTATCGCAAAGCCATACAATCAATTCAGGAAAATAATTCCCCTGAATACACGAAAGTCCAGCCGAACCTGCTTTCAGCGAATCCACGGCATGAGCCATGTAAGCATCATACAAACCAAATTTATATCCTTCTGTAAGCTTAATTTTCTCTTTTACTTGTTCAATATCCAAACAAGTATCTTTATGATAAATTACTCTTCCCGTTTCTACAAAACCTTTTAATTGTGTTGGTGCTAGTACTCTTTTATAAGGAACAGGGCATTCATAAAAGCCCACTGGAATTTTTTCTGTTTTATCTAATAAAGAAAAAACTCTTTCATTAAATACTTCATCGGCTTCATTTTCATCTGCTAACAAACTGGTTATCAGGATTACAGCTTCTGTTCCAGTATCGTTTACTCTCTTTACAAAATCTGCTTGTTTTTCAATTGCTCCGCCAAAAGTACCAGTTGCTACAACGGGAACAGCTCCGTTTACAACTTTGATAACGTGCATTATTGATGCTATTCTTTCTTGATCTGAAAGCTCAAACATTTCACTAGACAAGCAATTAGCAAACAAACCGCTCGCTCCAGCTTCTAAATAGATTTCTGTGAGTTTTGTTAAAGCGTCAAAATCAATGTATCCGTTGTCATTAAAAGGCGTAAGCATGACTGGGATAAAACCTTTTTTCGATTTTTCCATCGTAATTAAATTAGATAAGCTGTTACCTCTATTAAATTCAAATGCTAACAAGCGAGTACGACTCATTCATTCGAACCCAAAAGGGTACAGACATTCAGGGTGAAAACATTAACGTTTACACCAAAAATTTTAATGATTAAATATTGTTATTTCTTTATTATGCTCGTTTTTTAAACTTCGTAATAAGGATTCCCGTCAGAAAAATGCTCAGTGTTCCTATTACAATAATCATGTTTTTATGCAGTGTATTTCTCAAAAAAGCATACTCTTCTGGAATACTCGGAGAGAAAGTCATCCAGATAATTACTAAAATTCCAATTATCGTAGCAATCAATGCTTCGTGATTTTTACTTTGGCGACTTATAATTCCTAATAAAAATAAACCTAGCATTCCAGCCGCAAAAATTCCTGATAATTGCCACCAAACATCCAAAATACTTTTTACGCCAATCATCGCAATTCCTGTTCCCATTCCCAACAAACCAAAGACAACCGTAGCGATATGGAGTAAATTCATTTGCTTCTTTTCACTATTATCTTTACTGATGTATCGTTGATAAATATCTACAGAAAAAACCGTTGCCGATGAATTCATCCCTGAACTAATGGTACTCATTGCCGCTGATAAAATTGCGGAAATAATTAAGCCCATTAATCCGGCTGGGATTTTCGTTACCATAAAATGTGGCATTACTTTATCACCATAATCTGCTGGTTGTAAAGTTGCCATCATCGCCTGAATTTCTGCTGGCGATGCGTTGGGTAATCGCTCAAGTGCAACCTGATGTTTTACTGCTTCAATCAGTTCTGGATTTACCTGATAATAGGCAAATAAACATGCGCCTATTACAAAGAAAATTAAAGACGCTGGCACATATAACCACACACAAAGCCATAGTGATTTTGCCGCTTCTTTTACTGATGATGTGGTATGATAACGTTGGATATAGTTTTGATCCATCCCAAAATTATTGAGGTTGATAAAAAAACCATACAACAAAACCACCCAAAACGATGAATCCACAAAATCGGGAGAAAAACTGCCTAAACTAAACTTATTATTTGCTACACCAATATCAATAATTTTATCTACTCCACCTTGCATTTCACTGATAATCAGATACAAAATCAAGACAGCTCCAAAGGTTTTTATCACTGCCTGAACTACTTCTGTCCAGATAACGGCTTCAATTCCACCTAAAACAGTATAAATAATGATACAAACACCCATCACCAACATGATTAATTCCATCGAATAACCCGTAAGTGCTTGTAAACTAAGGGCTATTCCAAAAAATATGGAACCCATTCTAGCCAATTGTGTCAATAAAAAACAAACAACGGCATAAGTTCTAGCCCAAGCACCAAATCGATGTTCGAGGTGCGTATAAGCGGATACTTCTCCCGTATTTCGATAAAAAGGCACAAAATATTTCGATGCAACCCAAGCAGCCAAAGGCATCGATAAACTGAATACAAAAGCATTCCAATTTGTCCCAAATGCTTTGCCCGGTACACCTAAAAATGTATTGCTACTCAAGAAAGTAGCATAGATAGATGCTCCGATTGCCCAACCCGGAATTTTACCAGAGGCTGTTGTAAATTGCTCAGCGTTTTTATTCTTTCTCGAAAAATAAAACCCTACCAAAACCATCCCTATTAAGTAGATAATAATGATGGCTAAATCAAAAAATGGAAGGTTTTTCATGTATGCTAAATCAGGATTGTATGATTATAAAACTGTATTTTGTTCTATATTCTACAGGACAAATATACAGTAGTATTTCTCTGGTTATTTATAGGATTTTTCTTTTGTATTATACGATATTATCTTCTTCTGAAAATTTTTGCTGATATTTTAGACAAACCAGCAATTTATTGCACATCAATAGCATCGAGCGTCAGATTTTCGGCATCTTCACCTATCAATTTTATTTGATAAGTTCCTGCGTTAATCATTGTTCCTGTACTTGTGTTATGATAGCTCCATTTTCCTTTTTTAGAAGGAGGAAAAGATATTAAATCTCCTTTTTTTATCACGGTTCCATTTGTGGCAACAATCGCTAATCTCGCTTGTAAAATTTTATCAAGAGGGTTATGGTACTTTATTGTTAAAGAATAAGTATCAGCAACACCTACTGAAATTGTCCATTCTAAAACATCGCCAGATGGCTTTTTGAAAGATACTCTTTCTTTTTCCATCAATATTTCTTTCACTGCATTTCCTAGCAATTTACCTTCAATGGCCTTGTAACTTTTTACTGTTTTTAAATCATAAGCGGGTTCAATGGTACTGCTTTGGTTTATCATCAACAAATAATGTGCTGAATTTTCAGGATTTTTACCCAACGTTAACTCCTTTCCTACCGACAAGCGTTTTCTTAAAACTTTATAAGCTGTATTGTTTTGATAAGTACTTTCGATGAAAGTACCCGTTTCCTCAAAATTAACAAGCCAATTTGGTTTGTTAATCACTGATGTTGGTATTGCTATATAAACATCAATATTTTCAGTAGCTGTAAATGTAAGCTTTTCTGTGTTCTCATTTTTGGCAAACTGTAGGTATGTTGCACTGTACAAATTTGATGGCAAGGACACAAATTTTGCATCATCGTCTGAATATACTTTATCACCTGTGTCCAACCAATATTGCATTTTTGTATCAGTATTTGCTTCTTTTACTTGAATCAAACCTGAATTTAGGGAAACCGTACTTAGTCTTTTATCCAAACTGACAATCGCAATGGCTGAAATAAGTGCTTGCCCAGCTTTAACATTCGGAAAAGAAATCACCAATTGACCGCCTCTTATTTTTACTTTCACTGTTTTCTTCAATGCACCATCGTGTCCTGCTTCTTTCCAAATATCTACATTTTTTAAAATCGTTTGCTCATTCACCGCTACATCAAATAAACGCCAAGCTGTACAATTCATGCCACCACCCGTACCAAGCCAAGGTTCAGTAAAATACAATTCAACCAAGTACTCTCCGTCAGGAACATTAAAATGGTACTTCAATTTTTCACGTCCATAACGAAATGTTTGAAATAATTGCCAATCTTTTGTGCCAGCAATTGGGTCATTCGTTTTTCTTTGACTGGCAAAAAAACTTGGCATTCCTTTAAAATCATCTGCCCAAGAACTTGAACCCCAAGTATTTTTTTCGGTTTTATTTTGGTCGGCTAACCACGTATTTCCTTCATGGTCGATGTACTTATTTCCACCACAATTTACTCTGTACAAATATTGGTAATCTTTTTTGGCACTTACTACTTCTGACTTAATCGAATAAAGGCTCTGAAAATGTGGGGCTTTCGGTAAATGATTGAGCACAATATAATCTTTTGCCACAGCTTTACCATTTACATAAGCCACCGCATACAAAACATTATATTGAATATCTACGCCATCCCATTGAAAATGTGTACCAATACCATTTCGTTTTCTTTTTCCTAAAGAAACATGATTGACGTCGTTAAATAATTCTACTTCATCGGTATTAGAATACACCACAATACTATCTTTTTTGCCCGTCTTCGTCCAACGGTCTGCCCAAGTATGCGAGGAAATATACACCATTGGCTCTTTTTCCTTTGAAGCATAATTTGCCCGAAACATATAAAAAACATCCAATGGTTCTTCCCAAGGTGTTAATAATCCTTTGTAATTCACTGGTCCAACACGGTCGATTTCACGTAAACCTTCTCCACCTTGTACTCTTCCCGGATTATCATGCGAATTGAATAACCAAAAGAAATGTCCCGTCGTTTTGTCTTTCGCCGCTTCCGCCAAACGTACTTTCATTTCCATCAAATTGGTCATTTTATCTTCGCTGAAACCTTGATTTTTGTGTAAATCTATGGTTCGCCAAGCGCCATATTCGCCAATTAATACTTGTCTTTCTACATCTTCTCCATATAAATTTGGGTCGCCTCCATAAGTACCAGTCCAGTTTTGCGGAACGTCCCAATCTGTTCCTTTTCCTCCGTTGCAGGTCGTAACTTTTCTTTGAGAAGAAGCCGTTGGGTCTAACTGACGAATCAATGCTGTGCATTCTTTGGCAAAATCTTCGGGTAAAGTACTTTCGTTTTCCAAACCCCAAAGCACAATCGAAGGACTATTTCTGCGTTCCTTAATCCAATCTTTCAAAAGTGTTTTAAAATTTTCTCTGAAAGCAGGCGTATCGTACCAGACATGCGCCGCCATTTGTGGCCACCACAAAATGCCCGATTCATCCCAATATTGCTGATAATGCAAATTATGAGGTTGGTGTGCATCACGAAATGCGTTGAATCCAGCCGCTTTAATTTGTTGTACTCTAGCATGAATTTGCTCTTTGCTGAAGGTATGGCTATTGCCAATCAGATGCTCGTATTCTGCAATGCCATTGATAAAAACAGGCTTTCCATTCAATAAAAACTGTTTGGCGCCTTTTTTACCAATTGGCCAACTGATGGTACGAATACCATAATCTGTTTTTATTTCATCAATCAAATTGCCATTTTCAATGATTTTAGTGTGTACTTGATACAAGTACGGGTTTTCAATCGACCAAAGTATTGGATGTTTAATTTCAGGAAATTGTTGATTGATATTAGCAACGGTATTGGAAGCAAGCGTAATTTTCGAACTTATTTCACTTACCTTCTGTCCATTTTTATCGAATAATTCATTGAGAATTGTCAGTGATTTAAGCTTGTTACTGTAGTTTTTAATTTCTGTAGAAAGATGCAACAAAGCAGATTTTTCTGAAGCCGTAGAATCATTCCAAATGTGAATTCCGAAAGGTTGAATCCGTACTTCATTCGTAATGACTAAATGCACAGGACGAAAAATTCCCATCGGTTGAGAGCCTTCTGAAAAACCTCGTTCAGGAGAACAGCCACCACAAACCCAAGGCAAATCTTGAATATTGGCTGGATGGTCGGCTCGAACTGCTAAAGTATTATCTTGATTCTGACTTAAAATAACATCCGTTACATCCAACGTAAAAGTAGTTCTTCCACCTGCATGAGTACCAACTTTTTTACCATTCAGCCAAACTGTTGCGTAAGAACTTACGCCTTCAAAGTATAGAAAAAAACGTTTTCCCTTGTTGAGTTCTTGTACTTTAAAGGTTTTACGATACCACGCATAACCATGTTTATTACCATGAAGCATTCGGCGATAACCTTCGTACTGATCCCAATTATGTGGCACATTTACTTTTTTCCAATTTTTCACCGAAAATGTACTCGTTTCAAAACTTGAAAAATTATCAAGCGAATCTTTAGCAGTAGTAAACCAATTATTATTTAATGAAATATCTTTCCGAAGAAGTGTCTGTGCTTTTAGCTGCGTTGAGTTCAACAACAAAAAAGTCAAACAAAATAAATTATAAAAGCATCTTTTCATTATTTCAATTCACCATTAAATGTATAAACTTTCCCTTTTGTCGTTTGGAAATCTATTTTCTTATCTCCGTATCTCAAGTAACAATTTTCTCCTGCTTTTGAAAGAATTTTTAGGCTCGTCAACTTACCATTTTTCCAAGTAAAATCTAATTCAAAACCACCTCTTGCTTTAATGCCTTTTACGCTTCCTTCTTGTAAATCAGTGGGTAAAGCAGGAAAAATATCAATGTATTTGGTATGACTTTGCAAAAGCATTTCGGCAATACCAGCCGAACCGCCAAAGTTTCCATCAATCTGAAAAGGCGGATGTGCATCAAATAAATTGACATAAGAACCACCCGCACCACTGGCAGGACGAATTAACATTTTTACCATTTTCATGGCATGGTCTCCATCTTTGAATCTTGCCCAAAAATTAATTTTCCAAGCTAAACTCCAGCCTGTTCCTTCGTCGCCACGATAAATTAAGGATTGTCTAGCCGCCTTCATCATTTCAGGAGATTCTTCCCAAGTAATATCATTGCCGGGATGCACGCCCCATAAATGTGAAACATGACGATGTTTGTTGGTGGTATCGTCTTTGTCTTCCAACCATTCTTGCAATTGACCATATTTTCCAATTTGATTTGGTGCAATCTGTTTGTATTTTGTCAATAAAGTATCTCGAAATTTCTCGTCTAAATGCAATACTTTACTCGCTTCAATACAGTTTTTAAACAGATTTCTAATAATCTGATGATCCATCGTTGGACCAGCTACCAAGCCACCATTTTCAGGAGAATTCGCTGGCGTACTGATTAACCAATCCATTTTGGGGTCTTTTACCAGAAAATCAACAAAGAATTCTGCTGCTCCCTTCATGATAGGATAAGCTTTGTTTTTCAAGAAATTTTTATCTTGGGTAAACAAATAATGTTCCCAAAGATGTTGACTCAACCATCCGCCACCACTCACCCAAATACCATGATTTGAAGCATTGATGGGCGCAGTTCCTCGCCAAATATCCGTGTTATGATGCACCAACCAGCCACGTGCATCATAGTGTGTTTGGGCAGTTTCTTTTCCGTTCTTTGCCAATTCATCAATCATTTTGAAAAGTGATTCGTGCATGGGCGAAAGATTGAGTACTTCGGCTGGCCAATAATTCATTTCTGCATTGATGTTGGTAGTGTATTTACTTCCCCAAGGTGGCGTGAGTAAATCGTTCCAAATGCCTTGTAAATTGGCTGGATGTGTGCCTAATCTGGAAGAAGAAATCAACAAGTAGCGACCATACTGCACATATAATGCTGCAAATGATGGGTCTGAATGATGTTGAAATTGTTGTATTCTTTCGTCGGTCGGAAGATTTTCGTACTTGTCTTTCCCAAAATCAATCGAAAAAGTATTGTAATATTGTTGATACTCTTTTAAATGTTTTTGTTTGAATTTGGTAAAATTTTGCGAAGTAGCAAGCTTACTTTTTTGAATATTGGCTAGTCTTTGCTGACAAATGGCGAAAGGATTTCCCGAAGTGTTTTTATAATCAATAAAGTTTGTAGCAGCGACTAAATACAAGCTTACTTCGTCGGCATTTTCAACTGAAATCTTATTATTTTCAGTCGAAATCTTTCCGTTTTTTGCTTGAATCAATAAATTACTTTCCCCCTTCAAAACGCCATTTCTTACCGCTACTGATAAACTTAAAGTATGTTTATCAAGCTGACGAACAACATATTTTTTATGTGGACTGCTAAAACTTGCATCAAAACTGATACTTTTTAACTGACTAGCTGAAAGGTGAATAACGATTGCTTGGTCTGGTTCGCTGGCAAAGTATTCTCTGGTAAATTGAATGCCTTTTGAAGTATAGCTTGTTCTAGCAATCGCTTCCGAAAGCGACAATTCACGTTTATAATTGGTGAAATTTTGAAGTCCTTTAAAATCAAGAGACAAATCTCCAAAAGGCTGATAATCTGCTTGATATTTCCCAACGGCTGGCGGTTCATCGTTTTGAATAAAGTATTTCCAATCTTTTACCAAAGAAATTCTTTGTTCGCCATTTTCATTGGCTGGATAAATTCCGATGTGACGAGTTGTGTCTTTGTATCCCGCAATTCCGCCTTTATCAAAATAATTTATTACTTGAATGGCGATGCTATTTTTCCCAACTTTCAGTACTTCCGCAGGAATTATATACTTTCTGACGTCTGTATTATTGGTATTTCCAATTAATTTTCCGTTGATATAAGTAAAATCTTGGTCACGTACTCTGTTTAAATCCAATATTAGGTTTTTGCCTTTCCAGTTTTCTGGCAAATCAAAAGTTGTTCTGAACCAAAGTGCGCCGTCTAAACCTTCAAAACCTACGGTTTCCCAACCTTCATAAGTTGGAACTTTAATCGTTTTCCAAGCTGAATCATCAAAATTTTCTGCGGCGGGATTTCTCACAAAATCTTTTAATTGACGAACTTCTGCTAACCATTCTTCACGTTTCCCTTCGTTACTTTTGGTTCCCATGAATTTTTCTTCCGCCAGTTGTTCCGCATCTTTTTGTTTCCCTTCTTGTAATAATTGTCGAATTTTACCTAAGTATTTAGCAGCGTCAGGATGATTATAATTGCGTGGTTCGCCCGTCCAAAGCGTTTCTTCGTTAAACTGAATTCTGTCCTTTTCAACACCTCCAAAAACCATTGCGCCAAGTCTTCCATTTCCAATTGGCAAAGCATCCGTCCATTTTTCCGCAGGCTTTTTGTACCAAAGTTTATAAGCTTGGGCGTTGGTCAGCAATGGCAAGAAAATGAAAAGAGCAATACTTTTTAAGTTCATGAGTTTAGCGTTTGTGAGTCTATGAGTTTAGGATTTATGAGTAAAAAGTTCATGAGTTTAAGGTTTATGAGTAAATAAAATCTACTACTCATAAACCTTAAACTCATGAACTCATAAACTCCCTTTCAATTGTTTTAATTTTTTAGCTTTAGCGATTTGTTTTCCATCAACAAATGCCATGAAACCTTTTCCTTTTCCGTACTTTTTACCTGTTTTATCCCAAAGAATTGTCAGGTTTTTTCCGTGATAAAAAACGTTGTCTAAACAAAACCAATCCCATTGTTTTTCAGGAATTAATGGTTTGATTTCAAGGACATTATCCGCTCTTGGCTTTAATCCAACCAAATCATTGATAATCAAATCTGCAAAGCTTGAGTGATTATAAAACTTACTTCTTGGATTATCTCCTTTAAGCCATTCTCCATTTTTTTCATCCTGATACTCTCCCAAGTACAATTTGCCATTCATTTGATGCGAATTGGCATATTTGTATAATTCATCGTAAAAAACTTGGGCATTCATCGCTCCGTGATTCTTATAATTTGTTAACAAATTCGACAAGCCTTTTAAGGTTTGGGTCGTGGCATAAGGCCAAAGTGGCCCGTCCCATTCGCAACCGTGACCAGAACCGTGTGTTCTAAATAATGGGTGACGACGTTCGGCAGTAGTAATTCCCCAAGGTGCTTTAAAACCCGTTGTATCAATCAATTGATTCCATGCTTTTGCGACATTCGCTTGATCATCTGGCAAATTAAAGTACCAAGGAATAAACCCAATCGCTTCACGAGCATCCGAAAATCCATTTGTCTTTTCAAGTTTTACTTTGAAAAAACTAGCTTTTTCATCCCAAAGGTTATCAATCGTCAATTTTCTAAGTTCCGTTGCTTTTGCTTCATATTTTTGGGCTAAAGTATCATTCTGCACCAACTTCGCCATTTCCACTAATGCTTTTGCATTTCCATACATATAACTGTTGATGGTAGGGCGAATATTTTTATCTTTTCTGCCACCGCTGATAGATTCTTCCATCGCATCTTTTACATCAAATTGATAAAAAAGTTGATTAGGCAATTGTTTTTCAA
This sequence comes from Arcicella lustrica, assembly GCF_034930985.1. Lineage (NCBI taxonomy): Bacteria > Pseudomonadati > Bacteroidota > Cytophagia > Cytophagales > Flectobacillaceae > Arcicella > Arcicella lustrica. Next base: position 305,492 of record NZ_JAYGIM010000006.1, read on the forward strand.
CTTCCCATTTTCTGTAATCGGCTTCTAATGTCAAAAGATTTTTTTCGATAAAAGTTTTATCCAAATTGACCAAATAACGATTATAAACTGCATCATCAATCCAACTACTAAAACCATGAAAACGCTGAACGGTATGCTTTGGGTCAACATCCAACCAGAACGAAGTATATTCATTGATATATTGCTGATTACGCAACCAACGCCCTTCGTAAATATGATGTCCCAAAGCACTACTTACGGCATTGTGCTTACCTGCGTGATTTACTTTGGTGATAAATTCAGTGAAAATAAAGCCATCGGGTGTTTGTTTCAGATGCTTACGCAATGCCCACCAACGATAATAATATACTTTTTGAATGACAGAATCTGGACATTCAAAAAGCGGAATATTTTGTGAAAGCCATTCAAAAGATTGGGCATTTGGCACAAAATTCTCTACTGCTTCATCGTCTGAGGCATTAAATTCTGTGACAAAATTTTTAAGTTTATCAGTCGATAAAATGTTTGCTTTTTGGGCGAAAGTATTACTTATTACAAAGAGTAAAAGTATGGTGATAAGATTTGATTTATATTTCATTATTTGAACCTTTTAAACCTATAAGGTTTTAGAAACCTTATAGGTTTGAGATTAGATTAATTACTCAAATAGCCAATCAATATTTTTCTTGTTTCCTGCTAAACCTGCATCTGAAATTGGGATTTCTTGATTGCCTTTCATAAAACCTACAACCAAACAAGCTCCTTTGCCTAAGTTCAATGTATGAGTGCCAGCTTTGAAGGAGTAAGCGTGAATATTTACCGCTGGAAACCCTGCTATCAGCACTGCATTTGAAATCTTAATTTCCGACTGACCGTAATCATTAGCACTTGCATCTGTTTCTAATTCAGGTGCTTGCAAGAATTTACGATTTTTATCATTAAAAAAGCCTACTAAAAGTTTTACGGGTTCTGTTGTCGTAAATGTTAAGCTTGTTCCAACAGATTGTTGCTTTTCTCGGTTAAATTTCAAACCTTTTAATTGCTTTAATTGAACGGCTAAATCAGTAATTGCCGATAAAGTATCTGTGAATACTTGCTGACCTTTTTCGTTTTGATAAAAACCTTCTGCCCCTGATGATACTTTTACATCGACATTTTCAAAAAGTGTAGCTTGTTTTACTGTTACATTTTTTTGTGATTTCAGAGAATCAATTGAAAACTTAAAACGAGCTAATTCTTTTTGATACACTGGCAACATTTCTTCCCAATGAATAAAAGTAGCATCCACACCACGCATCGGAATTTTACGCTGTTTGGTTTGCATACTGTTGGCATACAAGTACGCATTTTTAGTGTATTTTACTAAATCAGAAAAATGATTTACACTACTTTGTAAAAGTGGTAAAGCTTTTTCTAAATCCTTCACATCGTTTGAATATTTATAACGAAGTACCAAAAGACTTGCTCTTACTTTTTCTGCATAAAAATTCGCCATTGCATCGTAGCAATAAGTATCATTTTTCAAACGTGCAAACTCTGTTTTATTTTTGGTGACAAATTTGGCAGCTTTATCAATGGCTTCAACGGCTTTTTTTCCATGTGCCACTACTTCATCTGCTACTCTTACAGGCGTTTCGCCAATGTGCTTTTCATTTTTCCATTCTTTTTCAGCATATTCTATAATCATTTCGCCTTCGGGTGCTTCCGATTCATACAACATCGTAAATAAACCATAACGGAAAGGATTAATCAATTGTGTCATCAACATCCCTAAAGTAAGTGTTTGACGGTTTCCGTCTGTAATGCCGTAGCGTCGAAGTAATTTCGGAGAAATTTCTCCCGTTTCTTCCATCGCTGTCAAGACATTTTTGGCTTTTTCTTGCGGTAAGCCGTACTTTTTCGCTAATTCTTTTCCCCAATAATTTACTTCATTTTCTCGTTTTCTGTTTGAATTCCAAGCGTATCTTGCCCAAGTTTTGTACCACATCCAATCACGGTCAATTTGCAATAAACGTTTGTCAGTTTTATCTGCCGTAAATGGCCAATCCCAATAAGAGGCTTGTGGATACAAATGCAAAGCATTGGCTTCATAAACACTGTGCATTGCCAAAACAGATTTCTGGATAAAATCGGGCGAGCTATAACGGAAAGGCTCAAGATTGGCTAAAATATGTACATTTTCTACGTGAACCGTTCCGATTCTACTGAGTTTTCTATGCAATTCTGCCCAAGAACCTCTTGGCGTATAAGTTGTCAAGGCTTCCCCATTGAATTTTGCCATTGTAAATAAATTCTTATAAAGTGGCAATGCTTCTTTCATTACTCTTGGTGCATCGGTGTCGTGTGCACGCAAAACAATCGGCGGTTCTGTCGTTTGTCCGATTGCCTTCAAACCATCTTGCACACCCGGAATAATGGTTTTCGTAAACCAATCAACATCATCCTGACCAACGCCTTCCATCGCTTCGCCCAAAGTAATCAACAAACCAACATTTGGATATTTTTCAACAAAAGCGGCGATAGATTTACGAGTATAATCAGCAATGATGGGAATAATCGGACGATTACGGTCTTGTGTTTCAAGATTGTGTTTTTCAGCGAAAGGTTTCGGAATGATAATATTGTAAAACATTTGAATCACCCAAATACCTCTTTTGTCGGCTTCTTGGGTTAGAAAACGGAAAATATCTTCATTCTTTTTAAAAGTTTCATCATCAACTTCTACTGCATAAGGATACTCTTTTAATTTCACTAAAGATGAAAAAGGATGTCCATTCCACAAGTACAACGAATTATAACGGTTTTCAACCATCATGTCTAAATACTGAATCCACATGGCTTTATCATAAAACCACGTAAAACTTTCGGGCGTATAAGGATATTCGTAAGTTCCTCTTCCGGGCAATAAAGTCGTTTTCTGCAAACCGATACAAGTACCACGCAAAACCATTTCTGGTTGTTCGCTGATATTAATTTGTTCGGATAATTTCCCTGTTTCTTTAATTTGATTCACCAATTCCAAACATCCATACAAAACACCAGAAGCATCTTTTCCAACAATCAACATAGGTTTATTGATTGCTTTTGAAATAGAGAATCCTTCTTTTTTAAAATCCTTTTTATTGTCAAGATTGTATAAAGAAAGAGTATTTTGAAGCTTTTCATCAGATAAAGTACTTATCACAATGACGCTACCCATTTCTTTTGTATTTGAAACAGGCTTAATCTTTACTTCATAGCCAATAGTTGTTAAAGCCGAACGAAGTTTCTCGACACCAAATTTGATACGAATTTGACTAGAATCCGTTACTAAAATTGTAGCTAAACGTTTTTTTTGTGGAATTATCTCAGCGAATGTTATCGCACTGAAGCTACAGCAAATGAGCAGGTTAAGGATAATATATTTCAAAAACTTATTCATTGAAATGAGTTGATGTATTGATAAAACGATTGGAAAGCTTTTGTATTTTTAAGAAAAATCTAATAAAGTATTAATAAAATTCAACTTGCTCAAAATAACGTTACAAATTTATTGTTAAAGCTAGGGCTTTTACTCTATCATTTTTTCTAACTATTGTACAATTTTATCATTTCTAAATGACAATGATTTTTTGATAAAAAGATTTCAAATCTATCAAGAAAGAACTTTCAAGCACAAATATTCAATTGAAGTATTTCTCTTGGGCATTGACAATAAAAAAACGGACGAAAATTCGTCTGTTTTTAATCAATATTCCTAAATATTATAACCCATAAAATACTTCGTAAGTCTTGCCTTTTTCAAGCGTTAACTCATATAAATCATTTGCCAAAGCTTTGATTTCTCCATCTTTACTACTTGGCTTTATTTTACTTTTAAACCTTAAAGTTCCTACTCCAGCTGCACCAGTTATTTTGATTTGCTGCGTGCTGCAATACACTTTTACGTCGCCATCGGGTGTTGGCACTTTACCTTCCATCCATTGCAAACCGCCTAATTGTGGTTCTACTAAATAGGTTTTATATGCGGCAGAAGTAGGTTTTACACCTAAGAAATATTTTCCTAACAAATAGATAGGACTTGCTCCCCAAGCATGACAAAGACTTTTCCCAAATGGGCGACCATACATGGCATAATGTTCATCGCCTTTTTTGTTGGGATTGTATTCTTCCCAGAAAGAAGTAGCGCCTAAATTCAACATTCCGCCCCAATAATCTTTCATTTCTTTCAATACATAACTTTGTTCACCCAGAGCACAAAGTGCTTCTAACTCATAAAAACGCATATACGGTGTTGTAATTTTCTGAATTTTATCGTTCAAAAGTACATGTGTTTTAACATCTTGTTTTTTAGCTTCGTCGAGATAATTAAAGAAAATTGCAAACATATTGGCATAACGAGTTACATTTTCGGTTTGCTTTCCATCCACTCGGCTATGTACCAAAGCATGTTTTTCGTTGTTCCAATAATTGGTGAAAAGCTTTGCTTTTAGCTCCGTTGCCAATTGTTTGTACTTTTCTTCATTTTTGGTATCGTTCACAATATTGGCACAAGTTGCCATTGTTTCTAAACTTCTCGCCAAAAGCAATTGCTCAAAACTTACTTCTCCTTTTTTACTTAAACCTTCTGCCCAGTCGATAAAAACCCAATCGCCCGTTAAGCCTTCCATCATTCCATTGCTGTTTCTTCTTGACAAACAGTAATCCATCAAACTTTGCATTCTTGGATAAAACTGTTGAATAAAAGTTTTATCGCCCGTATATTGATAATAATCGTTGATGCCGATAAACCAATAAAAGGTATAATCCATGATGGTATTGATGTGACTTGTCACGGGGTCTTTTCCTCTGAGTGCCAATAAAGTACGAGTAACCGAAGGAGAATCGAACAATAAATAATAGTTCATCAAATAACTTTGATAAGCATCGCCCGACCAAATCCAACGATCACGTTTGATTCCGTCAATGAAAAACTCACGAGTATTCAAATGAAAAGTATAGTTTGAAACATCATATATTTTATTGATTTGTTCATCAGAACAACGGAAACCGCCACGGTCGGCTACAGGTAAAAACTCATATAACATCGATACTCCATCAAGCGAAACGCCAGTCTCAAATTGCACATTCACAAAACGAAAAGCTTTTGAAAGCTCCATCGTCATGTCTTTTTTCTTGGTTTCATTTACTTCAATTTCATCAAACGTTTCGCAGGTTTCAGTCGCCAAAGCTTCTTCTTTAGATTCTCCGTAGTAAATTTTTAGTTTCCCTTTTCCTTTTAAACCTTGCAATTTGATAAAACCAAAAGTCTCTTTACCAAAGTCCAATAAAAGACTTTGTGACTTTCTTTCTGTTTTTACAGCTTGCTGAATTTTGGTGTCTAATTTGAATTTTGAAGGAGGCGTTAAAGCCGAGTTAAAATTCCAGAAACCAGCATTAAGCCATTTTGTACCAGATTGGTCAGACGCTTTTCCTGTTTCATCAATCCATTCTTTGTCTTCAAAAGTAACGAGCCAAGAAGCATCCGAAACCACTTTTTTACCTTGTACAAAAATGGCAGGAACACGGTCTTGACAAAATACTTTTAAACTCACTTTATGTTTTCCAGCGGGTACAGTGATTTTTTTCGGAAAACCTGCAATTGCTTTTCCATCAATTTTTACATTGAATTGTCCTTCTACAGCCAATAAAACTTCTTCAGCTACGGGCAAATCAAAATCTTTATGAAAATCAACTAAATTGTAATGACTGTCCAATTTCCAAAATGGTGGGAAAAACGAACCACGTTCTGTTCTTCTATTTTGCATTTTGTTACTCAACCAAACTTCAAAATCACCCGGATACCAAATCCAAGTAGCTTGATTTTGTGCCAAAGTAGGCGAACAAAAAGACAGGAAAGTTAAGACTGCCAGCAGCTTTGTTTTCAAAGAGATTTTTGTGGAAAGTATTTTCATCATTTTAAAATTGAATTTTCATTAGTTAAAAAAAAGGTAAAGTCCAATCATGACAATCGCTAATAAAAGCCAAGAAATCCATACTTTTTTACTTGGTTTTTCAATGTTATTTTGTTCCTCTAAAGTTGCCAGATAAACAGTTGGTACTTTGTCTAACAATGAAATAATCATCGCCAACACCGCTAAGAAAGCAAAAATGAAAAAAGAAAGTAACAGATAATGAGGCCAAATAGGATATTTATCAGGCGTAAAAACCCAGAGATACATTACTCCTACACCCAAACTAAATACTGAACCAGCCGAAAGTGTAAAGTTTACCGCTTTCTTAGTCGTTCTTGTCCAGAAAACAGTCAATAAAAAAACAACAGCTAAAGGAGGCGCAATAAAACCCAAAACCGATTGAAAAACATCGAATAAATTCAAGCCTTTGATACTATCAATTGCCAAAGCCATCATGATAGCAAAAAAACAACCCGCAATTACCGTCATACGACCAACCCTGATAATTTCATTATTGGTAGCTTGAGGATTGATTTTCTTCAAATACACGTCCATCGTAAAAACGGTACTTAAAGAATTTAAAGAAGAACCAATCGTTCCGACAAGTACTGCAATCAGCACAATGATGACCAAACCATTCATACCGGGCGGGAAAAGATTCGTCACCATCGTCATATAAGCTTCAGAAGGGTCTTTTAAATTCGGGAAAAGTATGTAGCATAAAATTCCTGTCAGGATAAATAAAGGCAAAGAAAGTATTTTAAGCCAAGCGATAAAGTTTACGCCTAATTGACCTTGTTCTAAATTTTTCGCACCTAATACCGATTGAACCATTGCTTGGTCGGTACAGAAAAAAGCCACTGCCGCTACTGGATAGCCCAATAAAATGGCATACCAAGGATATTTTGGGTCGCTTGCAGGATGAATCAATGTCCAATAATCAGCAGGAACGCTGTGATATACTTTGGAAATTCCACCGACTTTGATAACACCCAAAACAGTAAGCGTCAGCGAAACAGCAATCAGTAAAATCATTTGGAAAACATTTACTTTAGCAATGGCTTTGAGTCCGCCTGCAAAAGCAAAAAGTCCAGCAAACAATACTAAGACAATCACAGATTGCCACATCGGAATGCCCAAAATTTGTCTTACTAAAAACCCACCAGCGAACAAACCTAATGATAACCAAGAGATTAAAATTTTAATTAAGGCATACCAAGCTAGAATTGTTTGGGTAGAATCGCCATAGCGTTTTCCCATGAATTCGGGCATGGTACTTACATTCGCAGCTAAGTATTTTGGTGCAAAAACAATTGCGAGTAAAAACAAAAAGACAAAAGCGTACCAATCAAAATTAACGGCTACAATTCCAGTACTGTAACCGATACTGGCAAAGGCAAGTAACATAGACGGCCCAACGTTTGTCCCCCACATATTAAAGCCAATACTTGACCAGCCCAACGATTTATTGGCTAAAAATAAGGTTTCTTCTTTATCAGATTTGTCTGAAAAACTTGCTCTATAACCAATAACAATCAATATCACCAAGTAGGAAACAACGATGCTATAATCTAAAATGGTTAGGCGTTCTACAATGCTTCCCATTATTTATGATTATTTAAAATGTCTGCACTTAATTGATGCGTTGCCAATACATCAGCAATTTTTACGGGTAAACCTGTTTGTAAGGATTTATCCATTGCCTGCAATAAAGCCACAGTTCCAACACCCTCTTTGATGTTTGGATAAGCCGTTTTCCCACTTTCAAGACAATCAGCAAAGTATTCTAAATAATTTTGGTACTCGCCAGCATGGTGACTTTTCCCTTCAAAACGGAAGTAATGTTTTAGCTTATGTTCCCACGTTTGTACAATTTCTTCGCCTGTATTTGTGGTAACAGCATAGCGCAAATCCATATAATCGGCTTGGCTACAGCCTTCTGTTCCTCTTAAAATACAACTCATTTCGCTATCACGCACCACGGGCTGAACTGGACCAGTATAAGCACCGCTTACTCTGGCGATTCTTCCATCAGTCGCTTTAAAAATAAAGTGCATAGTATCGGCATTTTTCAACCCACCTTTTAAACCGTTTGAACTCAACATGCCATAACCCATTACTTCTTCAATGTTTGGCAAATACCATCTGATAAAATCTACTGGATGGCTCAAACCGCCATAAAGCCATTTAAAAGCATTTTCTAGCGACCAACCTTTGTCTAAAAACCATCTGTGGTCAGCATGATAATAGCCTTCAATCGTGATTAGTTCACCGATTAATCCCGCTTCAAAGTCGGCTCTTTGCTTTTTCATCGGTTCGAAGAAACGAGAACTTTGCCCTACAAATACTTTCTTTCCAGTACTTTCAGAAAGCGCTATTAATTCTTTAGCCTTTGATAAATCATCAATAAAAGGCTTGGTACAAACAACGTGTTTGCCATGCAATAAAGCTTGTTTGGTATGTTCAGCATGAAATTTATCGGGCGTATAAATGGCGATAATATCAATACTTTTATCGTCTAATAAATCTTGATATTCAGTTGTATAATTGTGAAAGTCAAATTCTTTGGCTCTTTGCTTACACAAATCAATGTTGCGGTCGCATACTTTTACCAGTTCTAATTTCGTACTTGCCAAAGCTGCCGACATTGTACTTCTTCCTTCTCCTAAACCTAAAATTCCTAATTTCAACATTTGTATTGCTATTTTTAATTTTGAGAATCTAATTTTTAATTACCCGCAGGTTTTAGAAAAACCCATGTTTCATCTTTTTTTGTACCAGAAATTCCTTCTTGATATTTCGTCATTAACTTATTCCATTCCAATACTTTAGGATTATTTTCTATCGTTTTGGGATTGAGTTTATCCAAACTTTCACCTTTTGGAATGCTGATGACCAACATCAATTGTCTTCCATTTTTATAAATTAATAATTGCTGAAAATCGGCATTGCAAAAACCTTGTGATACTTCTGGCCACTTTTCAAATTGAGTAGCATGATAGCTTAAGTACTCTTTTTGTAAAGTAGTATCAGCCACTAAATTGGCTGTAAGTATTGTGTGCGACCATTCTTTCGCTGACTTCCCATTTTTACATTTTTCTTGGTTGAACTCATAAAACAAATCATCATAAGTCTTGATTTGAACTTTCGGAAAAGCGTTTTTTAGTCTTTCTCGCAATAAATACACATCTTGTACTTTATCAAAAATCACTAAATGATTTTCCCATTGAAATAATGCTTCTTGTGAAACCTTACTTTTCAAGAGTATTTCATCTAATTTTTTTCGGTCAATGGTCTGTCCATTTTCAGTAATCAATTCTACAATAACTGGTTTCTCTACATTGATTTCCCAATACTTATCTGCTTGCTTTTTGTCTTTTAATAAATAGGCATATTCTACCTGTATTCCTGCTTTTACTTTGATACTGTCTGCTACTTGTGGGCCGTTATTTTGCCAAGTATTTCCCGGTCCGTTGGCATTTTGCAGAAATTTTGCAGAAGGACTCCAATTATCTTTTATCGTAAAATAAGAGGAGCCTTCGTCTGTGTATAAATAAAACCAATGGTTAGGGATATGCGCATAAGGAGCTTTGTAAATGCTATCGACATAGTTTTCGGAAATTACAGAACCGGGCTGAGCCGACAAAGTATAAATTGCCGCAACATCGTACATGTGTTTGGCATAATGATGAATTTTGTTGGCTGAAATGTAATTATTTTTCATAGTGTTGATGGTTTTTGTCCAACCCCAACCCATACTTATGCCAGAATATGATACATCCGAAATTTCATTATGTTCGATATTAATGCCTTTTACAAAACCTGCACCAATACCAACTGCACCCCAATCTTCGTTAGTAGCATCCGAAATTAAGTTATTGCTAATCAGCAAGTTTGTACAAACTTCTCTTTCATCTGAAGGATTATAAGGCAAATGGATTTCGGTGACTTCATCTGCAAAAAAACCAGCTTGAATACCCGTTCCGCCAATATCCTTAAATAGGTTTCCTTTGATAGAATTATCATGAACGCCTCTGTGATAATCTAAACCAGTAGAAGCCAAATGTTCAAAACGGCAAGCTTCAAAACCTGTGTGATTCGCATAAGAAACTTCCACAGCAGCTTTTGGGCGACCAACCCAAGCTTGATTTTCTAAGGTTTTTTTGTCTGGCGTTCCGGGCATTTTAAGTTTGTAAGCATCCAACATATACAAACCCGCTTGATGCGGAACGTGCCCTTGCTGAGAAGGACGCAACCATGAAGTATGACAAAAAGCAATATTTTTGAAGAAAACATGAGATACTTGATGATCAATTGTCCCTTCTATTCGTACCAAAGTTTCAAGCGTAGGAACAATTACTTCCGCTTTTTCCATTACTTCATTTGCTCGTGGAATATAGTATAATTTCTCAGCTTTTTTATCCAAAAACCACTCGCCAGCTTCGTTCAAAAACTGAATGGCATTGGTTAAATAAAAAGCAGAATTACCCGTTTCTTTTGAAATCCAAGGCGCAGGCCAAGGGTGTTCTGATTGAATTTTACTTTCTGGTTGAAAAAAGGAAAGCTTTGTGCTGTCGCCTTGTACTTCCATTTTTTTGATTCGCAAATTGGCAATTGCCCACCATTGATGAATAAACATTTCTACACCACTGGTTTTTGCTATTTCGGCAAATTTTGGGGTTGGAATCCAGCAAGTTTCTTCTTTTTTATTCCAAGACAGAATACGATTCATTTTTGGATAAGGAGTATCTTTTGCACGAATCGCTTTTTGATTATTTACCCATAATTGTCTGAAATCCAATACATTTCCTCCAACTTTTGGTGCATCTACTACCCAAACTTTTCCAATCGCTTCTTTGGGTAAGCCAATAAAGTTGCCTTTTACTTTTGTCCAACCACTTAATGAAATACCACCGCTGATGATTGGTTTTTCATTGGGAGCTGCTTCTATTATCGTTGGACTCAATGAAGTTCCAGCATCTTCTGGACGAATCGTGATAGGTTCATATAATTGATAATTTCCTTCACGAACATAAATATGAATGGCTTTTGTGAAATTGTTTTCTGACAATCTACGCATTTCACGGACTCTTCGAATCGCCATTGAAACCGTTTGAAGCGGATTTTCTTTTGTACCTAAATTAATGTCAGCACCATTTGGAGCAACCCAAATATCCGTCTGTGCCTGAATTTGCATTGAAAAACAGCAGGTCAGAAAAGCAAGTATGTAGTGGCAATATTTCATTATTTATTTCTGGAAAATGCTTTTCAAAAAAGCGGTATTTGCACCAAAATTCCCTTTGACATCTCTTGATTTATTCGCATCTCTTGAACGCTCTATGACCAACCAGCCAGTCCATTTCATTTTATCGAGCGTGGCTTTTACTTTTTTCATGTCAATTTCAGGGTCATTTTGTAGCCAAACACCATCTTTATTGGTGCAGTGAATCATGCAAATGCTATTTTTGCCTAATATTTTCAACTCTTTGTATAAATCTCTTCCTTCTTTTAAAGGGCTAGAAAAATTGAAGTAAATTTTAACCCCTTCCGAACCTATTTCCTTTAATAATTTTACTTCTTCACTCGCACTCAACGCTGTTTCTATTCCGATTACTACGCCTGCTTTTTTTGCCATTTCACCTGCAACTTTTAATCTAGCCACTACTGAATCTCTTACGGCTGGGTCTTTTTTCAAATCACATTGAACACCTAAAGGCAAAAAAGCAATTTTGATATTCATCAATTGCATGGTTTTGATGCAATCTTCAATTGATTTTTTATACTCTTCTCTTCCACAAAATGACTGAGCATAATAGCCAGTCATCGCCAATGAAAACATTTCAATGTTCAGTTCTTTGGCTTTGTTCATAAAAACTGTTCTGATAGAATCATTCGCCAAGGCATTTTCGAATGTTGGGCGTTTGCCCAAACCACCCATGTCAATTTCTACTCCATCTGCTCCGATTTCCTTCGTCAGCGTCAGTGCTCCCAGTTTTTGCCTTTTCAAAAGCATTAAATCAATGACACCGATTTTATATTTTTGATTTATTTGGGCAATACTTTCCAATGGCAACGAGCAGAAAAAAGTCATTGTCGTTGCTAAAATCGCTATGGTTAGCTTTTTCATTTTATCTAATTTTTTATCGCTTCGGCAAATATTTTCTCTAAAGTTTCAAAATCTTTTACCGCATTTTTGGGCAGATTTTCACCTTTTTCGCCGAAAACATACATGGCTAGAAATGGCTCAATCATTACTTTCGTTTCATCCATTACTCCTGTTTTATCTTTCAATTTTTTCACATCCAACTGAAAGTTTTTTGCTAGGAAATCATACAAAGCCAAGCGTTTACTTTTTCCATAATCATGTCCTTCTTCTGGAAAATGTACATTTTTTACTTCGTCTGTTTTTCCGTAAAAACCATAGATTTTTTGAAGAAAAGGAAACTCAGTTTCAGGAACATGTTGTGTCCAATCTTTTCCGTCTGATAAAATTAATTGTGGTCTTGGTGCTGCCATTGAGGCAATTTCTACATTGTTTGTACCATTTCCACAAAGGTGTACGCCCATTCCGCTTTCGCAGGGACAGCCACCAGAATGGTAAGAAGACAACATCACGACGGGTACGCTCAAAGTAATTCTATCATCCAAAGCTGTGATTAACATCGTTTGGCTTCCACCACCCGAACCACCAGTAATGCCCACACGACTAGCATCTGCATTACTAAATGACAATAACCAATCTAAAATTCGGATACTGTTTAACGTCTGCATGGTTTGCGCCAGACTTTTTCTATGATTTTCAGATTTGAATTGCAAAGTAGATTCTCCCCAAGCAAAAAGGTCATAACTAAAAGCGATAGCACCCATTCGGGCTTGCATCGCACAACGATATTGACAATCAGCACGGTAACGTCCATCACCAAAGTGACCGTCAGGATTTAAAATCACAGGAATTTTTCCTTTACTTTCCAAAGGCATATACAAAGAGCCACAAACATAAACACCCGGAAGCGTTTCAATCGCCACATTTTCAATGGTATAACCGTCCATTGTACGTTTATTACTCGTGATGATTACTTTACTTGTTGGCTTCGCTGGCAAAGGTGAAAGTTTCAGCGCTTTCCACATACAAGCTTGTAATTCGTCTTTGCGTTTTTCCCAACTTGCTTCGTCGTTGTATAAAGTTGATAAGTACGCAAGCTGTTGTTCGCCTTCTTCGGGTGTTTTTAAATGATATTGATAAGGCTGAAGTTTGTATTTTTTCTCGCCTTCTTTGGCAAAAGTAATATCTTGAGAAGACAATACATTCGTCATCGTTTTTTCAAAATCTGGTCTGAAACGCCAGTCAGCATACGTAACCCATTTATCCTTTACTAAATCTTCTGGATAGCGAATCTTCACTTTAAAGCGAGTTTCGATTTGTGCAATGACATCTTTCAAAGGTTTTTTGAAAGCATTATCAGCATTTTGAGCCAAAGAACAATAGCTCAACAACAAGAAACAGAAAGTTTTTAGGAATTTCATGCGCTTAGTCTTTAGTAATTTCTCCACCTTTGGGTGCTTCGTATCCTTTGATTTTCGGCCATTCTCCATTGGTAATTTTCTTCAATTTCAATTTCGAAGGGTCGATTACGGCATGTTTAATTTTCTTTCTTCGCCAAGTATAAATTACATGCACCAATCCATCTGAAGTTTGAATAATAGAAGGATATGAATATTGGCTAATCGGAGAATCTTCGATAATCAAAGCGGCATACCATTCTTTTCCATCTTTCGATAGCGATAAATTCAAAGGTGTTCTTGGTCCTTTTGCTAAATCGCCCGGAGGTAAAACATGGTTATAAACCAATAAATGTTTCCCATTTTTTAAGGTTACAGCGTCTGTTCCAGAATTATTGTTTGGTAAACTAGCTTTTGCCAAAGGCGACCAAGTTTCACCATTATCTGTTGACCACGATTCAATAATTGCTCTGTCTCTACTTCTTGCTAGAATTTGTAATTTGCCTTTTCCATGATCTAAAATACTTGGCTGAATAGCATTGAAAGTTTTTCCATCATTGATTGGTCCAACGATTCTCCAAGTTTTTCCAAAATCTGGCGTTACTTCAAAATGCAATTTCCAACCTGAACCTTCTGTACTTGTTGGACAAAACAGATTTCCATTACTTAACAAAACTGGCTTATTTTTTACGGGTCCGATATAACCTTCTGGCAAAGCTTTCGCTTCCGACCAAGTAAGACCATTATCCGAAGAAGTTTTTAACCAACCTTTCCATTTCGCAGGGCTTGGTCCAATTTTGTAGAAAAGCATTAAATCGCCATTCGGAATTTGGAACAATACTGGATTCCAACAAGCATAGCGCAAAGTATCGTTCACAATGCCATTTGCAACATTTTGTGGCGCTTGCCATTTACCATTTTCATTTCTGCTTACCCAAATACAAACATCAGGATTTCGCTCTTTCGTACCACCAAACCAAGCGGCAACTAAACCTTTGGGCGTTTCAGCAATGGTGGCGGCATGGCTTTCTGGAAAAGGTGGATTTTCAACCACAAATTCATCGACTAATAATCCCGATTTCCATTTTTGCGCAGTCGTTTGGTTTGCTATAAGTATGCAAATCACCGATAGTACCGTAAATAAGCTTTTTTTGAACATAATATTCGTATTAAATTTTAATATTTTGAGAGTATTTTTCTGAATATTTACTAATTGACGCTAAACGAATAATTGCCAGAACTTACTTCTACAATCAATTGATTGTCTTCTGTTTTTACAAATTTGATTCCTTCAAGTCCTACAATTTTCTTTCCTCCTTCTCTTACTTTATCTAAAGAATTGGCAGGCAAGTAAACTAAAGATTTAGTATTGGCAGGAATACTGATATTCCATTGAAATTTGTTTCCGTCTTTTTTCCAATCTGATTTTATCGTTCCGTACATGGAATGATAAGATGCTTTTCCTGCATTTAAGCCATCAATCATTTCTGGTTTCATGATGATTTTCTTAAAAGCTACAGCATCTTTTGCAGATTTAATGCCTGCAATATTTTCATAATACCAAATAATCAAATCGCCCAAAAGCATAACATGATTTCCAGAATTCATTTCTGGATTGGCTTTATCTCCATTCCAAAGCTCCCAAATGGTTGTTGCACCATTTTCAGCCATATAACCCCAACTTGGATAATCACGATTTGAAGCAATTTTATAGGCAATATCTGCACGACCATTTTGGCTTAAACCACGCATTAACCATTGCGTTCCAATTACTCCAGTGCTGATGTGCCCTTTATTATCGACCAAAATCTTGTTGACAATATTATTCCAAACTTTTGTTTTTTCATTGGCAGGAATCATTTCATACACCAAAGGCAAAAGATTGGCGGTAACCGTTCCGTTACTGTATTCTCCTTTTTGAGTATTCAGGAATTTTTGATTGAAAGCCTTTTTAATATCCTCAGCAACTTTTGAATATACTTTTACATCTTCAGGCTTGTTCAATAAATGGGCAAATTTTTGCATTAATTCTAAAAGCCTCACATAAGTTGCAGAAGCTAACAAAATGCCATCCGTTTGTAAAGCTGGGTCTTTTGCATGAATTAATTCTAAAGATTCTGGCGGAACGCACCAATCGCCATACTTATCTTTGGTAATCAAGCCATTAACCAAGTATTTTTCTTGCATATAATCTATCCATTTTTTCATGGAAGGATAATGCTTTTTAATGGTTTCTTTATCGCCAAATTGATGATACAACATATCAGCAATGGTGATATAAGTACCTGGCCAAGTAACATTATCGCCATAATATCGCCAAAAAGCTGGCGCAACATCTGGAATACTTCCATCTGGTTTTTGCGCTTGTTCAATATCATTCAACCATTTTGAGTAAAGACGCACATTGTCGAAAATAAAGCTTTCGCCATAAGCTCCTGTAGTTCTATCTCCCAACCACGGCTGACGCTCATTTCTTTGAGGACAGTCAACGGGCATTCCTTTATAATTACTTCTGATGCCCCAATAAGCATTTTTATAGATTTGATTAATGGTTTTATCAGTGGTTTCAAATTCACCAATTGTTGCCATATCGTCATAAACTACTCTTCCATCAAAATCCTCAATCGTTGGAACAGTCGGGAAACCTGTAATTTCTACATATCTAAACCCATGATATACAAATGAAGGCTCCCAAATTTCTTGTCCTTCTCCTTTTAACGTATAAACATCAGTGACTTTAGCATCCCTTAAATTTCTGACGAACAATTCTCCAGTATTTTGTAAAGTTTCGGCGAAACGTAAAGTAACTTTATCTCCTTTTTTACCTTTTACTTTCAACCTCAACCAGCCAGCCATATTTTGCCCCATGTCCAAAATATAAGTATTCGCTTTCAAGTTTTTAATCGACACAGGTTTGATGGTTTCCATTACTTTCATGTTTTCCGTCATCTGTGCTTCAAACATTCCTCCAGCTTCTTGCACCAATTGAGCTTTTAGCCAATTACTATCGGAAAAACCAACTTTATTCCAGTTAGGCATTTCTTTGGTCGCATTGTACTCTTCACCATCATATTCATTGTTGGTTCTGATAGGTCCATCGGCAGTTACTTTCCAACTTTCATCGGTAGAAATCGTTTCTTTTGTGCCATCTATGTATTCAACATCCAAATTCAACAACATTTTCGGATAACCAAAAGTCTTGATTTTGTAGGGTTTATAATCTTGACGCATCGTATAAAAACGTCCATTTCCCAACACTGTTCCGATGGCATTATTACCCGTTTGCAACAATTTTGTCACGTCGAAAGTATTGTACTTCACTCCTTTTGTATAATCCGTTGGCACAGGTGCTAATACTTGGTCGCCTACTTTTTGACCATTCAAATACAATTCGTACATGCCCAAGCCCACGATATAAACCGTTGCTTGTTTAATGGTCTTTTTTGCTTGAAATTCTTTTCTGAAATACCTTGCTGAAAGTCTTGAAAATTGTGTTTCATTATCCCATTCAAAAGAGCGGTCTAGTCCAATCCATCTGCCTTTCCAATCTACATAATTCAGTAAACCGATACTCCAAAAAGCATTTCCCGACCAAGCAGATTCACCTTTATTCGTCCAGATTTTTACTTTCCAAAAAGCTCTTCTTTTACTTTTTAGAGTCATTCCAGCGTATTTTACATGGATAGATTCATCAGTATTTACTTTTCCAGAATTCCATAAATCTGCTTCATTATTGGCTAATTTTTCTGGACTAGAAGCCACCAATATTTGATAGGCAATTTGCTGAACATTTCGTTGTGGACTAATAATTTCCCAACTTAAACGTGGTTTTACTACATCAATTCCTTCTGGATTCACGAGCATTTCGCAACGTAAATTTTGTAATTGAATGCCCGCCTCTTGCTTATTAAACGAAGCAAAAAGTATGGTAGCAACAAAAAGGAAGATGTGTTTTGTAATTTTCATTCTTTTATAATCAATTGATATAAATCTTGTGATTCTATTGGTAAACATAGAGCGATTTATAATTTTTTATCTATTTGTAAAAGCTTATAACCTGACTTTTTGATAATTTCTCAAACAAAAAGTCATACTTTTTGTAGAATTTTTAATCAGATTTGCACATTTAAGTGACCTATTATAAAACACTAAAAATTATTATTCGTGTTAAATATCTGAACATCAGTTATTTTAAATTAAAAACCCCATTCACAACTCATCATTCACAATTCATAACTTTCTACTTATTTCCAACAAAATCAAAATACAAAACCAACTCTTTGGCTCTGGCTGGTTCTTTTTCGTAATCGTAATAAATATTCTTCATGCCCATTGGTCCAGAGTTTTCGGTTTTATTGGTTTTCGAACCGATTCCTGCAATACCCTGTAGAAATGAAATATCTCCATTCGGGAAATTAATTTGATAATTTTTGTAAGGATCTTGTTTAAACGCTGGCGTAAACAAACGGAAGAAAATATCTTCATTTTCGGTAACCACCGTAAAAGCTTGTTCTTTTCCAATAAATTTACACCAATACATATTTGAATGATAACCCTTAAATTCTGGATAGAGAAAAGGTATTTCTCCTGTTTCCGTAGTGTTATACTCTTTTTGCCAAATCCCAAATTGATTTCCTTTCATTCTATTTTTCCAAACTCTGAAAGGGCCATTTCCCATGTATTCAACACCTTTTATTTGGTTTTCAGGAAATGAAAAATTTACTCCAAAAAAAGTGGTAAAGTAATCTCCAGGGAAATAATTCACCTTCATTTTTACCCAACCTGATGGATAAATTGTCCATTCCAAAGTATTGTAGCTATTTTTTCTATCGAAAGTAGAAGTAATAATTACATTTCCGTTTTCAATACGTTGCGAGAAATTTTTGAAATTAGTCGCTCCTTCTTGTACAATTGGACCATTATTGAAAGGAATTACTCCTTTTTCGTTCTGTACTTTTTGTAAAAGCCCCGTGAATTTGTTGATTGAAATCTGCAAGTTCTTTACAGAAATGGTATAGAGTGAATCTACCATTGTAATCTTCACTTCATCATTTCCACTTTTCTTGACAATACTTTCTGCAATTTTATTTGGCAAAGAAATCTTAAAACTCCAAGTAAAAATTTCTTGTTTGTTCGCATCTTTGGCAGTTACATACAACACATCATAAGCTTGCCAATCTGTTGGAAGTGACAATTTGATACTCCCTTTTTCATTCGGCTTAATATTAGGAGAAACAACAGAACCCGATTTTTCTAAAAGGTTTTTGTTCCCAAATTGTTTCAATTTCCACGGAAAAGTACATTCGTTAATATTGGTAAACGAATAACGATTTTCAATATTCAAGACTCCATCAAAATCAGAAGTGATTTCTTTGGCTTCAAATTTTATCGGACTCCAAACTTCCTTAATCGTAAAATAACTTCCCTCTTTTTCACGATATGGGCCAACAATTCCATCCGCTGCATGATTTCCGTCTGTATCTAATACTCCATTTTTATCCGTTCTTACGATTCCTTGATCGACAAAATCCCAGAGAAAACCGCCAGCAGACAAAGGACTCACCCACATTTTTTCCCAGTAATCTTCTAAACCTGCACCGTGACCGCCATCGTACATTCCATGTAAAAATTCCGTTGGCATTACGATATTGTGTCCATTGTCGTAATTCCCAATTCCATAATTATATTCACGATAATGTTGGGTATCAAAACCTGCAAATGCTTCCCAAGCGTGAATTACAGGACGTTTTTGAATATCTTCTTGCGGAAAAATTGAGTCTAATTCATAATTATGACCGCCTTCATTGCCATTTATCCAGAAAATTACCGAAGGATGATTTTCATCATGCACCATTAATTCTTTCAATAATTTTGTACCCGTTGGCGTATCATAATTGCCGTGCCAACCTGCCAATTCATCCATCACATACAAACCTAAAGAATCACAAACCTCCAAAAAGTGGTCATCTGGCGGATAATGCGACATCCTCACAGCATTCATGTTCATGTCTTTCATCAATTTTACATCCAAAAGACTAATTTCTTTACTGGTTGTTCTACCAGAAGTTGGCCAAAAAGAATGGCGATTTACGCCTTTGAATTTTATCTTTTTGCCATTTACATAAACGCCATCTCTTTGTTTGACCAATACTGAGCGGAAACCAAATTTCTTTTCAATCGAATGAATTACTTTATTATTTTCCGCCAAAGTAACGATTACTTTATAACGATTTGGTTTTTCGGACGACCATAATAATGGCGAGTTTACTTGCGATTTTAATCCTATAATTTCATCCGCTTTACTTACTTTTTGATGTATTGGCGTACCAACTTTCTTTCCATCAAGCGTATAAATTTGGGCTGAAATTAGTTGTGAAGCTTTGGCGTTTTTTAAATAAACATTGGCTTTAAAAACTCCTTTGGCATCAGCGTCCAAAGCGACTCTTTCAATATGTTGCGTCGGTAAAGCTTCTAAGTAAACAGGGCGAAAAATGCCTCCAAATATCCAAAAATCGCCTTTTCGCTCTGCTTCATTTACAGAAGCATTGGCTGAATGTTTGGCAACAGTTACTTCCAGCAAATTATTTTCACCAACATTTACAAGTGACGTAATGTCATAACGAAAAGCATAATAAGCCCCTTCATGCGTAGCTCCAGCCGATTTTCCGTTGATTTTCACTTCGGTATCAGTCATCACGCCTTCAAAAACGATATTGATAGTTTTGCCTTTCCAAGTATTTGGTACTTTAAAAGTATGTCTGTACAAACCTTTTTCTTTTCCTCTTGAACTATCTTTCGAAAAACCATAATTGTACTTTCCAAAACCTTGTAATTCCCAGTTCGAAGGCACAGGAATACTTGTCCATTTTCCTGAATTATTGCCCCCAGTACAGAAAAAATCCCAGTTAACGGTTTTGTCATTTCCTGTTCCAGACAAATACAGTTTTTGAGTCTCTTGGGCTTTCACAAACCAAGAAATCAGGCAAAGAAATATGATTAAAAAATTACGCTTCATTATAAATTTGTTCTAAAAGGTCGGGCTGGTAAGCCTTCTTGATTAAATAAGTTAGGTTGTGCGGCTTCGTCCCAAGCAAAACGAATTTTGACTGGTTTGGAAATTTGTGGTGACGACAGTATGACTTTGTTATCTTTCAAAGTCGCTTCGGCATTTACAAAATTTCCGTCTTCACCAGCAATCTGAAAGTCGCTCAATTTTTTTCCGTCTTTGCTGATTAGTCCTGTTCCGATTTCGTCAAAAGTTACCTGGATTTCATTCCCTTTTACTTTTGCTTTTTTAAAGATTGGACCAGAAGCAACAATATTTTTCATGTCGTAATCCTGATTCAAAGCGACAAGAGCCAAACGTCTTCCAATTTCCCATTTATAAGCTGGATGAATATCTCTAATACTATCGACCAAATCTGTCGTAATAATCATTCCAGTATTCGGAAGTTTCAACACATTCGTTTGCGCTTCTCTGAATTCAGGCAAAGTTTCCTTCGTCAATACCAATTTTCCTTTTGCATCCGAATAATTATGCGGTGCAATTTGCACAAAATTGAAAGCCAATTTTGTATCGCCCCAAGCTTTTCGCCAACTGTTAATTAAGGTTGTTAATTTCTGTGTATATTCAGTTGTTTCTTTCAAAAAGCAATTGGTTTCGCCTTGATACCACAAAAAACCTTTCAGCGCAAAAGGTACAAGTGGCTTAATCATTGGCGTATAAAATTTGGCTGGTTCACCTTCTACTTTTTGACCTTTGAAGTAAGCCGATTCTGCAAAGGCTTCTTCCGAAATCCACGGCTCAATTCTACTTCCCGGAATGGCTGAAGAAATCATTCCGATAGGAATATTTAGATTTTTGTGTAATTCTTTCGCAAAAAAATATGCTGCTGCAGAAAATGAACGCAAGGCAGAATCTTTGGCGATACTCCAACCACGATGCAATGAATCGGGTTTGATTAATTCTTTCCGATTCACTAAAAAAATACGGATTTGTGGGTTTATAGCGAATTCCAATTCATCGACAGGATTTTCAGTGGCTATATTCGGTCTTTTTACTTTGCTATTTTTGCGCATGGTATATTCCATGTTCGACTGCCCCGAACATAGCCATACTTCACCCACTAAAATATGCTCAAGTTTGATAACATTTTTTCCTGAAATAGTCATTTCTGCTTCTGTAGAAGACGCCTTCAAAGGTTTTAAGACAATCGTCCATTTTCCATTTTCATCTGCAAAAGCAGTTTTTTCCTGTCCTGCAAATTGTACACTTACTCTTTCGCCCACAGAAGCTTTTCCCCAAATGGTAATTGGTTTATTTTGTTGCAAAACCATGTTGTGTCCCAAAATTCTAGGCAACACAATTTGTGCTTGGACTTTGAGCGAAAGCAAACAAAAAAGGAAAAATATGATACTCTTTTTGGACATTTTAATAAGGACTCGTTTTAAATGATTTGATGATATAAACCGCTTCTTTGTCTAATTCTCCAGCATTTTTCAAATCAAAGTTTTGGTCGGTTGGTGTATCTGCATCAGGGAAACGACGAATTTCTCCCGTTCTGAAGGTTACTCTTTTGAAAGAAGCAACAGGTGCAAAAAAGAGTTTTGTACCTTTACTTTGTCCGTTGACAAAAATGTTAAACATGCGTTTATGGCGGTCTAATTCAATGCGAACGTTGTACTCTTTTCCTGCTTCGTACTTCATAATGCCAGAATTTCTGTAGCCTACTTTTGCTTTAAAAGCAGAGTCTGCATCAAAAATTAATCTTACAGCCGTTGTTCCTTTTCCATCCTGAAAATCAATGTGTAATAAACCTCTGTCTGATTGTTGCGGAATAATAGTAAATTCAACCGCTACTTTTTTTGATTCAGGAATTACTCTTTCTGCTTTGGCAAAATCAAATTTATCTTTATCTCTCAGCACCAAAGCTTTCGTTCCATCAGCGATTTTTTCAATTGCCACAGGAGCATAAATTGGACTGAAAATATTCCAATACTTTAGCTCTTCACCATTTTTCATTTGTGCAAAAACTTCATTCGGATGGCTTTTTACTTCGTCACTTACTGGTACAGGTACTTTACTTACCCAAAGGTCTTCTTTGTTCATGCTATAAGTAAGCCACATATTTCCATCAGGCACAACGCCATTTCCTTCAATAATTCCACGGACATATTGTGGACCGTAAGACTTAAAATTTCCGCCATAACGCATGGTAGAAATTTCTCCATTTACCAATAATAAATTGGTGTAATTCAAACCATCTTTGCTGGTTGAAATTGCCAATGGCCAACGAAATTCTGAAGGATTATAAACCGTTGCATACTTTCCATCCGAGGTTTTTTGTCCCCAAATTTTTGCATTGCTATTCACAAAACCCGGCGCTCTTAAAGGATTATATTGCCAAGTTTTTCCTTCATCATTACTGATAGAAGTCAGAGCGTGTTTCCATAAACCAACCACTCTATTATCGGGCAAATGATAATAACTAAAAGCTTTTGCTTCTCTTTTTAGTGGAATTAAAGGGTCGTTTCGGTCGGCTTCTTCTACCCATTGTTGCATCATCAAAGGCGTTGCTAAAAGTTCGTCGCAAGCTTCGATAAAGCCTTTGTCTTTACTTGTGGTGTAAAAAGGGTAAGCAGATTTACTTTTATCCCAAGAAGTATTATTTCTGATAAAATAAATTTCGCCATATTTCCCGTCAGCATAAATTTCTCTTACTACTCTTCCTATTCCCTTTCCATCATTTGGGTCGTCTTTGGCATCCATCGCAATGCCATAATATGCTAAAGTCAACAAGCGTTTTTTCTTCGATACAAAAAAGCCCATACGTTGGTGCATTACCGCATATAAATCTTTGGCAATGCCTTGATAGCCTTCTTTTTTCCAGCCGTCAGGAATTTTGTATGGTGGAAAAATAACGGTAGGATTCGACCAATGATAACCATCTTTTGAAGTCAACAAAAGTGTTTGTCCGGGAGGAATATGCTCGCCAACAGGGTCGCTGAGGTATTGCAAGTAAAAAGTATTATTCCAATAAGCCAACATTGGCGCATGATTGTATGTCCAATTACTCCCTCCTGCTAATGCAGGATTTTCTCTATTTGCATGAAAAACCTGAATATTATGCACTCCCACCGCAGGACTCAATTGTCCGTGATGATAATCAACATTTGAAAGTGTTTCGCCAGTATAACGCACCGTATCTTGAGCATTTGCAGTGGCAAAACTCAAGATAAGCGACAAAGAAGAAAGTATATATTTTAAATGGTTCATGCTTGATTATTTCTTTGATTGAATCTCTTGCTGAATAGCTTTTAAGATTCGTTTTTTTACTTTAAAAATTGTTCCGTGCTTGTGTCCTTCTGGAACTGACGTTTGTGCTGACACTTCTGTGAAATTCTTAAAATCAGCCGTTTTCATCGAACCATAAGTTTTATCTTGATAGGAATCATAATAAATCAACCAATCTTTGCCTACTTTTTCAACACTTGGACCTTCTGTAAAATTTTTCGTAAATGGTGCTGAAACGTTTGTAAAAGGACCAATCGCACTTTCGCCAAAAGCTACTTTGATATTCCTATTCGGTCGAGTATTATCTTTTAAAACCAAGACATAATCTTTTGCTTTTCGTTTCACAATCACTGCATCAATTACACTGAAATTGGGATCGATTAACAGTTTCGTAGGCGAAAAGCTTTTAAAATCTGTAGTCGTTGTATAATACATTCGATGATTATTGTCTTCTGCCTCCAAAGCTTTTGGAAAACGAAAAGGAATGCAAGAAGCCCAAATAATGACAAATTGTTTTGTTTCATCATCGTAAAATAATTCTGGCGCCCAAACATTCACCGTAGTGGATTCATGTTCCATCACAGGAATCATTTTTTGTTCAGACCAATGAATCAAATCTTTTGAACTCGCATAACCAAAACCTTTATCGCCTTTCCAGCTACTTGTCCAAACCAAATGAAAAGTTCCGTCAGGTCCTTGTACAATCGAAGGGTCACGCATTACTTTTTGATTACCGACATTGGGTTTCAAAAAAACATGATTTAAGTCTTTCCATTGATAGCCATTTTCACTGTATAAAAATCTTAGTCCGTCGGTTGCGGGTTCGTGAAATGAACTAAACATATATACTTCTTTCGAACAAGCGCTTAATAAAAGCGTAATTAATAATATTCCGAATAAACGTTCCATTTGATTTTCAGGCTATTTTGAATCCAAGATTAATACCCAATCATTGCCATTTTTAGGTTCAGCTGGCGGATTAAATGCCTGTTCTCCTTTGTTATCGAATACTCCAATTTCAAGCGTTTTTCCATCTCTTGGACTATACCAAGAAGCTTTTACTTGCTCTCCAGCTATTTTTCCAATATTTACTTTGAAATTTCTACCCGTGTAAGTATAAATCAAAGCGGTATTTTTCGCTTTCGTTGCCACTAAATAATCATATCTTGAACCTTGGTCAACTACTAAACTTTGGTCTGGTACAAAATCAAAAAATGGTTTTGATAACATCAGATTTTTCAGGTGAATCATCTGGCTTGAACCTAAAGCTTTTATGCCGACCGACCATTTTTCTATTGGTCCAAAAGAAGTAGAACTAGAATAGCCTTTGTGCATTTGCATTACTTCATTTTGCCCATAAGTATAACCAAATGCTCCTGCAAAAACCGACCAATATCCATATCGACGGACATCATCCGCCGTCCATCTTGTTGCTAAAGAATCATGTAAACCATGTGGAATTCCCTCGTAAGATGGTTCGCCATCGATGGTAGGTTTAATTGGGTTCATGCGATAATCATCGTTGATAAATTTCCAATTATCTTCTCCAAAATGACGAGTTTCATTGGCAGAAGTATCTTGTTCATAGGATTTGTGCCCCGATTGAACCATGTTGAAATCCAACCAATTTTCGTTATGAAACCAATCAGACGAAGACGTTCTTCCTCTTGGATGGAAAGTAATTAAATGTTTAGTATCAATATCATTGATGGTTTTTCCAATCGTTTTCCAAACAGCCAACGAATCACTTCCTTTAATATCTCCGCCATTTAGCCAGATAATATTTGATTGATTTTTGTAACGATTCGCTAAAAAAGACGCATATATTTCAGCCTGTTTTTGTGAAACATGACCAGCTTTTACATTACCTCCCCAAATAGGAACTAATGCCATATAAATGCCTTTCTCTTCTGCTTTTTTGATAACAAAATCTACATGATCCCAAAAATCATACTCCTCTTCATTGGTAAAATTATTTCCTTCTGTCAATTTTGGATTCGCCACATCTCGTTTCACCAAAGCAGAATCGCCATAAGCATTTACGGCTTCTGTGGTATGCAAAACCATCACTTGAATCACGTTAAAACCTTTTTGTTTTCTGTCTTCAAGATATGTCTCGGTTTCTTCACGAGTTAGTTTATTGAATAAAAGCCAGCCTGTATCACCCAACCAAAAGAAGGGTTTGTCATCTTTAGTCGCAATAAATCTTCCATTTTCTGATACTTTTAAATCAGCCAATTTTGACGAATTACAAGCTGTAATCAATATCAAACAGCTAAAAAGAATACTTATTTTTTTATATAAAGAATTGTATTTCATGATATTTTTCTAAGCCAAATGACTGTTGTTTCAGAGGATTTATTGTTTAATTGAATCGTTTTCCCGCCTTTTACTTTATCTTCTTGTTTGCTAATTTCTCCCGTTTTAGGATTGATATAACTTACATTGAAAGTCGCTTTTTGTTGGGATAAATCAAGTTTTACGGCATTTTGTCCTTCATTATAAATTAGATAGCCTTTTTCTGGATTAGCTATTGCCCATTGATTGGCAGTTTTTTCGGTCAATTCAACAGGTTTCATTGTCGCTACATCTTGTAAAAACTGTGGGTTTTGAACGACAGGAATATTCGGCAAAGAACCACCTGCCATTAAAACTGCCCAACCCATTGCATCAAAACTATCGGCAGAATACATCACGGCTTTCTCTGGAAATTTTTGTTTGTATTCATTCACGGCACGGTATACTTGTTCAAACGAGCTTTTTTTAGGGTTCAGCAATCTTGCATGTTGACGTGGAGCTAAATTTTGTCCACCCAATGGTGCATAAGCCGTTCCATTTGCCTGAAAATGCCAATAACGAATATCGATTACATCAATTACAGAAGCTCTTTCTGCATCAGCCAAAATCGCACCTTGTACATCTTTAGTAGTACTTAAACCGATGATTGCTTTTTTACCTGTTTCTTTTTCCCATTCTTTGATAACGTCTATCCAGAACTGTACAAAATGCAATGGACCAGTATATTCTGCGCCAATGAGCTGAATCACTCCAGTATTCTCTTTGAAATTTTCAAGACATTTACGGATATAAGCTCTGTGAATTTCTCGACGAACAGGATGCGAAACATCATAAAATTGTTCCGCCATAAAAATTCGCTTATCGCCCGCATAAGGCACAGGTTCTGGAAAACCTGTATTGTTAATATTATTGGCTGGTCGCCAAGGGAAATCAGCATAATGTGCGCCAGCTTCAATAATATTGTGTTGAAAGTAATTTTGGTGTATTAGTAATAATCCTTTTTGGTCAGCTAAATCGGCAAATTGCTTTAGCCTGTTCCAATACCATTTATTATATTTTGTTAAATCGTATTTACTTAAGCCATCGTAAGCTGTTTCTTTACCACTTCTAGCAAAAGGCAATTCATAAAATGGAGGCCAAACATCTCCATCAATTCTGCGAATCCTTTCATGATCATCACGGCGACGTTCATACCAAAGTCCGTAATTATGGTCGATGGCACTTACGTTATTATCTTTCATCCAATCCGTTAAAGTTTCTAAATTATCCGTCAAACCTTTGCCCGTTTGTCCCGGAACAAAACGAGTAATATGTGCTTTAGCATTTTCTAAAGCATAAGGTCTGGCACTTCCCGACCACCAAGGTACTTCTTGTTTTCTGCCTGAAACCAGACGATTGCCACGGACTAACCAACCATTTTGAATCTGTAAAATGTCAGATTTTTTGATTGGATTAACTTTTTTGATGCCGATTTGGTCAATGGTTGATACATTGGTTTGCGTAGGAATTGCTTCTCGTGTTCCTGCTTGAGCAATGAATTCTTGAAGTGTTTGAGCTGGGTTTTCTGCTTGTTTGGTCAAAGCCATTGCTACTTCTACTTTTGGACTACTTGACGCTTCTGAAGGAACAGCTAATAAAATGGCTCTGTTTGCTAATTTTGAACCAATTCTGTCTTTCAATTGAGCATAATACAAACTTCTTGGATTGATATGTTCGTTAGACATATCCCAATAACCATTTCCAGTAAATTGCGACCAAGTACCAAATGCCCAATTTTGTGCGGTTGGCGCTTGAAAACAATCCACTCTTGAAGCTGAACATTGCCAAAAAACTGAATTTGCAGCTGTCCAGCCTGCACCCTGTCCGTCTTGTCCACGATTGGCGTAGCTCAATGCTTGTCCATCGACATTGACAATATCAAACAAAACGCCCGAAGCCCAACTATCAATCGTTCCACTAAAGCTAAAAGGTAAATGTGCTTCGCATTGAACAAAAGCGTTTGGTCCGGCTACGCAAAAACCAACTGCAAAATCATGATAACCAAATTCAGAATATAATCTTTGGAAAAGTGTTTGCTGACCAGTCGTAAAAAAAGCAAAACGTCGCTGCCCACCGATTTCTGAAATTGGTGCTAAAGATTGACAATCTTCTACTGTAATTCTTTTTGCTGTTTCCAACACATTCACGGCAGAACCTGCAAAATGCTTGAAAGTAACTTGTCTTACCCAAGCATCTGTGATATTTTCAAAGGCAATCGCCACCCAACGATGATCTTCATCTTTGGGATTTGTAATGTCATAGGTCGATTCTAAACTAAGATTTTCCACACCAGACTGAACTATTCTTCCATTCCAAGCATATTTTGCAATAAATCCGCCACCATAATTTTCATCTAAAGCAGTGGTAAGAGGAACATCTAAAGTAATTTCATTACCGTTGATGGCGATAATGGTTCTATCCCAAAAAATATCTCTCTGACCAGCTTTCCAACCCAAAGCTGTTACGCCACCACCAAAATGGTCTGTGCCTAATTTTTCAATCCATTCTTTTGTTGAAGGACGATGAATAATTACTTTATCTCCAATTTTATATTTACTAGCAAACTCAACCTTTACTTTAGCTGAATTGACAGGCACATAATTATTGATAATTTTCTCTTCTGCTTCTTTTACTTTATCATTCTTTCCAGCAATTGTAACTAAGTTTTCACGACTTTCGCCCGTTCCTAGAATTATTGTTCCCTTCTCTCCGACTCCACTCCCACGCAAAACAATTCCAGAAGTATTTATTTTTAAACTGCCCGATACTTCAAAAATTCCTTTTTCCAACAAAACTGCACCTCTAAAACCATCTTTATCTGGAGACAAAGTAGCTACATAATCAATGGCAGATTGAATACGAAGCGTTGCATCACCAGCTTTGGCTGGAACAATTACTTTAATAGCTACATTCGGAATGGCTTGTTCCCCAGCCATGTAACCACAATATGAAAAATCTGGAATACGATTCCCTTGGGCGTCGGGAGTATAGGCAAGTGTTGAATTAGCACCAAGATAAACTGGCGGAAGAGGTTTCTCAACTTTAGGCTTTTGCGCAAAAAGATGAAAACTGTTCAATAAAACAGCTGTAAGGATAAATATTATTTTATATTTTAAACCCGCCATATTGCTTGGGTAGTTTCTACCTATCAATCTTTTTAAAATTCACTTACAATTAAGCAATAATTTAGGAATAGCCATAAATTCGTCAAAGAATATAATTTATTTGATTTATTATTTTGCTATTTCTATACTTCAATACAAAATTAGAAAGAATCAATCTCATGTATTTATATCATTTTCTCAAGCTATTATACAATATTATCAAATCTTTTCTTAAAAAAGCACCTTATAAATCAGGTCAAATACAATGAGTATTAGCTTGTTTTTTCAAGCAATATTCCCTATAATTTCTTAAAATATTTCTATATATACTGAAAATCAGTAGTTTATTCCCGTTTTAAAGAAGTTAATCATAATGTTAAAAACACTGATTTATAGCTTACATTTTTAGCTAATTTCTTACATAATAATGATAAAAATAAAAAGGGAGACTGCTTGAACAATCCCCCTCTTACTCTTTCAGAATATTCGATTATGGTTTTACTGTTTTTAAAGTAACCACACTGTTTAAATATTCTTCGATATTGGTGTAACCATCTTTGTTTCTATCTTTTGCAGCATCAGAAGCATCTTTCGGGTTCAATCCATTTTTCAATTCCCAAGCATCTGGCATGCCATCGCTGTCTGAATCTTTGTAAGGAACACCTTTATAAACTGGGTATCCTCCTACTTGATTGATGTCTGTAATGATACCATTTTTATAAGAATCAATCGGTAAACGACGGTGCTTGAATTGAGTTTCAGGCAATTTTACATCTTCTTTATAAGTTATTTTACCAGTACGAACCTGCTCGATAACACGAGTATCAACAGCATCTCTGATTGGTAAAATTGCGCCAGCATTAGCCAATACATAATCACGAGCTTGAGTAGCTGGAAGTATCGTCAATTTTGGCATTGGCAATGGGCTATTCCACTTCATATCAGCCGTATATTTATCGGCGTTCGGGAAGTTTTCTACTTGTACGCCACCATCCCAGTTATCTTTCGTAACACGTTCGTTGCCTTCCATAATATTTCCATTCACGTAAGCACGACCAAATGTTAAATAACCTAATTTACTTCTTCCAGATTCTGGTTTTAAAATACGATAACCAATTGGAGAATCCTTTGGAGTAAGTGGACCTGGTTTATAGTAGTTATTGATAATATTGTACATTGCACGGTAATCGCCACCATCCGTAGAACGGTGTACCCAGTTGAACATCACGTTGTTTACAAAGTTGAAAATACCAAACCAACCGATAGATGGATTACGCCCAGCATTATCTGCCCAAAGGTTTCTCATGAATGTACAGTTTTCGCCGCCCAAAGTACTTCCGAAAGCGTGATTCCAAGTATCTAAGGCTTCTGAAAAAATAGAATTTTGAATCGTAATATTTACTGTTGGCAATTTATCTTCAATTTTTCCTGTGCTATCATTATACATGTGGCGATACATCGACATGTTTTCATCTAAACCCCAACTTGCTGAAACGTGGTCAATCATAATATTTCCAATTGGGTTTCCGCCGATTGAATCATCACGACGACCAACTCCAGTTTCGCCTCTTCTGAAACGCATAAAACGAATCACGACATCGTGCGTGTTAATCCAAACAGACTCTCCAGCTACACAAATTCCATCACCCGGCGCTGTTTGACCAGCAATCGTAATATATGGAGCACGAATAATAAGCGGAGTTTTTAAACGAATAATACCAGAAACATTAAATACAATTGTTCTTGCACCACCTTTTTCACAAGCTTCACGCAATGAACCTGGTCCATTATCTTCAAGACTTGTAACTACATATACTTTACCACCACGACCGCCAAAAGAGTAAGCACCACCACCTTCAGCACCCGGAAAAGCAGGAATATTAGCCTGAGGCAAATCTATAGGACGAGCCGCCCAAGGAATATATGGTTTACCTTCACGAGATTCTTTTTGAATAATTGGCAAAGCCTGTTGCCAAGCAATATCAGATTGTTTTCTAGCTGCATTGAGCAACGAGTCACTTTGTTTTTGGATATCGGCGGGAATCTGTGGATACTGTGCCACAACCGATTGCTGTACTGTTAGCAAAACCAATACTACTCGGAGTATCGTTGAGAAAGACATCTTTTTCATGAATGATTGTTAATAAATTTAGTCTTGATTATCAGCAAGAAATCTGCTTTTTTGACCCTCAAAACTAAGCATGTTAAGTTTATGAAAACTTTTGCTAGACCAATAATTACAATTAGCTAAAAAAGTATATTATTTCCAAAATTAGTACTAATTATTGAGATTGATATATAAAAAATTTTCAATTTTATGTAGGATATTATCTCAAATAAATGTTATTTTTTTATGATAAAAGCAAGATAGAACAGGACAAGTAAAACAAAAAATGAAGGCTTCAAATGAAGCCTTCATTATAGTGTAATATCAAAAGATTTAATCAAATTTATTGTAAAGGGTCAAACGAACCGCCCCAAGAATTATTTTGTATAATCAATGGATTGTTATTCAATGCTCCTGTTGGAATTGGGAAGAAATAATACTCTGGTTTCCAAGTAATTGCTGGTCTTGACATTAATCCGTTTGGTGTTAATGTTACTGTAAAGTAATTTGTATAGACATCATCTAACTTCATTCCATCACGAGTAGTTGCAAAGTCAGCAGGTACACCTGTAGTTTTTAAAGTAATAGCAACTTTTGTTCCTTTACTTCCGTTGAATGTTTTCTCAAGCAATTTCCAGCGTCTCAAATCCCAGAAACGTTTTCCTTCAAAAGCAAACTCAATTTGTCTTTCATCTAAAATTGCTGTAAACATTTCGTCACGAGTCATATTTGCTTTTAAACCATAAAGCCCATCTGTTCCTGCTTCAATGCCTGCTCTAGCACGAACGGCCTTCAATTGTGTATAAGCTTCGTCTAATCTTCCTACTCCAGTCGCTGCTTCTGCTAAGTTCAATAATACTTCAGCAAAACGAATTTCCATCCAGTCTGTTCCAGAATAAATAGTATTTGAAGCATCAAGCGTTGAACCAGCCACATCAGAAGTCTGTAAAGCTTTACGACAATAAAAACCTGTATTACTGATATTTACATTTCCATTCTCTACACTTTTACCCGCTGCAACGTAAGTCCACAATCTATTATTTGTAACATTTGTCATTGGCCAAGTACAGCCATTATAAGCAATTGTTTTCTCAAATCGTGGGTCACGATCTTTGTAAAATAATTGGTCTGAATAAGTATATTTCGTAGAAGCTCCCGGCTTTTTACCATCTTTCATTGGAAATGCCTTTACTAAATCCCATGAAGGAATGTTTGAACCACCACCTGAAGAAGTAGAATATTTCGGACGAGTACTTGCTTCATAACCATTATTTCTTTTTTGTTGATCTCCAACAGAAGTATTATAACCTGCAATAAAAACTGCTTCTGTATTTCCTACTTCAGTAAACCACATTTTACCATAATCTGCAAAAAGTTTCGAACCACTCGCCGTTAAAACATCAAAAGCTTGTTTGTTGGCATCGTAAGCAGACTGCCATTTACTAGCTACGTCATTGGCATTGAATTGAGGACTAGCAGCATATAACAATACTCTACCTTTCAAAGCAGCAGCAGCTCCTCTGGTAATTCTTCCCCAGTTAGCCGATGGCGACTGCCAAACAGTTGGTAAATACTTGATAGCAGTATCTAAATCTGCTGCCATTTGAGTGTAACACTGAGTTGTTGAATTTCTTGGGATAAAAGTTGCTTCACGTGCTTCATCGCCAACTGCATCTTGTGGTGTTAATACCAAAGGAACACCCCCATACAATTTCACTAATTCGAAATAACGCCAAGCTCTAAAAAAGTATGCTTGAGCCAATAACCTATTTTTAGCGCCATTATCCATTAATTTATCAGAACCCAAATCATAAATAAATGAATTGATTGTTCTGATTTTTCCATAATTATTGGTAGCACTCAAAGAAGTTCCAAAATCTGTTACATCTGTAGCAGTGATTGTTCCTTCTAAATATTTATTCGCTGAACTCCCTTGATTATAAGATTCTTCAGAATAGACACTTCCACCAAGTCCGCTGACGGCTGTTGCACCACCCCAATCTGGCAAATTCTGATTATACACATAATTCAAGGCAATATTGGCTAAAACAGAGTCTCCAGCAATTAAATCAGGAGAAGCTGCTCCTAAGTCCGTTTTATCTAACACACTTTCGCAACTTGCCAAAGCAAGCATAGAACAAAGTGCCGACCATAAAATATATTTCTTTTTC
Organism: Arcicella lustrica; assembly: GCF_034930985.1. Lineage (NCBI taxonomy): Bacteria > Pseudomonadati > Bacteroidota > Cytophagia > Cytophagales > Flectobacillaceae > Arcicella > Arcicella lustrica. Next base: position 338,917 of record NZ_JAYGIM010000006.1, read on the forward strand.
ATTTTTCTGTAATAATTAAGTTTTCAATTTCATTGATAGTGATTATCTATCTTTTGAATAAGAAAATATGGGTAATTAATTATAGATTCAAGTTTAAACCTACTGAGAATGAACGCAATGTTGGATATACATCATACGCTCCAGAATACTGCTTGTAAGTATAAGGATTGTATAAATTCAACGGGTTTGTTGATGTAAGATATACTCTAGCACCATTTACGTTCAATTTTTTAAGCAGATTGGCAGGAAGTTCATACGATACATTCAATGTTCTAACTGACATTTGGAATGAGCTAACAAACCAGAAATCTGAATCTAAACTGTTTTGACCTCTATAGTTTGGTGCTGGATATTTAGCATTTGGGTTTTCTGGAGTCCAGTGGTCTGTTAAGTGCTGTGGTAAATTTGTTTTAGCTGAAACTTGTGCTGAGGTTCCCCAACCTCTTGCACCAGATTCAAGCATACTTTGTCCACCAAAAGAACCACCCATCGCAAATGAGAATGACAAACGCTTATAGCTAGTTGAGAAGTTCAACCCAAAACCATAGTGATTATCTTGTTTGTTTGTCAAGTATTGTCTGTCGTTAACATCAATCTTGCCATCAGGCTCAGCATAAGAATATGTACCATCTGCGTTTGGTGTTGCATTCTTCGCTCCACGAACGTCTTCATAATACAACATACCCGGCAAAGGTTTTGTACCATCAATGGTATAATTTGGATATTTTGCTAAAAGAGCATCAACATCAGCTTGTGTTCTTAGCATTCCTAAACATTTGTATCCTAATAAACCCATATCTGTAGATTTACCTGTTGGATCTAAATAAGTCCCTGTTAAGCCTTTATCGAAGTCAACTTTTACTTGTTTGTTGTCATTCCAAGCAAAGAACCCTCTTACTTTATAAGACCAATCTTTATTGATTTTGCTTGACCAACCTAATGAAACTTCTGTACCAAAACCATCAATTGTAGCAAAGTTTTCAGATGGCAATGCGGCACCAACTGTTAATGGTACTGATGAAGCCAAGGTTACAAGCATGTCATAACGGTGATCATAGAAAGCATCGATTCCTAATGAAAGACGGTTTTGTAAGAAGTTAGCATCAATACCAGCATTTAATTTTGTATCACTATCCCATCTTACTTCTGGGTTTGGAATAGCATTTTTCAAACGGAAGATACCTGCACGGTCTAAGTTTCCACCAAATACAGGGCCATTTCCTGTTTGAATTAAGTTATAGCTTTTCAACCAGTTATAAGCTCTGGTGTTATCCATCCCTGTTAAACCACCTGATAAACGAACTTTTAAGAAATCAACAAAACGTACATTATTTTTGAAGAAAGGTTCTTCGGAAACAACCCAACCTACAGATAAAGAAGGGAAAGTTCCCCAACGATTTTCAGGTGCAAAATTGGTAGAAGCATCTCTACGAACAGAAAACTCTGCTAAATATTTTCCTGCATAAGTATAATTTAAACGCCCTGCGAATGATAATCTTCCAGATTCGGATTCAGATTCATTAATTGTACCAACACCTGCACCAGAAGCTGTACCACCCAAAGCATATCCAGCATTATCTAAAGCACCATCAACCATATTATCTAAATATGAAGTGATACCATCAGAATATGTTTCATTTTGTTCAAATAACGCAATAGCAGAGATTGAATGTTTACCAAAAGTTTTATCGTAATTCAAATAACCATTTAATTGATATGAATCAGAATAATTTGGAGAGAAGTAAATTCTATTACTGTTACTGATATTTGAAACACTTCTTACACCACCACCAAAAATATGTTTGTTTGTACCCAACATATTAAAGTTATAAAGCGAGTATCTTGTACCAAATTCTTTTCCAAAAGAGTTCTCGAAGTTTCTATTATAGGTTACTTTTGCTTTTAATCCTTTTAAAAATGGTACATCGTATTCTACATAAGCATTTATGTTTAAACCATTGTTTTTTGCTAATAAGTAGTTATTTGATTTTTGTGCTTCAAAAAAATGGAAGTTTTCACTTGTTGAACCACCACCTGTTGTGTTTACTGGTAAACCATCTACATAAGCTGGAATAAATGGCGCAGCATAAATCAAAGACTTATAATCTTTCTCATTATCAGAACCACCTTGTTTTAATAAATATCTATCTTTCTTAGATAAATCTCCTGATAAACCTAATCCAACTCTTACGTTTGCAGATACTTTTACATCAGTACTTGCACGGAAAGTCCATCTATCAAAATTAATTTTCTCGAAATTTCCATCTTGTTTGTTATAAGTAATCCCAGCAAAATAAGTAGCTTTTTCTGTACCGCCACTTACGTTAAGTGCATGACGAGTTACACTTGATGATTTCCAAGCTTGGCTCAACCAATCTTGGCTATTTGCTTTAAAGTAATCAAGCTCATCTTGTGAATAAAGAATACTTGGAGTTGTTGTTTTGAAGTTATAATCATTAACATAAGTAGCTAATTCATATCCATTCATCATTTTGGGTAATTCAGCATCTGAAGTACCATAAGATGTACTGTAAGAGAATCTTGGCGTACCCGTTTTACCTCTTTTCGTCGTAACAACCACAACTCCATAAGCACCTCTAGCACCATAAATAGCCGCTGCCGCATCTTTTAGAATTGAAATATTTTCAACTTCCGAAACGTCTAATACGTTGAAATCGTCTTCTGAACGAACAATATTATCAATAACGTACAATGGACGTAACGACCCACCATCTTTAGAAAGTAAAATTGGGTTACGAATGGTAATTGAAGCGTTATCTCCCGGACGGCTAGTACCACCAGAAACTCCTACTCCTGGTTGCTGACTCACCAATGCAGCTGATAAACTACCAACTGCTAAATCTTCAATCGATTTCATATCAATTGTAGCTACAGCACCAGTTAAATTGATTTTTTTCTGTTGTCCATAACCTACAAATACTACTTCATCTAAAGCAGAAACATCATCTTCCATCGTTAAATTGATTTCAGAACGACCATTCACAGCAACTTCCTGTGTTTTTAAACCGACAGAAGTAAATACTAGCGTTTCATTTCCTTTTGGAAGATCTAAACTAAATGCACCTTTTGCATCAGTTACAGTTCCTAATTTTCCTCCTTTTACTCTTACACTTACTCCTGCTACAGCTTCTCCTGAGGCATCTTTCACAACCCCTTTTACAGGCGTGTTTGCTTTTTTGATGGCTGAAATTGACTGTTTCGAGGCTGCAACCTCTTTATGCTTTGTTGCAAAGGATGTTCCTGAGAACAAAAGTACAGCCAAAATTGGCGAGCAAGCCAGTAATGACTTCTTTACCAAATTGGGCTGGGTTTGTAAAAATAATTCCATAATACTTGGTATCTTAAAATTTAAAAATGAGATTAAATCAATGGGTTACTAAAAAGCGGAATATTAAAAACTATATTTTATGTGGTTTTTTCTCTAAATATTTATATTTCAAAAATGACAAAAAAATGCCTCGTCTGAACATAATTACTACGCATCAAAATTAGAGTAATATTAGCCCAATTTTGTATATAATTTTTTCAAGATATTATAAGATATTATCATGCATTAGGCTTTCTATGATAATATAAAGCATATTTTACCTTTATTGTGTACTATTAATTTTGCTTAGCGGCTTTGGTAGCGGCTATTCTTTGCTCCCATTCCAAGCCTGCTTTTTTCATATCAATCCCTGCGGCAGACAAATAATTGTTGATTTTACCTTTGTATTTTCCGAACCAAGCATGTTTTTTTTCTGATGATTCAGCATCCATTGCATGTTCACGTGCTTCTGTTAAGTATGCTAATATCTGCGTCTTTTGTGCTTCGCTAAGGCTTGGAAGCATTTCTTGATAGCCTTTATAAGTAATCGGTAAAACGCCATAAGTCATACCGTCTTTTACTTTTTCTACTTGGCTATCAGAGAGTTTTTTGGATAGATTTTTCAAATATTTTTTATGCAATTTATTCATTGCTAATTCAGCCTCAGATTCTGCTTGTTTTACTTCAGCTTCGCTTTTCTCTTTATCTTCTTTTGCTTTTTCTTTCGCAATTTTCAGCTTTTCTTTTCTCAAATCATGGATTTCACTTAAATCACGATATTGTTTGCTAATAATATCTCTTACTTTAATACTTTTTTCTACATCGCTAATATCTAGCGATGTTACAATTTTCGCCGCTCTGTCTGTAATCATTTTGGTGTAATTTGCTTCTTTTTGCTCTTTCGTTTGAACATCCTGAGCCCAAAGCATTTTCGATGATACAATCATCAAAGTCAATACTACCAATACTTTTTTCGCTACTTTTTCCATAATAATATTTGATAATGTTATGCTGTTTATTGTATTAATTTATCATTCCTAAAAGCTATTAATAAAAGCATTTGGTCTTTTATCTAAGCAATACTACTCTTGATACTTTTTACTCGTCTTTCCTCAAATACAATCAGTATATTTTTAAGTTTTCTTACTTATATCTTTTACTGAGAAAATTTACTAAAACCTACAAAACATAAATTGATTATAATATCTTATCTTTTTCTATTGTATCATAATACATGACTAGAATACAAATTTCATCAATCAAAAAGGTATTTTAGTATAAATTTTTACCAACTTAGTATATGATATTGTCATAATTAAACTAAGAATCGTTACATTTGGTACTTCGTAGCATAATTTGATAGAATTTTCGTTCTTTTTATGAATCATTACTATAGTCCAACTCTTTATCAGAAAATTTATTTTAAATAAAAAATATAGCAGAAATGAAGCCACTTTTTCATAAAGTTCCTGTAAAACCTGAGAGTTCATTCAGTATTCGTCATGATATAAGACCCAATTTTGATACCATCTGGCATTATCATCCAGAATTAGAATTGCATTATATCATTAAAGGAGAAGGTGTTCGCTTTATTGGGGATAATATCAGCAACTTTTCTTATGGAGAAATCATTTTGATGGGCGAAAACCTTCCCCATACTTGGCGTTGTAAAGAAGAGTATTTTGAAAACAATCCTAACCTTGGTGTAGAAGCAATTGTGATTCATTTTTTACCCGATTGCCTAGGAAAATACTTATTGACTTTACCAGAAGCTTACATGATTCCTAAATTGTATGAAAAAGCAAAATGCGGAATGGTGATTGGTGGTGAAGCTCGTGAAAAAGTAGCAAAACTGATGCACGAAGTAACTAAGGCAAATAATTTAGAAAGAATCATTTTACTTTTATCTATTTTAAATATCCTTGCCGAAACAGATGAATACACAACGATTGCTACCGACCATAGTTTTTATCAATCTAATGAATCGGATACCATTCGTTTGAATAAGGTTTGTACTTATACGCTTTCCAATTATAAAAAGGATATTACTTTAGAAGAAATTTCTGCCATCAGCAACCTTAGCGTTACTTCGTTTTGTCGATATTTTAAATTGATGACGAAAAAAACCTATTATGATTTTCTTATCGAAATTAGAATTAGCCATGCTTGTAGAGCTTTGGTTGAAGACAAACTGCCCACAGAAGTAATCTGTTTCGATTGTGGTTTCAATAATGTTTCAAATTTTTATCGACACTTCAAAAAAGTAACGGGCATAACTCCTTTAGAATATAAAAGGAAATATCTGACTCAATAGGCAAATTTTCATTTCATCTAGCAGTTTAAAAATCAACATAGAATCTTTTTAAACTGCTAATTTTCAGACATTTACACTAAAATAAATCTTAAATCAAAAGCTTGAGATTTCTACAGAAAAAATTATTAAGAATTCTGACCAATATTTTCTTTCTACAAAGCGAAAAAAAATCATTATTATCCCTTTTTTCTCAATTTGCTTCCCTCCTACCCTCTGGTTTTTCTTTTTCTGAAAATTCTTTTTGCTTTTTCGAGCAAGTTTTCGTCAAAATTCTTTTGGATAAAAAAAGTTATTTTTACATTTACAAAAGATAATTTTTTATCCCTCCTAAAAAATGATTACACAAGAAAAGGTTGTTAAGTTTTTACGCTCAAAGCAGGCTCTTAACTTGACTCAAATTGAAAAAGAAGCTGGGATTCCTTCCAAAACTTTACATAAAGCATTAGCTGAACAAAAAGATATTCCAACCAAACATTTACCTGCCATCGACGAAGCCCTCAGACAATACGGTTATTCTGAAACAATGTTTGATAAAGCTGTCGTTATTTCAATCGTAAACCACAAAGGTGGCGTTGGAAAGACGACCACAACTATCAATGTCGGAAAAGCGTTGAGTTTATTGGGAAATAAAGTATTGATGGTGGATATGGATTCTCAAGGAAATTTATCACAATGTTTTGGTGTGCATGAACCCCAAAATCAGGTGATTGATGCTTTATTGGGTAATACTGAATTACCAATCATTCCCATTACAGAAAGTATGTTCTTAGCTCCTTCCGACATCAGAATGGCTTACAAAGAATCTGAATTGGCAAATGCAATTGGTGCCGACAGAAGGCTTTCTTTAAAACTTGACGAAGTAAAAGGAATGTTTGATTATATATTAATCGACTGTCCGCCAAGTTTGGGAATTTGTACTACTTGTTCATTGGTAGCTTCTAATTACTGTGTAGTACCGATTCAACCAGAAGCGAGTGCTTATCATGGTGTAGAAAGTCTGTTTAATAGAATAGCAGAAGTGCGTGCTTATATTAATCCAACTTTAACAGTTAAAGGAATTGTGTTTACGATGGTTCATAAAAACCAAAGTGTACACAAAAGTATGATGACGCACATCGAAGAAAAATTTAAGAGTTTTAATATTTATAATACGATTATTGAAGGCTCAACAGTGATTAAGCAGTCGCAAGTTGCGAAAGAAGATTTGTTTACTTATGCCCCAAAATCTTCTTCATGGCAACAATATCACAATTTGGCAACTGAAATAATGGTTCTTTAATATGGCAAAGAAAGATTTTATGAATATCATGAAAGAGAAAACTAGCGATCTTCGCCCCTCTCTTTTATCTTCTGAAGAAAATATAAAAAGTCAAATTGTAATACTTGACCAACTCCGTGAGTTAATTCCACCCCTTACTGGCGACGAATTACATCAATTAGAACTCAACATTCTTAAACATGGCGTAAAAGACCCTCTATCTATTTGGGAAACTACCGCTTCGATTGCTAAAATTGACGACAGCAATACGCCAGTATATGTGTTAATCGACGGTCACAACCGTTATGATATTTGTAAAAAGAATCGTTTAGACTATCGTATCAATCTGTTGAAATTTACTTCGCTCGATGAAGTAAAAGACTACATGATTGATTTTCAATTAGGGCGTAGAAATTTATCTCCTGAACAAGCTTCATATTTAAGAGGCTTACGCTATCTTCAACAAAAATCAATGCGTGGTGGCGATAAATTCTCAACAGAAGGTCAGCAAGATGTATCCATCGCTCTCGGAACTGAATATGGAGTAAGCAGCCGAACGATTAAAAGAGACGGAGAATTTGCTTCTGGTTTGAATAAATTATCGACTAGTTTAAAACAAGAAATCCTGACAGGAAAACAAAAACTACCGAAAGCAACAATCAATGCCATTTCAAAATTAGAAACGTCTGAGCCATTAGAAAGTATTGAGCAAATCACCGACGAATTGTCAAAAAACAATCAAGTTTTTTCTGCTACTTCTGAAAACCAACAAAATAATCAAGTAATTAAATTACAAAGTGAGATTAGAGAAATTGCTAAAGGAAATTTAAGCAAATACGATTGTGAATCAATGCTTAGTAGAATTCATCAATTGTTAGAAATATTATAGCAAAGTGACACGTTGTCACTTTGGTTTAGTCCAACAAAAAACCAAACAAAAAAACCAAAGTGACAGGCTGTCACTTTGGTTTTTTTGTTGAGAATAAATTTAAGATTAGATTAATTGTATTCCTAAACGATTGGCTGTTTTTTCAAATTGAGTTTTTACAGCCATAATATCTGGAAATTCTGATGTCATCGCATTCATTACTCCTGCAAAAAACGAAGCATCATCTGTGAAGTATTGAATGAACGATTCGTTAGAAACCCTTTTCTCGCAGTAATTCATATAACTGTTGTAATTCATTTGTCCCAATAAACTTCCTTGTAATTTATTCAATACCAATAAATACAATTCTGGGTTTGATACTAAAATTTTCAAAGCTACTTCTCTTTTTGCGTTTGAAAACGCTACTTTCAATTCTTCTCTTTTTGCCTCTAGTTTTTTAGCATCATCTTGCTTTTTCTGTTCTTCTTTATTCTGCTGTTTTTTCTTTAATGCCTCGCTTTTTGTTTGTGTACTCTTTTCAAACAAAATCGGATTCCTAACCATTTGATTCAAGTAACCGCCAACGTTAGTGATTTTTTTCCCTGTTTTTACTTCATTCAATACATAATCAATTCCTAGTATGATTTGTTCTTCTGGAATTTCTTTTAACCAATTCTCAACGGTTTTTAAGGTAATTTCATAATCTTTTACTTTTGAAAAAATTTGATTGACCGCTGATGCCAAATCTGTTGTACTTTCTGGGCTTTCTTCAAAATCAGTATTTTTAATAATCGAAATCGTTTGAACGTCGTCATTAATAATTACATTTTTCTTGATATGAAATTCTATGCTTTCTACTTTTTTACCATTTTTGATTTCCTGATATTCAAAGTAAATTTCAGCATTGAGTGAAAGTTCTTTCTTAGCCTGTTCAATTACTTTTTTCTTAAAATCAAAGTAATTTTTATACCTAGCCGACAAACCCAAAGTAGCTTTCAATTCATCTACATCAAATCTGAATTTCCCGAAACGTTCATACTCTTTACAGAATTCGTAAAAACGCATGGCATAAACGCTGTCAAGTCTTAAAATATTTCGAATATCAAGTACTGTAAAATTTTCTTTAATCTGTAGCAAAAAGGGGTGAAGTGCCTGCGGAATTTCTAAGGTGAAATATCCTTCATCTTTATAATATACAAAAGCACTGATAAGGTTGGCATCAAAGGTGATTTTATTGTTCGAGAAAAAAATCCGTTTTTCTCTCATCTTCATTGCTTCTTTTTCTACGTGGGCGTAAATATTATTGCTATTGATGCCTGTAAGTCGCTGAAAATCTTTTACTGTAATTTTAATGATAGGTATGGAATCTTTTGCTTGGTCGATACTGGCAATCATGTGCAAGAAGATTTTCATTTGAATCGCCGAAATATCAAATTTTGCATTGATAATCGGATTACCTTTGATAATTCTATAAGGATCTTTCGAAATTGCGTTGATTGCTTTGTCTCTTTTATCGTTTTTCTCGTTACTCATTCGCTTGCCAACAGTTTGAGATGAAAAATAGCATGTACGACTGATACTTTTTTAGAGTCGTTTTACAAAAAAAATACTTTAATTGCTAAAAACAAAATAAAACGACGACAAATAAAACATAGTCGTTTGTTCAACCCCATAGGAGTCGTTTTAATCAGCCCATAAAAGTCGTGATAGACCCCATAAAGGTCGTTGATGTACCCCATAGAAGTCGTTGATATGCCCCATAAAGGTCGTTGATGTACCCCATAAAAGTCGTCGATACATCCCATAAAGGTCGTTTTTGGCATAGTTAAATTACTTTATTACAAGCACTTATGGAAGCTGAAAGACAAAAGAAATAAAGAATAAGAAATACAACAAAGAATAACATTTGTTGAGTGAAGATTCTTTATTTAAAATGATTTAGTGAATATTTTCTATAAAAATACGCTTGCTCTATTCATATTCATAAAAAATCAGACCCCATAAAAGTCGTTTTTGTATTTTTGATTTTCTCATTCATAGTCACATTGGTTCTATTTACATTTTTGAAAATAAAATAAACGGCAAGCCCATAAAAGTCGTTTTTTGTTCGCTATACGTTCCCTTTTTATAGCCCATAAAAGTCGTTTTTAGAAAAGTATATTTCTTTTCTAATCATTTCCTCTGAGAATTGTATCATTTTAAAAATGTCAATGATTGTAAAGATTAAATCATTGTAAAATTTAAACTTACACTGAAATCGCAAGCCCCATAAAAGTCGTTTTTGAGTTTTTCTCGTTCAACACTTTTATTGGATATTAAATGAAAACAGAGGAATACTTCAGCACCCCATAAAAGTCGTTTTTAGTTTTTAACTCCGAAAAATTTTATCAAGATGCTTTAATTTAATCATTTAAAGTACTTAACCCCATAAAGGTCGTTTTTAATAAATGAACACTTTAATTGATTTTGAAACAACTTTATAACAGAGAGTTTTTTTAGCCCATAAAAGTCGTTTTTAGAAATTAAGAGTAAGTTTTATCGTTAAACAAATTAACAAACCCCATAAAAGTCGTTTTTTATTCAGATAATTAACCTTAGGTATCTCACCCCACAAAAGTCGTTTTTAGAAAAATTGAAAAGCAAAAGGAAAATTATGGAGAAATAAGACTTTGATAGAAGTACAAAATTGAAAGCAGCATTTGATGAAATGTTTCAAACTTTATTCAATATGTCTCAAAATAGATGTTTTCAAGGTTTTTTAAGACTAATCCAAGAAAATTGGCTTTCCTATCATATCTTTTCAAACTATCTTTACTAACTCATTATCTGAGTAAATTCAAATTTATTATCATTAAAGTATAATTCGATTTGCTTGAGTAAAATACTTTTGGCATTCAAGCCTTGTTTCTTTTAAAAAAGTAAAAGATAAAAACAGCATTTAACTTATTTAACTTGATATTAAACTTAAGATGAATCAAATCACGGAAGAATCAAATAAAGAACAGGAAATGTGGGAAGCTTTTTTATTGGGAGATGAAGAAGCTTATACAGAACTGTACCGATTACATGTAAAAGCAATGTATCGATACGGCATGAGTCTTGTTGCTGCTTCAGAGGCTTTTGTATTCGATTGTATTCATGATGTTTTCACTGAAATTTGGATTAAAAGAAATAGATTGATTGTACCCGATAACGTTCGATATTACTTATTAAAAGCATTAAAAAATAGAATTTTACATTTATTGAGTAGAAAAGAACGGTCGCATGAAACATTTAATGAAGAATTTGAGGATTTTTTGGTAGAGCCTTCAGCCGAAGAAATCTTCACTCAGAAAGAAGAAGCAAGCAATAGGCAAGAGATGATTACCAAATTAGTAAGTCAGCTTTCGCATCGCCAACAAGAAGCTTTGCGTTTGAGATTTGCCGAAAACATGAACTATGAACAAATTGCTGAAATCATGTTAGTCAATAAACAATCGGCACAAAATATCGTCTTCAGAGCCGTTGAAAAATTGAGAACTTGGCTATCAATTTTAATTTTTGTCTTTTTTCAAGAATAATTTGATTTTAGTGAGTATGAAAAATAGCTTTTTGTCATCTACTGTTAAAATATCATAATCCGTGAATATACACTACGAACAATTTAGTTCTTCAGACTTTGTGACAGATGATGCTTTTCTAAATCATTATTTATCACCAACTGATTCTTCAAAAGCTTTTTGGGAAAGCTGGCTGAGTAATCATCCAGAAAAAAAAGAAGAGTGGCTAGCGGCTCAAAAATTGATTGAAGCGGTTCAGCTTGGTCTTAGTGAATATGTTCGTACCTATTTATCAAAAGAAGCCGAGGAAAGTTTATTGCAGCGAATTTTAATCACCAATGCAGAAAGCGATGAAAAGGAAGTAAAGTCAATACCAATTTGGCGACAGTCGTGGTTTCAAGTAATGGCGGCTTGTTTTATCCTTTTTTTAGGCTTAAAAGTACTATATTTTAATAAAAGTATTCAGCCAGAATCAGTTTATGAAAAACAAATGGCAGTATTTGCTGAAGAGAAGCTTACCGAAAAAGTGAATGATAAAACGACTATAGATACGATAAAACTTCCTGATGGTTCATTGATTTATCTTTCGCCCAATAGTAAAATTAGCTATGTCAATAATTTTGGAAAAGAGAATCGAACGGTTTATTTGTCCGGAAAAGCAGTTTTTGATGTGGTGAAAATGCCTTCAAAACCATTTTATGTGTATGCTAATGAATTGGTTACCAAAGTATTAGGTACTAAATTTGAAGTTTTTTCTTTTGATAACGAAAAAGATGTGATTGTTAAAGTATTAAGTGGAAAAGTAAGTGTTTATAAAAATCCGAAGTTTGATAAAGTGACGCTCTCTAATATTGAAAAACTAGGCGTTTTACTGAAACCAAATCAACAAGTTACTTTTTCAAGAGAAAAAGACTTTTTTAAAAAAACTATTGTAGAACAACCAATACTTTTAATAGCCCAACATATTTCTAAACCGACTTTTATTTATGATGAAGCACCCGTTGTAGCGGTATTAGATGAAATTTCGAAAGCTTATGGAGTAGAAATCATTTTTAATCGAGAGATGATGCAATCGTGCCAGTTAACCTCATCTATGGAAGAAGAATCATTGCAAGATAAACTCAATATTATTTGCAAATCTATCGGAGCAACATACGAAATAATTGATGCTCAGATAATTATCAATTCAAAAATGTGTCAATCAAATTAACTTAAATAAATAATTGTACCTTTTAACTCCCTCTGTTTAACAAATGAAAACATAATTACTTACCACTTCTGATTAATTTAAAAAAAGAAAAAAGCCAACGATGTTCGTACCATCATTGGCTTGTGAATCCAAGAAACAGCTTAAAATGATTTAGGCTGGCAGGGACTTCTTTTGCTCGAAAATTTAGTCATTACGATCAAAACAATCAAAAGTATGAAACAATTAAGAATTTTACTATTCCAATGTATGAAAATTTCGTTGGTGCAACTCTTTATTGCTTGTTTCTTCATTAGCGTATCTTGGGCAAGAGAATTATCGGCTCAGGAATTATTAAATCGCAAAGTGACTTTACAAGTATCCGACAAAAAGATAAAGGCTGTCTTGAAGGATATAGAAACCGTGGCAGGTGTCAGGTTTTCTTATAGTCCGCAAATAATTCAATCAAGCCGCACTGTATCTTTAAACCTTCCTAATGTTACTTTAGGAGAAGTGTTAGAAAGGCTATTAAAGCCTTTAAATTTACAATACGATGTAGCTGGAAGCCAGATTATTCTGAGTGCCCAAGCTGCTAAAGCCACGCAAATACTCTTAAAGGAAGAATCTTCCAAAATAGTGCCCCAAAGCCTAGAATTTTCAATAAAAGGTAAGGTTACCGACGAAAATAATGTTGGTTTGCCGGGGGTTAATATTTTGGTGAAAGGCTCTACAAACAAGGGAACTACCACCAATAATAATGGTGAGTATGGTTTTTCTTTGCCAAATGGCAATGCGGTTCTTATTTTTTCATCAGTAGGCTATGTATCACAAGAGATTTCGGTTAATGGTCGTTCGATTGTAGATGTTAAATTGGCACCTGATAATCAAGGACTCGACGAAGTAGTTGTTGTAGGTTATAGCACACAAAAGAAAGAATCTTTAACGGGTGCCATTGCCATTGTTACAAGTAAAGATTTAGAGAGAGTACACGGTGGTTCAACAGTTAGTTCTGGTTTAGCTGGTAAAATTCCGGGAGTTTCTTTCAGAATGGCTGATGGTCGCCCAGGTGCAAGTGCGAATATTCAAATTCGTAACATGGGAAGCCCACTTTTCGTTATTGATGGTATTCAGCAAGATGCTGGTCAGTTCAATAACTTAGCGCCAAATGATATTGAGAGTATCTCGGTACTTAAAGATGCCTCAGCGGCAATTTATGGGGTTCGTGCTGCCAATGGGGTAGTGGTTGTTACTACCAAAAGAGGCAAGGCTGGAAGCAAAAATACAGTAAACATTGATGCTTACACTGGATGGCAGAACTGGTCGAGATTCCCAGACGTTGTGAATAATTCTTATGAATGGCAATTAGGTAAAGCAGATGCTGAAATCAACCAATTCGGAAGAACAGCCATTACACAAGCTGAATTAGATAAATATAAAGCTGGAACAGAGCCTGGTTATCAGTCATTTAACTGGAAAGATTTTATCATCAAAGGAAATTCTCCATTAAGTTCAATCAACATTAATACTTCAGGTGGTTCAGATAAAATTAGTTATTATATTTCTGCTACTCGTTTGAGCCAAAATTCAGTATTAGGTCGTGAATTTACTTTTGCAAGAAGTAACATTCAAAGTAACGTTGATGCAAAGATTTCTAATAATCTTAAAGTGGGTGTTCAAATTAATGGAAGAATTGAAACGAGAGATCAGCCGGGTGTTCCGGGTGGGGATGATTATTGGTTACCACGTTTTGCCATTTTAAGAAACCGTCCTTTCGAACGTCCTTATGCCAACGATAACCCATTGTATTTGAACGATATTAAGCACAACGAAACAAACTGGGCTTATAACAACAAAAAACTAGGGGGTTACTGGCGTGAAGACTGGAGAGTATTGCAAACAAACTTTAATGCAGAATACCAAGTTCCGGGAATTAAAGGATTGATGTTGAAAGGAATGTATTCGTATTACATCGCTGATAGAGTAATGAACGGTCACGAATACACTTATCAAGCTTATACTTATAATCCAGCAAACGATACTTATACAGTGACTGGTGGTAGTACAAACCCTTGGCGTGAACGTGGTACAAGAAAAGTAATGCGTAATATTTACCAAGGACAATTGAATTACAACAATACTTTTGGCAAACACACAGTAGGTGGAGTATTCGTAGCAGAGCGACAAGAACAGCGTGTTCAAGACCAATGGGTACACTCTGTGCCTAAAACAAACGTATTGCCTTTGATTTATTTCCCAACGGTTGATACTTATAATGATGCGGATGACCAAGAAGCACGTATAGGTTATATCGGTAGATTTAATTACAATTATTCGAACAAATATTACTTTGAAGTTTCTGCTCGTAGAGATGCTTCTTGGAAGTTTGCTCCAGACAGACGTTCAGGCGTTTTCCCATCAGCATCAATTGGTTGGAGAATTACCGAAGAAAACTTCGCAAAGAATCTTTTAGGTGGTGGTTCTATCTTGGATGATTTAAAATTCAGAGCTTCTTATGGTATTTTAGGGGATGATAACGTTGGTATTGGTGCTTACGATTACCTTTCGGGTTATAATTACAATGTTGGAAACGTAATTTTAAGTGGCACTCCAGTTGTTACTTCAAGAGATAAAGGGCAGGTAATTACGAATATTTCTTGGTTTAAAAGTAAAATTACCGATGTTGGAGCTGATTTCTCGCTCTTAGGAACAAAATTAACGGGTAGTGTAGATTACTTCTACCGTTTGAGAACTGGTTTGAGGGGACGTAAATACGATTTATTAGTACCAAGTGAATTAGGTTATAGCTTACCTGATGAAAACGTGAACAGCGATGCACAGTTTGGTGGTGAATTCTCTTTAAATTACAATGGCAAATCAGGAGACTTTACTTATTCGATTGGTGGAAATATGTCTTATGCTAGAAGTAAATTTGTTTCTTCTTACAAGCCAATTTTCAATAACTCATGGGATTATTACAGAAACTCTGCTGAAGGTCGTTACAGTAATATTTTCTGGGGTTACGAAACAATTGGACAATTTCAATCAAGAGATCAAATCAATGAATATCCTGTAAATATTGATGGACAAGGAAACAGAACGCTAAATCCTGGAGATTTGATTTACAAAGACGTAAATGGAGACGGTAGAATAGATGGATATGACCAACGCCCAATCGGCTATACAACGACTGGTCAGCCAAATGTAAACTTCGGTTTGAACTTCATGTTAGGTTGGAAAGGCTTTACTTTCTCTGCTGATTTCTCTGGTGGTGGAATGTATTCTTGGAATCAAAACTGGGAACAACGTTGGGCTTATCAAAACGATGGTGCTTTGAACAAACTTTTAACAGACAGATGGCATAGAGCTGATGTATTTGATGTAAACAGCGAGTGGATTCCGGGTAGATTCCCAGCATTCCGTTATAACGATGGTGGTCATAGTAATTACAATAGAAACTCTACTTTCTGGTTACAAAATGTTAAGTATTTAAGAGCTAGAACATTAGAAGTATCTTACTCTTTACCAAAAACATTACTCGACAAACTGAAAATTCAAAAAGCAAGAGTGTATGTAAATGGCTATAACTTGTTTTCAGTGGATAATCTAAAAGAGTACGGAGTAGATCCAGAAATTGCAGACGACAACGGTTTGCAATACCCACAAAATAAGTTTGTGAATATTGGAATCAATCTTTCTCTTTAAAATATAAAAATAATTGGCAATGAAAAAGATTTTATTGATAAAACTATTAGTCTTACTAGCGATAAGCTGGGGATGTAATGACGATGAATTTTTGGATAGAAAACCTACCAATATTCTTACAAACGAAGTGATTTGGAGTAGCCCAGACCAAGTATTGTCGGTATTAGGTGATTTGTACAATCGCTATAACGATTATTCAACCGTAAAAAGTTGGACTTCAACATCAGATTTCAACGAAGCTTTCTGGTCGGAAGCAGGTCAGTATGGAAACTTCCAAAACAATGGATATGATTATGGTGCTTGGGGAATTTGGGACTATGCTTATATCCGTGATATTAACTTATTCATCCAAAAATGTTCGGCAACTGATAAATTGGATGTAGCTGTTAAAGATAGATTTTTAGCTGAAGCTCGTTTCTTGCGTGCAGCTTATTACTTTGAATTAGTAAAACGCATGGGTGGTGTTCCATTGATTACAGAACCTATGACTTACGATTTCAGTGGCGACCCAAGTTATTTGCGTAATCCAAGAGCGAAGGAATCAGAAGTGTACGATTTTATCATTAAAGAAGTTGATGAAATCAAAACAAAATTGCCTGTCAATACGGCTGAAAAATCAAGAGCAACGCTCGGTGCAGTATTGGCAATGCAAGCTCGTGCGGCACTTTATGCAGGTTCTATTGCTAAATATGGTAGCACAACTCCTTCAGTAAGTTTACAAGGTGGTGAAGTAGGAATTTCAGCAAGTTTAGCGACAGGATACTACACAAAAGCTTTAAGTGCAGCAAAGGAAATCATTGAAGGCAAAGCAGGTGCTTATGCTTTGTACAATAAAAAACCTGATTTATCGGAAAACTTCTCAAGTATTTTTTATGATAAAGCCAATAACCCAGAAGCGATTTTTGTAGAAGATTTTAAATTACAAAGCGGAAAAGTACATGGTTTTACAATTGCCAATCAGCCAAGATATGGTGCTGAGGAAGAAGAAGGCGGAAGAATCAACCCATCTTTGAACTTAGTACAATCTTTCGAAAAATTGGATAATACTTTTGCTCCGCTTGAAACCAATGCTCCTTCAGGTGCTTACAATTACTATACAAACATCACCGATATTTTTGCAAACAGAGATGCTCGTTTAGCAGGAACAGTCATGTTGCCAGGAACAAGATTCAAAGGCAGAACGGTTGATATTTGGGCAGGTTTTCAGTTAGCAAACGGAAGTATTATCAGTGGTGATGACCGTGGTGCGCAAAAAACTTTACCGGGCAAAACAACTCGTGAGCAAGTAGTAGGTTTCGATGGTCCAATTGATGGTTTTGAATTTACAGCTCAATCTGGTTTTTATTTACGTAAATACTTAGATCCAGTTACAGGTTCTGGTCAGCGTGGGGTTCAAAGTGAAGTTTGGTTTATCCGTTATCGTTTCTCTGAAGTATTGTTGAATGCCGCAGAAGCAGCCTTTGAATTAGGTCAGCCAGCCGTAGCTGCAACTTATATGAACCAAGTTCGTGCCAGAGCAGGCTTAGTAAAACCTTTGACAAGCAGCGAAATTACTTTTGATAGAATTGCTCATGAAAGAAGAGCTGAGTTAGCTTTTGAAGGACATTACTTCTACGACATGAAACGTTGGAGAATTGCTCACTTAGTACTTGATGGTGGTACAATTACTCCGACAGATTTAGTACAAGACATTGAGAAAGCAACCAAAAGAAGCACACAACCTTATGCTTTATGGCCTTATAAAATTTACGACCCAAGTTCAGAAAATGATGGAAAGTGGATTTTTAAAATCGTAAAACTAAGCCGTGTAACAGGTGCTGATAGATTCCAATTTGGGAATTATTATTCAAGAATCGGAGATGATATTATCAATAACAATCCGAAAATTATTAGAAATCCAAATCAATAGATACGATAACATCTAAACGATATATATCATGAGATTATCAATTTATTCTTTATTTGTGGCCGCTCTAGGTGTTTTTATGACATCTTGTTCGATGGACAACTACGTGGCGCCAAACAGCGATTTTAAAGGTCGGATTGTTTATAAAGGCGAACCGATTAATGTTGAAGCCAATCAAGTGCGTTTCCAATTATGGGAGCCAGGCTGGGGTAAACTTGCTCCAATTGACGTTGCCATTACGCAAGAAGGAAACTATTCAGCGGTACTTTTTACAGGAAAATACAAAATGTTATTTCCTAAAGGTGAAGGTCCATTTATGACCAACGTTATCAATACAACAGTAAAAGATACACTTTACATTGATTTGAAAGGTAGCCAAACGATGGACATTGAAGTAATGCCTTATTACATGCTTAGAAATGCAAGTTTTTCTAAAGGTGAAAATAAAGTAACGGCTTCTTGTAAAATCGATAAAATCATCACGGATGCCAATGCTAAAACCATTGAAAGAGTATCATTATACATTAACAAAACGCAATTTGTTTCTGGGGCTAATAATGTTGGCACAACCAACATTGCCGGAGGAGCAATTACTGATTTGAGCAATGTAAATCTTACTGTTGATATTCCTACGATTTCACCAGCCCAAAATTATGTATTTGCTAGAATTGGCGTAAAAATCAGTGGTGTCGAAGACATGATTTTCTCTCCAGTTCAGAAAATACAGTACAAGTAGTCTTTTTTGATTTATTATCCAATTTATGAAAATTCCCCTTCTCAGTTTTTGAGAAGGGGTTATTAGACGCTTGTCTTTTATTTAATCAAGAATAATAATTTTATTCTGAGTATAACTATGAATTCACTGAACAAACTAGAAAACACTTCCCAAGCGGATACCGCCCATAAACGCTTATTTTGGGGTTGTTTTATGGTATTAGTTGCCTCGGCTTTTGGCTTTGTTTTTCGTGCTTTTTTAATGGCACAATGGGGTACACAATTTGGACTAAGTAAAACCCAGCAAGGCGAAATTTTTGGCGTAAGTTTTTGGCCTTTCGGAATTAGCATTGTTTTTTTTAGTCTTATTATCGACCAAGTTGGCTACAAAAAATCAATGATTTTTGCCTTCATCTGTCATTCGCTTTCAGTAGTCATTACCATTTTTGCAGATGGTTACTGGATGCTTTACATCGGAACACTCTTGTTTGCATTGGGAAATGGCGCCGCTGAAGCGGTGGTAAATCCTGTAGTTGCAAGTATGTTCCCAAAAGAGAAGACAAAATGGTTGAATATTTTGCATGCAGGTTGGCCAACAGGAATGGTTCTGGCAGGTTTGCTTGGTATTGGAATGTTACATTTTGAGTTCAATTGGAACATTATCATTGCTTTTATCATGTTGCCAACGCTGATTTATGCGTGGTTGATTTTTAATCAAGAATTTCCTGTTAACGAACGTGTAAAGGCTGGCGTTAGCTATTTAGAAATGCTAGAAGAAGTCGGAATTCTTGGCGCTTTAATTATTGTTTCTTTATGTATTTTCCAATTGGGAAGTCTATTTAACTGGTCATTAGCGACAAACCTAATCACTATTGCTATTTTAACCAGTACTTTTGGATATTTTGTCCGTTCACTTGGGCGTCCACTCTTTATTTTATTGCTCCTAATCATGATTCCACTGGCTACTACCGAACTAGGCACAGATAGCTGGATTACGGATTTAATGACACCAGAGATGAAAAAAGTGGGACTACAAGGTGGCTGGGTTTTGATTTACACTTCATTAATCATGGCGATTTTAAGGTTCTATTCAGGACCAATCGTGCACAAATTTTCACCTTTGGGTTTGTTAGCGGTCAGTGCTTTAACAGCCTCAATTGGTTTACAATTTTTATCGTTTTCTACAGGCTTTGTCATCATTCTAGCAGCCACAATTTATGCACTTGGTAAAACCTTTTTTTGGGGGACAATGCTTGGTGTAGTTTCTGAACAATTTCCTAAAGGTGGCGCTTTAGCTTTGAATTTTACAGGAGCTGTTGGGCAAGTAGGAGTAGGAGTAATCGGAGCGGTAATTCTTGGTTTTGTTCAAGATAAAGAATTTGATAAAAATCTTTATCAGCATCATACAGAAATTCATTCAAGCTATGTGAATAAAGAAAAATCAGGATTATTTGGTACCTATAAAGTACTTGATACAGATAAATTTGCGAGTGCAAATCCAGTAATAGTACAAACAATAACACAGACGCAAGAAGATGCAAAAAAGGATGCTTTAAAGACCGTCGCACTCTTCCCAATCTTGATGTTACTTTGCTATATCGCTTTAATATTTTATTTCAAATTCAAAGGTGGTTATAAACCCGTTTTGTTAATTGATAAGGAATAATTTTTACGTGGTTTTCAAGCAATAAACCTATTGCCTCAATATAATTTTAACATTCAGTAAATATGAGAAAATGTATTTTACTGGTATTGGTTGGATTGTTTTTCCAAACCTGTACCAATAATAAAAACTTGTCTGGAAAAACCGCAAGTAATGAAATTGCCCAGCAAAAAGGAGCGAGAAGAGCAGAAGTACTATTTTTAGGACATAACAGTAAGCATCACGATTCGGGAAAATATGCTCCTTGGCTTGCCATTAAATTATTCAAAAGTGGGGTTAACTTGACCTATACCACAACCGTTAGCGATTTGAATGCTGAGAATCTCAGTAAATATGATGCCCTGATTATTTATGCTAATCACGATTCGCTGTCATCTTCGCAAGAATCAGCTTTGAAAAATTTTGTAGAAGGTGGAAAAGGACTCATCCCTTTGCATTCTGCCGCAGGTTGTTTTAAAAATTCAGATTGGTACATAAAAACCATTGGTGGACAATTCAAATCGCATGAAGTAGGAACATTTCCTGCAACAATTGTAAATGCTTCACATCCCATCATGAAAGGTATTACCGATTTTAAAACTTGGGATGAAACCTACGTGCATAAAAACACGAATCCTGATAGAAAAATCTTGACAGAAAGAGTGGAAAATGGCGTTCATGAAGCTTATACTTGGGTAAGAAATCAAGGAAAGGGACGTGTTTTTTACACCGCTTACGGTCATAACGATAGCACTTGGACGAACAAAGGCTATTTGGATTTAGTAAGAAACGGCGTACTTTGGGCTTTGGGCGATGATGTAAAGAAACGCATTAGTCAATTGAACATTCCTGATGTTGATATTTATAATTCAGATTCAATTGCGAATTATGCGGTTCGTCATAATGTACCAAAAATTCAAGAAGCTTTATCGCCCGAACAATCACAAAAATTAACACAAGTAGCGGTTGATTTTGATGTAAAACTTTTTGCCTCTGAACCTGACATTATTAACCCAATCGCAATGGCTTGGGATGAAAAAGGACGTTTATGGATTGTAGAATCTGTAGATTATCCGAATACTTTTAAAGAAACTGACGGTGTAGCCAACGATAGAATCAAGATTTGTGAAGATACTGATGGCGATGGCAAAGCAGATAAATTCACCGTTTTTGCTGACGATTTGAATATTCCGACCAGTATGGTTTTTGCCAATGGTGGTGTAATAGTTTCGATGGCTCCACATTTTGTATTCTTGAAAGACACAAATGGTGACGATAAAGCTGATGTGAGAGAAATCATCATGTCGGGTTGGGGAAAAAATGATACGCACGCAGGTCCATCAAATTTACAATACGGTTTTGATAATAAAATTTGGGGCGTATTGGGCTTTTCAGGATTCAATGCAGTTGTGGATGGAAAAAAACAAAACTTCGGACAAGGAGTATATCGTTTCAGTCCAAATGGTAAAAACCTTGAATACTTGTCTTCAACCAGCAATAATACTTGGGGATTAGGCTTTTCGGAAGATAATAACGTCTTTATTTCAACTGCCAATAATACGCATAGTGCCTATTATTCAATGCCAGCCAAACTTACCCAGCGTACTTTTCAAGGCGGTATTCAGCCAGTTCAAAAAATTGATGGACATTATGACGTGCACGTAATGACGCCAAATTTACGACAAGTAGATGTGGTTGGTGGTTTTACGGCTGCCGCAGGACATCATTTATACACGGCTAGAAATTTTCCGAAAGAGTATTGGAATAGAATCGCTTTGGTGACAGAACCAACAGTAAGGTTGATTCATAATGCGATTATTGAACCAGATGGAGCAGGTTTTAAAGAAAAAGACGGCTGGAATTTAATGGTAAGTTCAGATGAATGGTTCGGTCCAGTACATGCTGAAGTTGGTCCAGACGGAGCGGTTTGGGTAGCCGATTGGTATAATTTTATCATTCAGCACAATGTTTTTGTGCCAGCACAAGCGCCTTCTGGTACAATTTTACCTCCTAATACCAGTCAACCACACGGAAAAGGAAATGCTTTTTCAAGTCCTTTAAGAGATACCAATCACGGGCGTATCTACAGAGTAGTCTATAAAAATGCTAAAAAAGAAACGAATCTGAAATTATCAAAAGATGATATTTCAGGCTTATTGTCGGCTTTAGAAAACGATAATATGTTCTGGAGAATGACGGCTCAACGATTATTGGTAGAAAGTAACAATACTTCGGTTGCACCAGCATTGTATGCTATTATCAACAAAACGAATGTCGATGAAATTGGCTTAAACAGTCCAGCGGTTCATGCACTTTGGACATTACACGGATTAAATCTTTTGGATGGCTCAAATCCAGAAGCATTGCAAGTAGTTTTCAAAGCGATGTCTCATCCAGCGGCTGGTGTTCGTAAAGCAGCGATTGAAGTATTGCCGAAAAATCAGCAAGTGTTTGATAATATGCTGAAAAGTGGTGCTTTGTTCGATAAAAATCTGAATGTTCGTAAATCAGTTTTGTTGGCAATGGCAGAAACTTCTGCTTCTGAAAGCTTAGGAGAACTACTTTATAATGCTTCGAAAGATGAGAAGAATGCGAAAGACGAATGGCTTTCTAAAGCTTTGTTTGTAGCCGCAATTACGCATGAAGATGGATTTATCAAAGCATTTAACAAAAACAGTAATCCAGAAATTCAAGAATCAGCTTTTACGAAAAGTATCGTTGAGGCCATCAACAAAGAAGTATATACTTTGGGAAGAAGAAATGTGATGCAGTATTCACCAAACGTAATGGGCAAAGAAATCATCATCAAAGCAAATTTGGCGAAGCCTAATAATAATCGTGAATTGCAAGGAATGATTTTGGCACAAGGCGATAAAAATAACGGCTACGCTTTGTTCATTCAAGATGGAAAAATAAAGCTTGTTTTCAATAAAGATGGTAAATCAATTCAAACCGAAAGTAAGGAAGCTTTGCCAGAAAAATTTGAATTAGTTGCTGAAATTTCTGCCAACGAAGGTGCTACGATTAAAATTGACGGGAAATCCGTAGCCAATAACAAAGGCGTCATTTTATTTGAAAAACCATTAGCAACCGCTTTAAGAACAGGTTTTGATTTTGAAGATGAAACCAAAATAGGTACTTATCAAGGTGCATTTAATTTAAGCGGAAATCTTCAAAACGTTTCTTTAGAACTTAAAAAGCCTAAAGTAATGGAAGCTAATCATGAACATCATCATTCAAATGCTTCAAACGAAAAAACAGAAGTGAAAGCTGTTTCAACGGCTTCGACGATTGATTTGAAAATTGAAAAAGAATTGATGCAATTCGACCAAAAATTGATTCAAGTAAAAGCTGGTCAGAAAATTACCATCAACATCGAAAACCCAGATGGTATGCAACACAATTTTGTCATTATCAAACCGGGAACATTGAATAAAGTAGGAGCTACAGCCGATATGTTGGCTCGTGACCCAAAAGGTGCTGAGAAAAATTATGTTCCGAAAATGCCAGAAGTACTGTTTGCCACCAAATTGATTAATACCGACGAAACTGTAACGCTAGAATTCACCGCACCTACGCAAGCTGGTGACTATGTGTTTGTCTGTACTTTTCCGGGGCATTGGCGAGGGATGAACGGTATTTTAAGAATTGTAAAATAGCTTTTAAAGAATCATTTTAAAATAGATTGAACATGAAAAATTATCATTTATTTTTTTCTCGAATAGTCAAAAAAGGCACTTTATTGATGCTTTTGCTTTCGATAGTTAGTCTTTCGACAAGCTTGGCTCATCAGCCTTTTTTCAAGAAAAAAAGTAAAAGTATTAGGGCTTTAATCGTTGGTGGTGGTTCCTCACACGATTTTGACAAATGGTATAAAACTGCCGATGTTGAAACCTTAGAAAAAGACGGTTTGGCAAAAGTTATTTATACCAACGACCCAAAATCTATCTTGGCAACCTTACCCGAAGTCGACGTTTTGATTTTGTGTAACAATCAGCCAATTGCTGATGAAGCAACCAGAAAAGCCATTTTTGATTTTGTGGAAGCTGGAAAAGGTTTGATTTTATGTCATGCGGCACTTTGGTACAACTGGGCTGATTGGTCGGCATACAATGCAAACTTGGTAAGTGGTGGCACACGCAACCACGACCGTTATGGGGCGTTTGATGTGAAAATTGTAAATCCAAAGCATCCAATTACAAAGAAAACCCAAGCGCAATTTACTTTGAAAGATGAATTATATCATTTTCAAATAGACCCAAATGGTCCAGGAATTGAAGTATTAGCCATTGGAAATATGGCTGGTTCAGATAAAGTATATCCGCTTTTATTCGTCGTAAAACATCCAAAAGCGAAAATTGTGGGCTTTACTTTAGGGCATGATGCCGAATCGCACAACTATTTGCCTTACCAAACTTTACTCAGGAATACCTTGAAATGGGTTGCTAAAAAATAGAGCTAAGTTTGATTCAATTATCTTATTGTCAATTAGTTAAATAAAAAATAGATATTAATAATTTCTTAAATAGTTTAGTCATGAGTCAGAAAAAAATCACGGTGGTTATTGTAGGAATGGGCTTTGGGAAAGAATTTATTCCTATTTACCAAAATCATCCAAATATCAAAGCGGTTGGTATTTGTACAAGAAATCCTAAAACGATAGATGAATTAGCGACGAAATTCAATTTAGACAGAAACTTATGTTTTGAGAATTTTGAAGATGTACCCAAAAGAGATGACGTCGATGCGATTCATATTGTAACGCCAGTGCCAGAACACGCACAGATGACACTCGCTTCGTTGAATGCCAACAAACATACAGCTTGTACCATTCCAATGGCGATGACGGTGGAAGATTGCCAAGCAATTGTTGATGCAAAACGCAAAGCGAACAAAGTATATATGATGATGGAAACAGCACTTTATACTCGTGAATTTTTGTATGGGTTGAAATTAGCTGAAACGGGACAATTGGGTAGAATTCAGTTTGTTAGAGGTTCACATATTCAAGATATGAGTATGGAAGGCTGGGGCGAATATTGGAAAGGTTTCCCCCCAATGTTGAACGGAACGCACGCTATTTCACCTTTATTACGCATCAATAATACCAAAGCTGAATCTGTGGTTTGTCATGGTTCGGGAAGATTGGGCGAAGATTTGACAAAACGTTATGGTTCGCCATTTGCAGTTGAAACGGCAACTTTTACTTTGAAAAATTCGGATGTTGTGGCAGAAGCTACTCGCTCTTTATTTGATGTAGTTCGTCAATATCGTGAAAGTTATGATGTTTATGGCGACAAAATGTCTTTTGAATGGGAACAATTACAGGATGAATCACACGTGATTTTTGATGGTGGAGAAAATGCAGTTAGAATTGATGTGCCTGACACCGACGAATTATTGATTGACGAAATTGCACATTTTACCAAAAGAGAAAAAATCGACGACCCAAATCACGTTTCTTTTTTACAAGGGGCAGGTCATGGCGGTTCGCATCCGCATTTGGTACAAGAATTTGTGGCGGCAATTATCGAGAATAGAAACTCAGCGGTGGATGCCGACGTTGCGGCGAATTATACTTGTGCAGGAATCTGTGCACATGAGTCGGCCATGAATGGCGGAAAAAGAGTGTTTATTCCAGATTTTGAGCTTGAATAAAATTTAAACTAGGATTGAATATTAGGTTTTTTTTAACAGGAGAGTATTTTATTCTCCTGTTTTTTATCCTTTAAAATGAATTGAATATGCTATTTGGAGCAAGTACTTTTGTTTGGGCTTCCCCATTTTCTACCGAAAATTTTGACATTGTCCACAAAGTAAAGCGAATGGGCTATGATATTATTGAAGTAGCCGTAGAAGATGCCGATAGAATAGATTGGTTAAAACTTAGAGAGATAGTTCGTGACATCGACTTGAAAGTAACCATCAGTGGTGCTTTTGGTGCTGACCGTGATATTTCAAGTACTGATGCTACCATTCGTGAGCAAGGGAAAAAGTACATCATTGATTGTATCAAAATTGCTGATTTTATGGGAAGTCCCGTTTTTGGTGGACCAGTTTATTCAGCAGTGGGCAAAACCCGTTTGGTCGCTGAGGAACAAAAAAAGCAAGAAAGAGCATGGTGTGTTGAAACACTTCAATCGGTCGGAAAAGTGGCTGAGGATTATGGAATTATTGTAGGAGTAGAGCCTTTAAACCGTTTTGAAACCGATATGATTAATACGGTTGACCAAGTAATTTCTTTGGTAAAAGAAGTATCAAATCCTAATATCCAAATTTTGTTGGATACTTTTCATGCCAATATTGAAGAGAAAAATATTCCGAATGCCATTCGAAAAATTGGGAAAGAATTACTTTGTCATATTCAAGGAAATGAAAGCGACCGTGGAACGCCCGGAACAGGTCATTTAGATTGGCAAGGAATCAAAGAAGCATTATTAGAAATTGATTATCAAGGAGCTATTGTGGTAGAAACTTTTGGCGCACCTTCTAAAGAATTAGCCAGAGCGGCTTCTATTTGGCGACCTTTGGCAAATAGTGCCGACGAATTAGCCCAAGAAGGGCTAGATTTTTATCAAACAATGTTTAGGTAAAAATGTCATTAGTTAACAGTAATCAATATTTACTTAAAAGACAGGTAATTATTGCATGCTGTAGATATAGCAAACATTAACCATTTAATTTTAAAAACAATTCTCTAATAAAAAGTCTGGTAAGGCACAGTTTATGGCTGTGAATTATCAGACTTTTTTTGTAGCTATGCAGTAGCTAAAAGAACAAAGTTTGTCATGCACAAATTGTATAATGTTTCTCTATCTGTTAAAGATAAAATTGTATAATACATTGAGAAAATGGTACAAATATGTACTTTTAGCGATTATTACCTTTGTAAGCTATAAAATCTATTCCTAAAAGTTAACATAAATATATTTGAAGATACCATAGAATATTTTTTGGAAAAGAGTAATTCTTGCGTCAGCATTTTCCGAAATTCCGCTGTTTGAGCGAAGCGAGTTTCGGAATTTCTTGATTTTCTTTTGTTACTTTTCTTTCATCAAGGAAAGAAAAGTAAAGCCTAAGAAGGAGGATTTAATTCTTTTTCGGCATAAATAATATAAATATTTTAAAGTATATTCTAATTAATCTCAGCTATCAGCATACCTTTTATATGAAAAAAATTATATTCATTCTTTGCTGTTTGTTATCATTGGAAACAATAGCGCAAGACTTACAAATCAGTCATTTACGTTGCGAGTATCGCTTGAATCCGCTGGGTGTTCAAACGAACACACCAAACCTAAGTTGGCAAATACAATCTTCGCAAAGAAATATTTTACAAAATGCCTATCAAATTTTAGTAGCGGATACTCCCGAAGCGTTGGCTAAAAACCAAGGCAATGTTTGGGATTCTGGTAAAATCTTATCTGATAATTCTATCCAAGTAAAGTATCAAGGAAAACCTTTGTTGGCAACCAAGACCTATTTCTGGAAAGTAAAAATCTGGGATAATCAACAACACATCACAGCTTGGAGTAAAGCACATTTCTGGCAAATGGGCTTATTGAGCAAAGCGGATTGGAAAGGTGCAAATTGGATTGCTTATGAAAAATTGGCTGATACTTTGGCGAATCCTTTACCGACAGATGGCAAAAAAGACAAAGTACAAGGCAATAATATTTTACCCATTTTCAGAAAAAGCTTTGCTATAGCAAAAACAGTAAAAAAAGCAACCATGTTTATTGCTGGTTTGGGACATTTTGAAATGAGTTTAAACGGCAAAAAAGTAGGAGACCATTTTTTAGATGCTGGTTGGACGAAGTACAACAAACAAGCACAATACGTAACTTTTGATTTGACAAAGCAAATTCAAAAAGGCGAAAATGTGGTGGGTGTGATGTTGGGAAATGGCTTTTACTATATCCCACCAGTAAAAGAGCGTTATAGAAAATTGAAAGTGACTTTTGGTTATCCAAAAATGATTTGTCGATTAGCTTTAGAATATTCAGATGGTTCTAAGTCCACAATTCTGAGTGATAATTCTTGGAAAATGTCGCCTAGTCCAATTACTTTTTCAAGTATTTATGGCGGCGAAAACTACAATGCCAATTTAGAACAAAAAGGATGGGATACGCCGACTTTTAACGACCAATCTTGGAAACCTGCTAAGATTGTGGACGGCGATATTGAGCTTGTAGCCCAAATGCAAGACCCCATAAAAGTCTTCGATAATTTTTCGGCAAAAAGTATTAAAAAGCTTCCTTCTGGCAATTGGATTTATGATTTAGGACAAAATGCTTCTGGTATTATTCAGTTGAAAGTAAAAGGAAAAATGGGCGACACTGTGCGTGTTATTCCTGCTGAATTGCTGAAAGAAGACGGTTCTGGCAATCAAAAAGCTTCCGGAAGTCCTTATTATTTTGAATACATTTTGAAAGGAGACGGCATAGAAACTTGGCAACCGAGATTTTCGTATTATGGTTTCAGATATTTAGAAGTAAAAGGCGCTACGCCACAAGGTGAAGAAAATCCACAAAATAAAGCCACTTTACTTGATTTAAAAGGTTTGCACATACGAAATGCCGCAGAAACCGCTGGAGATTTTAGCAGTTCAAATGAATTGTTCAATAAAACCAAAGAATTGATTGATTGGGGAATTAAGAGTAACATGGTTTCTGTATTTACGGATTGTCCGCATCGTGAAAAATTGGGTTGGTTAGAAGAACTTCATTTAGTAGGAAGTTCGGTGCATTACAATTACCAAACTCAGAATTTATTCAAAAAAGGTATTCAGGATATGAAGCATTCGCAAACTGCCGAAGGACTCATTCCAGAAATTGCACCAGAATATGTAAAATTTGAATGGGGAGGCGATATGTTTAGAGATTCTCCCGAATGGGGAAGTAGCGGAATCATCGTGCCTTGGTATTTATATGAATGGTATGGCGAAAAAAGAGAACTGGAAGAAAGTTATCCAATGATGAAACGCTATGTGGATTATTTGATTACAAAAGGTAAAAATAATATTCTGACACAAGGTTTGGGCGATTGGTACGATCTTGGACCAAAGCCACCCGGCGTTTCGCAATTAACGCCGATGGGTGTAACAGGTACGGCAATTTTCTATTATGATTTAACCATTATGGAAAAAATCGCCAATATTTTAGGCAAAACGGAAGATGCAAAGCAATTCAAAACCTTATCAATTGAAGTAAAAAATGCTTTCAATAAAACCTTTTTCAATCCAGTAACCAAACAATATGCTACTGGCAGTCAGACTGCCAATGCAATGGCAGTTTACATGAAACTGGTTGAACCTGAATATAAGGAAGCGGTCATTGAAAACTTGATTCAAGAAATAAAAGGAAGAAATAATAGCCTTACTGCTGGCGATATTGGCTATCGTTATGTGCTAAGAGTATTAGAGGATGCTGGTCGTTCGGATGTGATTTTTGACATGAACAATCGCTCTGATGTGCCAGGTTATGGTTATCAATTAGCCAAAGGTGCTACGGCATTGACGGAATCTTGGCAAGCGCTTCCAACGGTTTCAAACAATCATTTTATGTTGGGGCATTTAATGGAGTGGTTTTATGCGGGCGTTTTAGGGATTAAACAACCTGAAAATTCACAGGCCTTCAAACAGATTGAAATCAATCCGCAAGTAGTTGGCGACCTTACTTTTGCGAAAGGTTATTATGATTCACCTTTTGGGAAAATTCAATCGGAATGGAAAAAGAACGCAAATACTTTTGAATTAAAAGTAAGTATTCCTGCGAATACTTCTGCTAAAATTTATTTGCCTTCAAAAGCAAATACAAGGATCAAAGAACTCATTACGAATAAAAATATCAAGCAACAAGGATTTGAAAATGGTAAATCGATCGTGGAAATCGGTTCAGGGAATTATCATTTTATTGTAGAAAATTAAGCATTAATCTCATGAAAATCAGTAACATAACTTTTGTCGTAATTTCTCTTTTTTCAATGTCAATATTTGCTCAAAAGGCGAATACGGATGTTCCTGAAAGTGAAATGAAAGCCATTTACGAAGCAGTAAAAACACCTCATAAATATGGATTGGTATTAACACCAACCGACAATTCACAGAAAATGGATTGTCCGACGGTTTTCAAAAAAGGCAAAAAATGGTATATGAGTTACATTATTTATGGAGGAAGAGGTTATGAAACTTGGTTGGCAAAAAGTAATGATTTATTGCATTGGGAAAATGTTGGGAAGATAATGTCCTTCACAGATACTACGCAATGGGATGGCAATCAAAAAGCAGGTTATGTGGCTTTGCAAGATACCAAATGGGCTGGAAGTTATGCCTTAAAAAAGTACGATGGTAAATATTGGATGTCGTATTTTGGTGGAAATACTCGTGGTTACGAAGCTGGAGATTTATCAGCAGGAATAGCTTTTACTTCAGAAGACCCAACTGTGGCACATGAATGGCAAAGAAAATCAACACCAATTTTAACGGCAAAAGATAATGATGTAAGATGGTGGGAAAATAGAAAACTTTTTAAAAGTACGGTGATTGAAGATAAAAAGCGTTTGACGGGTCATTCCTTCGTGATGTATTATAATGCCAATGGCGATTCTGCCAAAAATAACATCAAAACTCGTTGGTACGAACGCATCGGGATGGCGGTTTCTGATAATATGCTGGATTGGAAACGCATGATTGATGAGCCAATCGTTCATCATCCCGTCGGAATTACGGGCGACCCGCAACTTCAAAAAATTGGCGATACTTGGGTAATGTTTTATTTTGGGGCCTTCTGGAAAGATAGAAAAGGAGCTTTCAATCGTTTTGCGGCTTCTAAAGATTTAATTCATTGGACAGATTGGAACGGTGCAAATTTGGTAGATTCGTCTGAATCTTATGATGAATTGTATGCGCACAAATCGTATGTGATGAAGTACAAAGGCGTTGTCTATCATTTTTACTGTGCCGTAAACAAAAAAGACCAAAGAGGTATTGCCGTGGCTACTTCCAAAGATTTAGGAAA
The DNA here is from genome assembly GCF_034930985.1 of Arcicella lustrica. Classification (NCBI taxonomy): domain Bacteria; kingdom Pseudomonadati; phylum Bacteroidota; class Cytophagia; order Cytophagales; family Flectobacillaceae; genus Arcicella; species Arcicella lustrica. Next base: position 370,392 of record NZ_JAYGIM010000006.1, read on the forward strand.
AAGTATCTTGAATTTTATGGTCCATTAAATCATCAATTCATCATTCACAATTCAAAACTCTTAACGTTCAGGCATCGTTTAAATCATGTCAATTTCAATGAAGAAATTCTTTTATATATTATTACTTATTGCCATTTCAATTGATGGTTTTGCTCAACCGAAAAGCAGAGAAACAATCAATTTTAATAAGTCTTGGAAATTTTCATTTGAAAATAATGAGAAGGCAATTACGAATCAGTTCAATGATGCGAATTGGCGAGTACTGAATCTTCCACACGATTGGAGTATTGAAGGACAATTTAGCGAACAACATTTATCAACAACACAAGGTGGCGCATTGCCTACTGGTTTGGCATGGTACAGAAAAAGTTTTTCTATGCCAATGACCGCTCAAAATAAAGTAGTTTGGATAGAATTTGATGGCGTGTATCGCAACAGCGAAGTTTGGATTAACGGACATTATTTAGGCAAACGCCCAAGTGGTTATACTTCTTTCCGTTATGGATTATCGAAATTTTTAAAATTTGGGAAAGAGAAAAATATCATTGCTGTAAAAGTTGATAATTCAGAACAACCGAATTCTCGTTGGTACACAGGTTCTGGAATTTATAGAAATGTACGCTTGGTTATTACTTCTCAAATTGCCATCGACAAATGGGGCGTTTTTGCGACGACACCAAAAGTAAGCCAAGAAGAAGCTGAAATAAAGGTTGAAGTGAATTTGCTAAATCGTGCTAAAAAAAATCAAGTTGTTGATATTCAGAATATTATTGTCGATTCGGGAGGAAAGGTAATCGTTAGCGAACACACTAAAAATCTATCTTTAAAAGACAGTACTGGAAAGTATTTTCAACTTCTGAAAATTAAAAAACCTCAATTGTGGTCGATTGAAAAACCATATTTATACAAAGTAATTACTAAAGTTTTTCAGCAAAATCATGAAATTGATGTTTATGAAAGTACGTTAGGAATTCGTTTTTTCAATATTGAAACAGAAAAAGGTTTTTCATTGAATGGAAAACCAACAAAAATTCAAGGCGTTTGTATGCACCACGATTTAGGTGCTTTGGGTGCGGCTGTGAATGTACGAGCGATGGAACGTCAGCTAGAGATTTTAAAGGCGATGGGTTGTAATGGCATCCGCACAGCGCATAATCCTCCTGCTCCAGAAATTTTAGATTTATGCGACAAAATGGGCTTTATCGTCATGGATGAGGCTTTTGATATGTGGAAGAAGAGAAAATCTAAAAAAGATTACTCTTCAGATTGGACGGCTTGGCATCAAAAAGATTTGGAAGATTTTATCAAAAGAGACCGAAATCATCCTTCGATTTTTATGTGGAGTATCGGAAATGAAATCAGAGAACAATTTGACAGTACTGGCATCACGATTACCAAAGAGCTTGCTCAAATCGTCAAGAAATTAGACAATACTCGTTTAGTTACTTCTGCTTTAACGGAAAATGTACCCGATAAAAATTTCATTTTTCAGTCGGGTGCGTTGGATTTACTTGGCTTTAATTATAAACACGAAGGCTATACAGATTTCCTCAAGAATTTCCCAAATCAGAAATTTATAGCTTCTGAAACTGCCTCAGCTTTGGAATCGAGAGGACGTTATGAAATGCCTCAAGAAAATATTCAATTTTCATCAAGAGATGTAAAAACACAAACCAGAAATGCCGATTGGACGACCTCAGCTTATGATAATGTAGCTGCTTATTGGGGAACGACCCACGAAGAAGCTTGGAAAGCAGTAAAAAATGCGCATTTCATCTCAGGTACTTATGTGTGGACGGGCTTTGATTATTTGGGCGAACCACATCCATATCCGTGGCCAGCACGCAGTTCCTATTTTGGCATTATAGATTTAGCGGGCTTTCCGAAAGACGTTTATTATATGTATCAAAGTGAGTGGACTGAAAAACCTGTTCTTCATTTATTGCCACATTGGAATTGGGAAAAAGGCAAAACGGTAGAAGTATGGGCATATTATTCGCAAGCGGATGAAGTAGAATTGTTTTTGAACGATAAATCTTTAGGCATTCGAAAAAAAGGCGTAAATGATTTTCATGTAAAATGGTCGGTCAATTATGAAGTAGGTACTTTAAAAGCTGTTTCAAGAAAAGATGGAAAAATCGTATTGACAGAAGAAGTAAAAACAGCAGGCAAAGCTTTTAAAATAAAATTATCGGCTGACCGCCAAAGTATCAAAGCCAATGGTGAAGATTTGTCTTTTATCAAAGTAAGCATTGTTGATGAAAATGGAAACCTTGTGCCAGAAGCCAACCATTTAGTGAATTTTAGTTTGGAAGGAGTAGGTTCAATAGTGGGCGTTGATAATGGTTATCAAGCAAGTTTAGAACCTTTCAAAGCAAATTATCGAAGAGCATTTAATGGACTTTGTTTAGCTATTGTTCAAGCTTCTGAAAAAGTAGGAAAGATTACTTTAAAAGCTAGTGCAGAAGGTTTACAGTCGGATACAATTATGATAGAAACTACAAAATGAGCGAATTAAATTTTCAAATAGATAGGAGAGGAGTCTGTTTAGGAAGGCTTTTTGTACTGATTTTTACGTTTTTTATTTTCAATAAAAACCTTTCTTTAGCACAAACCAAAACAGGTTTGAGTACAATTATTCCCCAAACGGAAAAGAGTATCAAAGATTCAAAACCGTGGGTATTTTGGTATTGGATGCAAGCGGCTGTTTCTAAAGAAGGCATCACGGCAGATTTGGAAGCCATGAAAAAAGCAGGCATCGGTGGTGCTTACTTAATGCCGATAAAAGGAGCGACGAATCCGCCAATTTTTACGCCAGTGGTTGAACAGCTCAGTCCGCTTTGGTGGGAAATGGTAAAGCACGCAATGAGCGAAGCTGCTCGACTAAACCTAGAAATGGGAATGCACGTGAGTGACGGTTTTGCATTGGCGGGCGGACCTTGGATTACGCCAGCACTTTCCATGCAAAAAGTTGTTTCATCAAAACTAAATATCAAAGGAAATCAACACATTGACATTCAATTACCTCAGCCTGAAAAGAATGAAAATTATTATCAAGATATTGCCGTTTATGCTTTTCCATCCTTAACAGGAACAGGACAATCTACTAAATCGATTGTTCCAGTTGTCACTTCCAGCAAAGCCGATGTAAACCCACAGTTTTTGGTAAAAGAAGGCAATAAAGAAGGTTTTAAAAGTGATGAACCTTGCTGGATTCAGTACGCTTTTGAAAAGCCATTTATTTGCAGAACGGTCGTTGTAAAAACTGGAGGAAACAATTATCAAGCACAACGTTTATTGATTGAAGTAAGTGATGATGGCAAAAACTTTCGTTCAATTGGCAGATTAGACTCACCAAGACATGGCTGGCAAGATACAGATACCGACATTACACACGCAATTACGCCAACCACTGCCAAATATTTCCGATTTGTTTATGACAAAACTGGAACAGAACCAGGCGCTGAAGATTTAGATGCAGCCAAATGGAAACCAAGTTTTAAAACCATTGGGATTGAACTTTCGGCTGAACCTGTTATTCATCAATTTGAAGGAAAAGCTGCCGAAGTTTGGCGAATAAGTAAGGCTTCAACAGCCGAGCAATTGGCGGATAGTATTTGTGTTCCTCAACAAAAAGTCATTAATATTTCGGATAAAGTAACAGCTGATGGGCGATTGACTTGGGATGTTCCAGCGGGTTCGTGGACGATTCTTAGAATCGGACATACTTCTACAGGGCATACAAATGCAACTGGTGGTGCTGGAAAAGGACTAGAATGCGATAAGTTTAATCCTGAAGCCATCAAATTACAATTTGATAAATGGTTTGGCGAAGCTCAACGTCAACTTGGCTCAGAACTGAGTAAAAAAGCTTTAAAGGTTTTTCATGTAGATAGTTGGGAATGCGGTAGTCAGAACTGGTCGCCAGTTTTCAGAGAGGAGTTTAGGAAAAGAAGAGGCTACGATTTGTTACCTTATTTGCCAATTGTTGCAGGAATTCCAGTTGAAAATGCAGCGTTTTCGGAGAAATTTTTATACGATTTTCGCCAAACAGTTTCGGAATTAGTTGTCGATACTTTTTATAAAACGCTTGCGGATTTAGCGAAAGAAAAAGGTGTAAAATTCTCAGCTGAAAGTGTAGCACCAACCATGACGAGTGATGGATTAGCGCATTATAAATTAGTCGATGTACCTATGGGAGAATTTTGGTTGAATAGCCCAACGCATGATAAACCCAACGATATGTTGGATGCTATTTCGGCGGGACATATCTATGGAAAACCTACCATTCAAGCAGAAGCATTTACTACTTTACGAATGACTTGGAACGAACATCCAGCCATGTTGAAAACACTCCAAGACAGAAATTATGCTTTGGGAATTAATAAATTAGTATATCATGTTTTCATGCACAATCCTTGGTTAGACAGAAAACCTGGAATGACTTTAGACGGAGTAGGCTTATATTTTCAACGAGACCAAACTTGGTGGAAAGCCGGAAAAGCTTGGGTTGACTATGCACAACGTTGTCAGTCATTATTACAAAAAGGCTTTCCTGTAGCAGATTTAGCCGTTTTTATTGGCGATGAAATTCCAAGACGTTCAGTTTTGCCAGATAGATTAGTACCAACTTTAACAGGACTTTTTGGAAAAGAAGTAGTGGAACAAGAAGCAAAACGATTGAAAAATGAAGGTCAGCCTTTAAGACAAATTCCTACAAGTGTTACGCATTCAGCCAACATGGCTGATCCAGAAAAATGGGTAAATGCTTTACGTGGTTATGCTTATGATTCTTTCAATCCTGATGCTTTATTGAATACTGCCAAAGTAAAAAATGGGAAAGTGATTTTTGGTGATGGCACCAGTTATAGCGTCTTAATTTTACCCAAAAAACATGCAATGACTCCCAATGCCAATACAATGTCAGCCCAAACGGCTGAAAAATTATTAGCCTTAGTGAACGACGGCGCAACATTGATTATTGGGGACAAACCCGAAATAGAAGCAGGTACAAAAAGCAGTAAATCGCTTGAAAACTTTGCGAAACAATGTTGGGAAGGAGATTTTGAAGTAATGATGGATGGTACTGATAAAATTTTCTATAAAAATGTTGGCAAAGGAAAAGTAGTAAAAAGTCCTTTTGAAGCCAATACTTTAGCAAAATTGGGTATTGAGCAAGATGTGAATGTGAAAGATGAACAAGGAAATTATGCGAAAGGAATTGCTTGGACACACAGGAAAGCATCAGATTTAGAGTTGTACTTTCTTGCTAATCAGCAAAATACGGAAAGAGTATTGCATTTTTCTTTAAGGGCCAATGGGAAAAGTATTAAATTGTACGATGCGGTGAGCGATAAAACTTTTTTGCCAACATCATGGAAAGTTGAAAATGGGAGAACGGTTTTAACATTGAAATTAGAAGCAAATGCTTCTGTTTTTGTGATTTTTAAAAATAGTTTTGACAACTTTTCAAAAGTTGTCAACGTTAAAGTAAGCGTTGACAAAGCAAAAAACTGGCAGGAATTTAAAGCAATCCAGACTTTAGATAAAGTTTGGAAAGTTGATTTTGAACATTCAAAAACGAATCAAAGAATTACTAAAACTTTTGAAAAGCTAAGTGATTGGACAGTAAATACAGATTCATTGATTCGTTATTATGCTGGTACGGCTAATTATCATCAGAGTTTTGAAGTAAGTTCTTTTCCCAAGAAAAATCAAGAAATTTGGTTGGATTTAGGCAAAGTAGCCAATCTTGCCGAAGTAAAAGTAAATGGAATTGCTTGCGGAATTGTCTGGACAACTCCTTACCGATTGGACATCAGCAAAGCTTTAAAAATTGGCAAAAACGAGTTTAGTATCGAAGTAACTAATACTTGGGCAAATCGATTAATTGGCGATATGCTTTTACCAGAAAATCAAAGAACAACAAAAACAACCGCTCCGATGAAATATTTAGAAACGAAAACTTTATACGAATCAGGCTTGATTGGGCCAGTAAAGCTTTTACAAAGTGAAGGAAACGAATAATTCAATTGTATGTTTCTTTCTAAAAAGAGTCATCCCGAATTTTAAAATCAAAGAAAATCTGTCGAAAAACTAATTTCGGCAGATTTTTTATTTAGTTACAGTTCCGTTAGGAACTAAATATCGGTAGGGGTATCTATTTTTACACTCCATCTAGCCCCTTTTGGGGCGAAATATTTCGCCCCAAAAGGGGCTAGATGTGAATATTATTTTCATTTTACTGCAAATGTCGCTACCGATATTTCGCCTCTATGAGGCTATTTTATTTTGACCCTCTAAAATCTCTATTTTTTGGTAAAATTTTGGATGATTCATCTTTCTATTTACTCATTTTAATCAGAAAATGAGTAAATCCTCTTTATGCAAACATCCTACAATATCTTGTGAAAATGTTATATATAATACAGGTATATTGCTATTAATTTTGGTTTTTTATCGAAACCCTTTTAATATGTACGCTATCAAAAAATATGCAGTTTTTTCAGCGAAAGCCAAACTTGCAAAACCTATCTCAGACGCTACGCATACCCTGACGGAAATTTCTTTTTTGGTATTAAGAATCGAAACCATTCATGGAATCATCGGAGAATCCTATCTGCTGAGTTTTCAATACAGTCCACGAGCTATCGCTGGAGCTTTGAAAGATGTGGGCGAAATGCTTGTTGGCGAACAAGTTTTTAATACAGTAAAAGTTTTCGAAAAACTTAATCATGCCAATGAGTATTTTGGAATGGAAGGTATAAACCGTTGGGCACAAGCTGCTTATAATATTGCTATGTGGGACGCTTGGTGTAAAATTTTGAACCAGCCGATTTGGAAAGTTTTGGGTTCGTCGAGAAGCGAAGTACCTATTTATGGGAGTGGCGGTTGGATTTCGTACAGTACAGAAGAATTGATTGACGAAGTAAGTAATTATAAAGCCAGAGGTTTCAAAGCAGTAAAAATAAAAGTAGGAAAACCCGACTGGCAAGAAGATTTAGAACGCCTAAAATTAGTTCGTGAAGCAGTTGGCAACGACATTAATATCATGATGGATGCCAACCAAGGAATGAATGTGCCGAATGCGTTGGCTTTGGCAAGAGCCGCCAGAGCATTGAATATTCAATGGTTTGAAGAGCCAATTGACCATACAGATTTTGAAGGCTATCAATTATTAAGAACGCAAGCGGGAATTTCTTTGGCAATGGGCGAAAGAGAATATTCGACTTTACCCTTGCGAGAATTATTGCAAAGAAACGCTATCGATATTTGGCAACCCGATATTTTACGCTTGGGTGGCGTAGAAGCTTGGCGAAACAGTGCCGCTTTGGCTGGAAGTTTTAACATTCCAGTGTTGCCACATTATTATAAAGATTACGATATTCCATTGCTTTGCACGATTTCAAATGGAGTAGGAGCGGAGTCTTTCGATTGGATTGACCCACTGATTGATCATCCTTTGCAAATTCAGAATGGTATGGCAAAACCTCACGACCGTGCTGGTTGGGGTTTTTCATTCAAAGATGAATGTCTGACAGCGATTTAATTCTCAGCCATTCACACACAAGTTTTTAGCATTTATAAGATGAAGAAGTTAAAATATTTATTGTTATTTCTCTCCAGTTTGATTCCGTTCGGAATAAAGGCTCAGTTGGTCGATAAAACGCCCGCTGCCGTTCCGAATGCACCAAGTATTTATCAGACAGAACCTTATGAAGACCCAACCGTCAGTGGAATCAACCGAGATGCTTCCAGGGCTACTGCTTATTCTTTTGATAATGTACAGAGTGCTTTACAAGGGAAACGTGAAAAGTCGAATCGTTATCTTTCATTAAATGGTGAATGGGATTTTAGTTTTGCCCTAAAACCTGCTGATGCGCCAAAAGATTTTTATAAAAGCAAAGTAACAGGATGGAAGAAAATTCCTGTGCCTTCTAACTGGGAAATGCAAGGTTATGATAAACCGATTTATAAAAGTGCAGTTTATCCTTTCAGGCCCGTAAATCCTCCTTTTGTTCCAAAAGATTATAATGGGGTTGGCTGTTATCAGCGTTCATTTTCTGTGCCTGCTAATTGGAAAGAAAGTAACGTTACTTTACATTTTGGTGGAATAAGTTCAGCCTATAAAGTTTGGCTGAATGGCAAATTTGTGGGATATGCCGAAGATAGTTTTCTTTCTTCTGAATTCAATATTACTCCTTATTTACAAGATGGAGAAAATGTATTATCTGTTTGGGTGATTCGTTGGAGTGATGGTTCTTTTTTGGAAGACCAAGACCAATGGCGTTTAAGTGGTATTCATCGTGAAGTATTTCTTCATGCAGAACCGAAATTAAGAATTGCGGATTTTTTCTATCAAACCAAATTGGATAAAGATTATAAAGATGCCTTGTTGAGTATTCGTCCAAGAATGGAGAATTTAACTGGAAAAGAAGTTGTTGGTTATCAGTTAAAAGCACAGTTATTTGATAAAAACAATCAGCCTGTTTTGGAAAAACCACTAGAAAAAAGTGTAGAATCTATCATTAATGAAATCTATCCACGATTAGATAATACCAAGTTTGGTTTATTAGAAACACCAATAAAAAATCCAGAAAAATGGAGTGATGAAATTCCAAATTTATACACTTTGGTGCTTTCTTTGGAAGATAGTGTCGGCAATTTATTGGAAGCAAAAAGCTGTAAATTAGGATTTCGTTCCATTGAATTTTCCAAAGAAAATAGTAAACTCTTAATCAACGGAAAAGTAACGTATTTATATGGCGTTAATCGACCAGACCATCATCCAACCAAAGGAAAAGCACTTTCTCGTGAAGACATTTTACAAGATATTCTCACGATAAAACGCTTTAATTTTAATTGCATTCGCACCAGCCATTATCCCAGCGATCCTTATTTATATGATTTATGCGATGAATATGGCATTTTGGTGATTGATGAAGCCAATCTTGAAACACATGGTTTGGGTTCTAAACTAAGTAATGATGCTGCTTGGACGGGCGCCTATTTGGAACGAAGTAATCGAATGGCTTTGCGAGATAAAAATCATCCTTCTATTATTTTTTGGAGTTTGGGTAATGAAGCTGGTCGTGGACCAAACCATGCGGCAATGGCAGCTTGGATTCATGATTTTGATATTACTCGTCCTGTTCATTACGAACCAGCGATGGGAAGTCCGAATATGGATGGGTATATGGACAATAAAGACCCGAAATATTTAAAACCAAACGACCATTCGCATCGTATTCAAAATCCCTTAGACCAATATTATGTGGACATTGTCAGCAGAATGTATCCTGCGATGTACACACCTGAACTTTTGGCAAATCAGCCGAATGGAGATACCAGACCGATTTTCTTTTGTGAGTATGCCCATGCAATGGGAAATAGTGCGGGAAATTTAAAAGAATTTTGGGATTTATTCCGAAAAACAAAAAGAGTAATTGGAGGCTGTATTTGGGAATTTAAAGACCAAGGTTTATTGAAAAAAGATGCTGAATCTGGTAAAGATTTTTATGCTTATGGGGGAGATTTTGGCGAAAAATACTTCGATAATTTCACGATAAAAGGAGTAGTCGCTTCTGATGGCAGAGCAAAAGCTGCGATGTACGAATGCAAAAGAGTATTCCAAGGCATAGAAAGTACTTTAGAGAATGCTGAAACAGCAACGATAAGAATTTCAAATCGTTATGCCACCAAATCTTTGGGCGACTATACCATTTTCATAAAGATTTTGGAAGATGGAAAAGTAATTTCTACCAAAGAATTACCTAAAATGAATTTGCAAGCAGGAAAAGATACGCTTTTTAGTTTAGTTCCTCATTTACCAAAATTCAAGGAAAATACAGAGTTTTTTGCTGAGTTTCATGTAGTACTTTCAAAAAATGAAGTTTGGGCTGAAAAAGGTTTTGAAGTAGCATCCAATCAATTTTCTTTGACAGGATTCTCTCAAAAAGAATCACTCAATAAAACATTTCCAACTTTAGCGTTGGTGGAAGAAAATACAGCTTTTACAATTAAAGGAAAGAGTTTTCAAATCAAGATTGATAAATCAAATGGAGCTTTAAGTTCATATCTTTTCAAAGGGAAAGAACAAATTTTTAGTCCGCTATTGCCAAAATTTAGTCGCCCGCTGACAGACAACGACCGTCGTGGTTGGAAAGCGCAACGCAAATTAAAGCAATGGTATAATGTTGATTTAAAACTGAAAAGTTGTGTCACCAAAACAATTTCAAAAGGAATTATTCAAATCAGTACAAATTACTCTTTGGTGAACGATAGTGCTTTTGTTCAAATAAATTATAGCATCAATGGCGATGGCGTTATTAAAGTAGCTTACGATTTTAAGCCATCTTTTGCTTTGCCTAATATGCCAAAAGTAGGAATGCAATGCGGTATTGAAAGAACTTTTGAAAACATTTCTTGGTACGGAAAAGGCGAATTAGAAAATTATGTTGACCGCTCTTACGGTTTTGATGTAGGCATTTATCAGCAAAATATTCAAGATTTTATGGAGCCTTATGCTGTTCCACAAGAAAATGGAAACAGAACGGATGTGCGTTGGATGTACTTATCAAATAAAAAACAAGAAGGTTTATTAGTGATGGCAGATAGTTTGTTGAGCATGAGTGCTAGACCTTATACCGACCAAAACATTGAAACTGCAAAACATACATATAAGCTAAAAGATGCTGGTTTTATCAACCTCAATATTGATATAAGACAAATGGGCGTGGGCGGAAATGACAGTTGGAGCGACGTCGCTGCACCTTTAGAGGAATACCAAATCAAAGCGAAACCGTATCAATATACTTTTTACATTACACCATATATTGCTGGAAAAGAATCAATTAGTTCAAAAGTAAAAGCGCTTAAGTTTTAAAAGACAGTTTCAACGTTGAAGAAAATATGAAAACATTAATGAAACAAATAGGAGTATTGTGTTTGCTAATACTTTCCGTGAGTCATTCTCAAGCCCAAAATAAAGGCTTGGTCAATACGGCAAAAAGTCCAAATGCCAAATTACAAAGTATAGATTTTGGTGATGTAACGTGGACTTCTGGTTTTTGGGCAGACCGCTTTTCGGTGTGTCGTTCGTCGATGGTTCCTACTTTATGGAAAAATTATACGGATGCAAATTTGAGTCATTCTTTCAAAAATTTTGAGATTGCTGCTGGCTTAGAGAATGGAGCTTTCAAAGGTCCGTCTTTTCATGATGGTGATTTTTATAAAACCTTGGAAGCCGTAGCGAGTATGTACGCTTCTACGAAAGATAAAAAATTGGATGAATTGATGGATCATGCCATCGAAGTAATCGGTAAAGCCCAAAAGCCTGATGGTTATATTTATACAAAGGCAATTATCCAGCAAAAGAAAACAGGCGAACAAAAGATGTTTGACGATAAGCTAAGTTTTGAAGCTTATAATTTCGGACATTTAATGACGGCAGCTTGCGTACATTATAGAGTAACAGGCAAAACATCTTTATTGAATATTGCCAAAAAAGCGACAGATTTCCTGATTGAATTTTACAATAATGCAAGTCCAGAACAAGCAAGAAATGCCATTTGTCCATCGCATTATATGGGTATTATTGAAATGTACAGAACTACTTCAGAACCTAAATACTTAGCATTAGCGAAGCGACTTATCAATATTCGTGGACTTTCGGAAGGAACAGATGATAATTCAGACAGAGTACCGTTCAGACAAATGAAAAAAGTAGTTGGTCATGCTGTGCGAGCGAATTATTTGTTTGCTGGTGCAGCTGATATTTTTGCAGAAACGGGCGACAGTACTTTATTATCGACATTAGATTTGATGTGGGACGATGTCATTAATCACAAAATGTACATCACGGGTGGTTGTGGAGCTTTATACGATGGCGTTTCGCCAGAAGGTACTTCTTACAAACCTGATACCGTTCAAAAAGTACATCAATCTTATGGAAAATCGTATCAATTACCCAACCATTCTGCTCATAACGAAACCTGTGCGAACATTGGAAATTTATTATGGAATTGGCGAATGCTACAAATTACAGGCGAAGCCAAGTATGCCGATGTGATGGAATTGGCTTTGTACAACAGCATTTTATCGGGCATTAGTTTAGATGGCGATAAGTTTTTTTACACCAATCCTTTAAGTGCTTCGGATGATTACCCTTACCAATTGCGTTGGATGGGTGGCAGACAAAAATATATCAGTAAATCAAATTGCTGTCCGCCAAATACGGTTAGAACCATCGCCCAAATCAATACTTATGCCTACAGCGTTTCTGACAAGGGTTTATGGTTGAATTTGTACGGAGCCAATACGCTTTCTACTTCTTTAAAAGATGGTTCAAAAATTAGTTTGGTGCAAATAACGAATTATCCTTGGGATGGCAATATCAGCATTGAGTTGAAAGAAGTTGCTAAAAATCCTTTTTCAGTTTTTGTAAGAATTCCTGAATGGAGTAAAGGCGCAAGTATCAAAATCAACGGAAAATTATTTGCAGGAAAAATTGAAACAGGAACTTATGTTGAATTAAATAGAAAATGGTCGGCTTCGGATAAAATTGAAATTGTTTTACCAATGACGGTGAAAATGATTGAAGCCAATCCGTTAGCAGAAGAAATCAGAAACCAAGTAGCTGTAAAAAGAGGACCAATAGTATATTGTTTGGAATCGGTTGATAATGCCAATGTGAAATTAAATACACTTGCTATTTCACCAAAAAGTAAATGGAAAACCAGTAGCATGACAATTGAAAACAGTCCGATTACAGCCTTAGACGGCGAAGCAAAAATTGTTGATGCAAGTACTTGGTCAAATAAATTATACAGAGAAGTATCAGAACAAACGCCCGTTTCAACCAAAGTACGTTTAATTCCATATTATGCTTGGAGTAACCGTGGGCACTCAGAAATGGAAGTTTGGATTCCTATTAGCCGATAAAATTTTATGGAAAGAATAACAGCAACATATTTTATAGAAACGCCTTTCGAGCCAGCATCTGCTGCCGCAGTTTTAGCAGGAGAACAATCTTCTGGTACTTTCACCGAAGTACCGGGCGAAACGGAAGAATTAAAACAAAGATTCGCTGCCAGAGTAGAATCAGTTGAATTTCTGGAAACGGTTTCAACGCCCGCTATTCCTGGCTCAGAAAGTAAAGACAATCAGTATCATCGTGCCATCGTAAAAGTATCATGGTCGATTGAAAATTTTGGCTATAATTTGCCCGTTTTGATTTCTTCCTTACAAGGTAATTTATACGAAATTCGTCAATTTACAGGATTGAAATTGATGGATATTGACATTCCTGAGAGTTATGCCAACCATTTTTCAGGACCAAAATTTGGCATTGCAGGTTGTAGAAAATTAACGGACGTACAAAATCGTCCTTTAATTGGAACAATCATAAAACCAAGTGTAGGTTTAACACCACAACAAACAGCAACTTTAGTAGGAACACTTGCCGAAGCTGGCATAGATTTTATCAAAGATGATGAACTACTTTCTTCAACAGCTAACTCGCCTTTCAATGAAAGAGTCGATGAAGTAATGAACGTGATTAATCGTTTTGCAGATAAAACAGGCAAGAAAATCATGTATGCTTTTAACATCAGTGGTGAAATAGACGAAATGTTAGCCCGTTACGAAAAAGTAGTGAATGCTGGCGGAACTTGTGCGATGGTTAGTATCAATAGTGTTGGTCTGGCTGGTACTAAAAAGATTTGCGACCAAGGAGCATTGGCAATTCATGGTCATAGAAATGGTTGGGGAATGTTAACCAGACATCCATTATTAGGAATAGATTTTAGAGCCTATCAAAAACTTTGGCGTTTAGCTGGCGTTGACCAATTGCACGTAAATGGTATTCAAAATAAATTCTGGGAAAGTGATGATTCTGTCGTGGCTTCGATTGAAGCTTGCCTAAAACCAATGTTAGGCGGATACGAAGTTTTACCAGTAGTTTCATCAGGACAGTGGGGCGGACAAGCACCCGAAACCTATCGTCGTACCAAAACAACAGACTTATTGTACATGGCTGGTGGTGGAATTTTGGCGCATCCTATGGGACCAGCCGCTGGCGTAACCGCTTTACAACAAGCTTGGCAAGCAGCAGTAGATGGTTTAGATATTGAAGGAGCAGCGAAAATCTATCCTGAATTTGCGAAATCTGTAGAAAAATTTGGCTCGAAATAATATGGCGAATCATCATTTACTCATGGCATATTATGGCGATGATTTTACAGGTTCGACGGATGCCTTGGAGTTTCTGAGTAGGGCAGGAGCGAAGACAGCACTTTTTATCGAAGCACCAACGGCTACACAATTATCCGCTTATTCCGATTTAAAAGCTATTGGCGTAGCGGGCTTGTCGAGGTCGATGTCGCCAGTGCAGATGGAAGAAACACTCTTTCCGACCTTCTCAGCCTTAAAAGCGTTGGGTGTAAAACACGTGCATTATAAAGTATGCTCAACTTTTGATTCTTCTCCTAATATTGGAAGTATCGGAAAAGCCATTGATGTTGGAGCGTCCGTTTTCAAAAATACTTGTATTCCTTTATTAGTTGCAGCGCCTTCTTTGGGGCGTTATTGTGCTTTTGGAAATTTATTTGCTAGAATGGGAATCGGGAGTGAAGGACAAATTCACAGACTTGACCGCCATCCTTCTATGAGTAAACATCCTGTAACCCCTGCAGATGAAAGTGATTTAAGAATACATTTAGCGAAACAGACCGATAAAAAAATAGGTTTGTTGGATATTCTCGAAGTAGCAAAACCTTATCAGGAATTAAAAGAAGGGTTGAAAAAACAACTGGAAGTACAAGCTGAAGTACTCTTGATTGATGCCATGTATGAATCGCAATTTTTAAATATTGGTAGATTATTAGATGAATTAGCAGATGCTGAACAACCTTTATTTTCGGTAGGTTCTTCGGGAATAGAAATGGCATTGGGGAAATATTGGAACGAAACCCAAGAACTTCAAGCCGCTACGACTTGGGAAAAACTCGAAAAAGCTAATCCCTTATTAGTCATTGCAGGAAGTTGTTCGCCCGTTACTTCACGACAAATTTCTTGGGCTTTGGAACATGGATTTAAAGAAATCATCATAGACGCTCAGGCAATTTGTGATGGCGAAATCAATGAGGTATTGCTGAAAGAATACATTAAAAAGGCTGTGAGTTTAGCCCAAGAAGGTCATCACATAATCATTCATACCAATGGAAGTAAAACCAATGTTCAAACAACGTTATCTTCCGAAAAACTAGGAAAAGCATTGGGTTTGATTGCCAAAAAAGTTGTATCTGAAAGCGAAGTAAAAAGAGTTGTGATTGCAGGAGGCGATACTTCAAGTTATGCCGCAAGAGCGATGGAAATTGAAGCAGTAGAAATGATTGCACCTTTAGTGGCAGGCGCACCAGTTTGTAAAGCTCGTTCAGCCAATCCTTTTATCAATGGCATTGAAGTAAATTTTAAAGGCGGACAAGTAGGCGATGAACGATACTTCGGAATATTATTAGACGGAAAATTATAAAGCAATTAATCATTAGCGATAAAAAAATGCAAGCAAAAACTTTAGGATTAATTCATACTTCGGCAACGTTAGTGCCTGTTTTTCAACAACTTTGTAACGAATACTTGCCTGGAATTCAAGTGTTTAATATTGTGGATGATAGCCTGATAAAGAACGTTATCAAACATGGCGAACTTAGACCAGACGTGTCAAGAAGAGTGGTAAATTATGTGGGTTCGGCTGAAGCTGCTGGCGCAGATTTTATCATGGTTACTTGTTCTTCAATCGGTTCGGCGGTGGAAGCTTCTGAGGCTTTGACAGGCGTACCCGTTTTACGAGTTGACCAACCGATGGCGGATTTAGCAGTACAAACGGGAAAAAGAATTGGAGTAATTGCAACACTTCCAACTACTTTAGGACCAACTAGCGATTTAGTACTTCGTCGTGCTGAAAAAGCAGATAAAGAAATTGAATTAGTTTCAGTATTATGCGAAGGTGCTTTTGAAGCATTGATGAGTGGCGATGCGCCTAAACATGATGAAATGGTAGCTGCTGCTTTGAAAGAATTAGTGACCAAAGTAGATGTTATTTTATTAGCGCAAGCTTCAATGGCGAGAGTTGTAGATACTTTTGATGAAGCAGATAAAAAAGTACCTATTTTGGCGAGTCCAACCATTGCTGTTCAACATCTTGCAACCATTCTTTTGTCATGAAAAGTATTCAGCAATTTCTATTAGGAGTAAGTGCTGTATCAATATTGGTTTTGTTGTATGCGATTCTGCAAGAAAACCTATTATTGAGTCGAATAACGGCTGTTTTAACAGCACTTAGTTTTACAATTGGCATGGTTTGCATTCCATCCTTGAAAAACTATCAATACACTGCCTGGATTATCACGGCTGTGGTGGCAGGAATGGTTTATCCTGCCGCTTTTACACATTGGGGAACGATTGATTTAAGAAACAAATGGCTTATTTTAATCATCATTCAATTTGTGATGTTTGGCATGGGCATTCAGATGAGTATTCATGATTTTTCTGGATTGGCTTCAACGGGTAAAGGCGTTGCCATTGGTTTACTTTGTCATTTTTCAATCATGCCATTTATGGGTTGGTTATTGACTAAGATATTTGATTTTGAACCAGAAATTGCTGCGGGAATTATTCTAATCGGTTCATGTTCAAGTGGTTTGGCTTCAAATGTGATGGTGTATTTAGCTAAGGCAAATCTCGTTTTATCGGTTGTGGTAACGGCAATGGCAACATTGGTAGCACCGTTTTTAACACCGCTTATCATGAAATTATTAGCGGGAACTTTAATCGAGATTCATTTTATCAATATGATGATGGAAATCATTAAAATCGTTATTGTTCCCATCAGTGCGGCATTATTGCATGATTATTTGAAAATGGCTTCGCCACAAGGAAAGAAAAATGTAAATGTTCTTTTGTTCATTTCCTTAATTTGGCTACTCGCTTTACCTTTTGGACTTTGGCATTGGTTCGAATCATCATCACTTTCTTCCGAAGTACTTCAATCTTTAGAAGTTTTTAGTTTCTTATTGGCTGCCATTGTTGTCGGTGTTTTGTATCATCAAGGAGCTAAGCTTTTTCCTAAATTAGATAAAATTATGCCCTATATTTCAATGTTTGGAATCATCTATTTTACAACAGTAACAACCGCTGCTGGGAGAGAAAATTTAATGAAAGTTGGCTTTTTATTATTTATCAGTTCTGTGATTCATAATGCTTCTGGTTACTTTTTTGGTTATTGGCTGAGTCGTTTGTTTGGCTTAGATAAAAACTCATCGAGAACCATTGCCTTTGAAGTAGGCTTACAAAATGGTGGAATGGCATCTGGTTTAGCAGGTGGAATGGGGAAACTCGGAACTGTTGGTTTACCAGCCGCAGTATTCAGTCCGTGGATGAATATTTCAGGCTCAATTCTAGCAAATTACTGGCGCAAGAAAAGTGTTGAAAATGAGGAGTAAAGATGATTTTAAACCATTTCTGAATATAATCTCTTTTAATATTTAATTATACAAATATATTTTTGGATAAAAGTATTATTATAAGAAAAAAACATATAGTTTTGTGTCAATTAAACACATTTAAACTTTTCAATGTAAAACCCAATGTAGCATTTGTATGTATTTGCAGATGCTCTTTGTGTTTGAGCATCCGAGAATCATTTGAATATGAAAATTGTAACATTACATACTAAAGAGCATGTTTCTGACAGCCTTTTATGGCTTAACTTCAAAAATGGAGACGGAGATGCACTGAGCGAGTTGATGAGACGATATTTTCGCTCTCTTTTGCAGTATGGTACAAAATTCACCAAAAATAAATCTTTGATTGAAGACACCATTCAGGATTTATTTTTAGAATTATTAGAACGTAAAGCCTACCTTTCTACGCCAGCTTCTGTAAAAAATTATTTATTCAAAGCACTTCGAAATAATTTAATCAGAGCTGTTAATAAAAGTAATTTATCGACTGATTTTCTTGAACAAGAAGACGAGCAAATGATTGAGTTTGAAAACATCGAATTCATGCTTTTGCAAGAAGATGATTTAAATGAATTGCTTTCTAAATTTAATGAATACTTCAAATTACTGACCAAGCGTCAGAAAGAAGCCTTGTACTTGCGATATTACGAGAACCTTAGCCACGAAGAAATCTCTGCTATTATGGATATTAACAAGCAATCGGTTTCGAATCTTCTCCAACAAAGCATCGTTATTCTCAGAAATAACTGGTTAGCTTCCATCTTTTTATTGAGTTTAATAGATTGATTATCAAATCATTGAATTTTTATGTAATTATTTTTCGTTTTTTTTGTCAAAAAACGAGTATCTCAGTCCTTCATTTTTCTAATCTAATTAAACGAGTACAAATTTTGATTTATATATGAATAATTATGATAATTTCAAGGCAATAGACTTTGTGAATCATCAAGCATTTAGGGCTTGGGTATTCAACAAAGAACTCGATGCTAATGATGATTTGTTGCTTTGGTTATCAAATAGCCAAAGTAACCGTCATGAATTAGAAAAAGCGAGAATGTATTTATTGAATATTCACAATATGCAACCTGAAATTTCTGAGGAATATGTAGAAGATAAAATACAAGATTTTTGGAAAAAAGCTGAAGAAAAAAACTTGAATATTGAGGATATTGAACCAGCAAAGAAATTTAGAATTGTAGATTGGCTCGTCGCTGCGGCATCTGTTTGTTTGATTGTTGGCTTGATGTGGGTTTTGTTGCCCAACCGTGAGCAAAGCGTGAATAGTTTAATTTCAGAGTTGTTTATCAACGACCAATCATCTGACCAAATAGAAAAAGTAAACAAAGGAACAGAAAGCATGAATGTGCTTTTGCCCGATGGCTCTAAAGTAACGCTAGAACCTAACAGTTCTGTGAGTTATCCAGAGAGTTTTGATAAAGAATTAAGAGAAGTAAATTTAGTTGGAGAAGCTTTTTTCGATGTAGTAAAAAATCCTGATCAGCCTTTTATTGTACATTTTAATGAATTGGTTGTCAAAGTATTAGGGACAAGTTTTACCATCAGCGCACCCAAGGGAGACAACAAAATGCAAGTATTGGTGAAAACTGGAAAAGTATCAGTCTTTGAAAATAATGAATGGCAAAAGTTGAAAAATGATACCAACCCTGCTGTTCGTGGAGTAATCATTACTGCGAATCAGAAGGTAGAGTATTTGAAAGAAACAGCAAAGTTTGAAAAGAAACTGGTAGATAGTCCAGCGATTATCAATCCAGTACTTTCTGAAAATGATTTTACTTTTGACGAGACGCCATTGATGGATGTTTTTGAAAAACTGGAGAAAGCTTACGGTATCAAAATCGTTGTTGACGAAAACCAAGTGGCTAATTGTACGCTTACGGCTACTTTATCAGATGAACCTTTGATTGAAAAACTCAATCTCATTAGCAAAATTATCCACGGAAATTATGAAATGATTGATGGACAAATTGTGATGAATGTGAAGAGTTGTAAGAAATAGGAGAGAAGCAAGACGCAAGATTTAAGACTTGATGACTTTAGGTAAGGTAGGTAAGATTTAAGAATTGATATTGGCGTAAATGCTTTTTGTGAATTAGTAAAACGTATAAGAAAAGCGTTATTGAATTTATTGCGGTTTTTAGACCTGAATTACATGAATTACCATTTATAAATACGAACCATAACCCCAAATTTAATTATGAAAACATAAGTTTACTTTACATGAAAAAAGCCGATAGTGTTTGCACCACTACCGACTCCATTCCATTACGTCTCCCCAAAAACGGATTTTAATTTCGAGGTTTTTTTGCACAAAACCTCAGGGGAATATTTTGTCCAGATATGTCTAAAAACCGTACAAAACAGTCAAAAGTATGAAAAAAAAGCACAATTTACAACGATTACTATTGGGAATTATGAAGGTGACGTTGATTCAAATTTGCATGGTTGTTTTATTCACGAGCTTTGTTTTCGCTCGGGATTCTCATGCACAGGAGGTACTCAATCAGCAAATTTCTTTGACTATTGAGAACCGAGATATCAAAACGATTTTAACGCAAGTAGAAAAACTGACGGATGTCAAGTTTATGTATAGTGCCGAAGTAATTCAGGCAAAGAGGAAAGTATCGTTTTCGGCGAGAAACGAGAAACTTTCTGAAGTATTAGATAGGCTTCTTTTGCCTCTCAAGATTAGCTATGAGGTTAGTAAAAAGAGAATTTTATTGAGTTCTAACGAAGTAACGGAATCTCAAAAAAACGAAGACCCCGCTAATAATACAATGGATAATGCTGTTGTCTTGACTGAAGTAACTGGTACGGTTACTAACAGTAAAGGTGAAGCAGTACCGGGTGTAAGTATTAGAGAAGAAGGTACAGGAAACGGGGTCGTTTCGGATGCAAGCGGTAAATATACAATTGCAGTAAAAAATGAAAAATCAATTTTAGTATTTACTTCGGTTGGCTATAAGCCTTTTCAGGCAGCGGTTGGCTCACAAAAGGTATTCAATATTGTTCTTGAAGATGATAATACACAATTGAATGAAGTAGTTGTAATTGGTTATGGTACGGTTGAAAGAAAAGAATTAACTAGTTCTGTCGCTAAAATTGATGCAAAGAATTTCAATAGAGGAAACGTAAATAATCCAGCACAATTATTACAAGGGAAAGTAGCGGGTTTATCAATTGTAAGACCGGGCGGTAATCCTAACGAAGATTTTAGTATCAGATTAAGAGGACTTTCTACTTTTGGGGCAAACTCTCAGCCTTTGATTGTAATTGACGGAGTAATTGGTGGTTCATTAAATGCTTTAGATCCAAATGATATTAAATCTATTGAAGTACTGAAAGATGCTTCAGCCGCAGCAATTTATGGTACTCGTGGTTCGTCAGGCGTAATTATTGTGACGACTAAAAGAGGAACGACAGATGGTAAAGCAAGTATTGAATACAATACTTATGTTTCTAGCGAAGAAGTAGCAAGATTTGTTCAAAACTCAACACCTGAGCAATTCGTTGAGGCGGGCGGACAAGACCTTGGTGCTAAAACAAACTGGTTAGATTTAGTAACGAGAAAAGGCATCTCGAATGTTCATAATTTATCATTTTCAAATTCTGCTGGTTCAACAAGTTATACAGGTTCTATCAACTACAGAAATGTTGAAGGGATTTATATCGGAACAGGCTTCAAGCAAATTAATGCTCGTTTGAATTTAACCCAAAGAGCTATTAACGACCGTTTGACTTTGTCTTTCAACGTTGGGGTAACCAACCGTAATGCAAGTTATGGCTTTACTGACGGACTTCGTTTTGCTATTATTGCCAATCCGACTGCTCCAGTGTATATCGATAATGACCCCGCTAAAGGATATTTAGAGCCAAACAGTCCAGAATTTCATAATCCTGTAGCCATTGCCAAAGAAGCTACTTCGGAAGGGAAAATTAAAACATTGGTAGGAAGTATTCGTGCAGATTTTGAGGTATTAGATGGCTGGAATGTAGGTGCTTTCTATTCGAATCAAATTGATAACAATATGGCTTCTACGTATTTAAGTTCAAAAATGCGATACGGAGCAGCAAGTGGTAGAGGCGGTTTAGCAACGAAATTCTCGCAAGATGGCAATAACGAATTATTTGAAATGACTACTTCTTACAAAAAGACTTTTAACGATTTGAAAGTAAATGTAGTGGGTGGTTATTCAAGACAAATGTTATCTTTTGAAAATGTGTATGCTGCTAACGGTAACTTTATCACCGATGATTTATTGTATAATAACTTAGGTTTAGGACTTGATATTGCCAATAAATTAGCTGGAATTAGCAGTGCAAAAGAAGAATCAAGATTAGTAGCTTTCTTTGGTAGAGCTATGTTGAATTATAAAGATAGTTACTTCTTATCAGCGGCAATCAGACATGAGGGTTCTTCTAAATTTGGACCGAATCACAGATGGGGAAATTTTTATTCAGTAAGTGGTGGGGCTGATTTATTGAAAGCCTTGAAAATTTCAGCATTAACTACGCTTAAACTAAGAGCTGGTTATGGTGTAACGGGTGCTTTACCAAATCAAAACTATGAGTATTTGCAACGTTTGGGCACTGGACCAAGATTCTTATTTGAAGGTAACTTCGTGCCAAGTGTTGCGGTGGCTTCAAACCCAAATCCAGATTTGAAATGGGAGCAAAAAGCAGAAACCAACATTGGTTTAGATTTCGGTTTGATTGACAATCGTTTGACGGGTTCAGTTGATTATTATGTCCGTAATACCAAAGATGTATTGCAAACAGTAAGTGTTTCTGTACCCCCAAATTTTTTCGGAACATCCTTATTGAACATCGGTAAATTAAAAAGTAATGGCTTGGAAGTAGGACTGAACTATGCTGTAATGCCAAAAGCAATCAAAGGTTTGGTGTATAATACAGGTTTGGTCTATTCTACTTATAATACCAAATTGGTAAGTTTTGATGGAAAGCAATCTGAGATTTTCTTAGCCAATCTAGGCCCTCCGGGTTTGAACGGTACTTTAGTCGTTCGTTTGAAAGAAGGAGAGAAAATCGGTGATATTATGGCGCCAATTTTTGAAGGAGTGGATGATAAAGGAGCAAGAATTATTAAAGACCAAAATGGCGATGGACAAATCACTAGAGCTGATTATGTAGTAGTCGGAAATGGTTTGCCTAAGTTTGAATTGGCTTGGAATAACAGTCTTGAATACAAAAATTTCGATTTGAATTTCTTAATCCGTGGTGCATTTGGTCATAGTTTGGTGAACATCAACAGAGCTTATTATGAAAGTCCAGCGGCATCGAATAACTATAACCCTGTAAGAACGAAATACTATTTATCGAACCTGAAACAAGGAGAATCTTGGAATAGCTATTACGTAGAAAAAGCAGATTTTGTAAAGCTTGATAACATTACTGTAGGTTACAATGTGAACTTGAGCAAGAAATCGGCTTTCAAGAAAATTAGATTTTATGCTTCTGGACAAAATCTATTTGTTATTTCTGGCTATACAGGCGTAGATCCTGAAGTACATTATAATGAAGGAGGAACTACTGGTACGCCTTTAGCGCCGGGTATTGATCAACGTACTTCATATTTCAGAACTAAGACGTTCACTTTTGGTGTAAATATCGGATTCTAAGAACTTAAAAAAATTGTATTATGAAAAGATGGTATAAAGCTTCAGTCATGCCGATACTTGCATTTTTATGCTTGTCATGTACTGATTTAGACTCAAAATTATATAGTGAACTTACTCCAAATGATTTCTTCAAGAATGATGACCAGTTCGTTGCAGCACTTGGTACAGCATATACTCCGCTATATTCTTATGCGGGCGACCCTTGGACGATTCAGGAATTGAGTTCAGAAACCAGTGCGGCACCCGCTAAATTTGGTCCTTGGGACGATGGCGGTGTGTGGGCAGCCTTACACAGACATCAGTTCAATCCAAATTTTGGTGCATTCAATACGGCTTGGAACATGGGTTTTGGTGGAATTTCTACTTGTAACCGTTTGATTGAACAACTCACTGCTTTAGCTCCGCCTGATAAATCAGCCGCTTTCGTGGCAGAATTAAGAGCCTTGAGAGCCTTTTATTATTTCTTGATGATTGATATGTTTGGTGATGCGCCACTGATTACTTCTTTCTCAGCCGCAGAAGCCAATCCAGCCAGAAAACCACGTGCAGAAGTATATGCTTTTATCGTAAAGGAATTGAATGAAATTATTCCGAATTTGCCAGAAGCAGTTAATGCTACAACTTATGGACGTATCAATAAATGGAGTGCTTTAACAATTCTGACCAAACTCTATTTGAATGCTGGCGTTTATACTGGCAAGACTGAATGGGCTTTGGCGGCATCAACGGCAAAACTAGTAATTGATGGTAATAAATATGCTTTAGAGGGAAATTACTTCAATAATTTCATTGTAAAAAATAATGCTTCTCGTGAAAACATTTTTATCGTTCCTTACGAAAATGGAAATGCCAACGGCTTCAGTTTGCACATGCAAACTTTGCATCCATTAAACAAGGATACTTATAATTTTGCTTCTGGTCCTTGGAATGGTTTTACAGCTTTGGAAGAATTCTATAATTCATTTCCAGATAATGATGCTCGTAAAAAACAATTTATCGTTGGGCAACAATATACTTCGGATGGTAAACCAATTCAAGACCCGAATGGTGCAACAGAAGTAGATTCAAAAGGAGCAAAAGACCCTGATGGAACGCCATTAATTTTCACACCATACATCAACGAACTTACGCCAAAATGTTTCAGTCAGTCGGGAGCGAGATTAGGAAAATTTGAATTCCAAAAAGGAATTCAAACCAATATGGATAATGATTTCCCAATATTGAGATTCGCAGACGTGGTTTTAATGCGTGCCGAAGCACTTTGGCGTTTGGATAATAATAGTGTTGAAGCTGCTAATTTAATTAACCAAATTCGTAGCAGAGCTTCTTTGCCAGCTTTAACACCATTGAACGAAGATAATCTTTACAAAGAAATTATGCGTGAAATGGCTTATGAAGGACATTCAAGAACGAACGCTATTCGTTTTGGGAAATTTACCAGAGCTCGTTGGGAAAAACCAGAATCAACTGTGGCAAAATTGGTATTTCCAGTACCAACAAGTCAGCTGAATGGTAATCCAAACTTCAAGCAGAATGCCGGGTATTGATATTTAGGGAAAGAGTGAGTTAGTGAATGGTGAATTTAGCTCTTGCCGTTGCCCGTGTCATCACGGGCAACAATGTGTGTAAATTATTGCTCGTGAGACACGAGCAATGGCATTAGTGAATTCCTATTTATCCAATTTTGATTCACTCATTCACAATTCACAACTTCCTTTTATTTTTGAATTTGCGGTTTTTATCGTTTTTATACGGTAAATTGCGTGAAAAAGATGGATAAAACTATCTCCGAGATAGGATTTTCTATCTTTTTCACGCAAAAAACCGCAAAAATGAATCGACAACCTATCTCAGAGATAGGACAAGCCATCAAAATGATAGATTCTTCTATCTCCGAGATGGATTGAGCTATCTAAAAGATGAGATTTCCTATCCTAAAGATAGAATTACACTTTTGCCGTTGCCCGTGTCACCACGGGCGACAATGTGTTCTAACATAATTTGTAAATTGCTCGTGAAGACACAAGTAATGACAAGAGATTGTCAAAATATCAAAACAAAGAAATACATGTTTGTTCAAAAACGATTTTGTTGGCTGATTCCATTTTGTTGCTTGCTTTTTTCTTGCGAAAAAATGTCATCATACTTTGGCGAACAAAAGATGTTTAGCAATTTACCCGCTTCTGAAACAAACATTGATTTTGAAAATAACCTTACTTATACTGAAGCATTTAACACTTATACCTACCGAAACTTTTACAATGGTGGCGGAGTAGCCATTGGCGATTTGAATAATGATGGTTTGCCCGATGTTTTCTTCTGTGGCAATATGGTCAGCAATAAATTGTACCTCAATAAAGGTGATTTAAGTTTTGAAGACATCACCCAAAATGCAGGTTTGACTACCCAAGAGGTATGGTCAACAGGAGTAAGTATGGCGGATGTGAATGGCGATGGTTGGTTAGATATTTATGTTTGTAAATCGGGAAAACCAGGCGGTGCTGAACGCAAAAATTCATTATACATCAACAACGGTGTAAAAGCAGGAACAAACATTCCCACTTTTACTGATAAAGCTACTGAGTACGGCATTGCAGATTATGGGCTTTCGACCCACGCAGCCTTTTTTGATTATGATAAAGATGGAGATTTGGATATGTATTTGCTCAATAACTCTATCAGAACGGTTGGTATTTATGATTTAATCAAAGACCAACGCAAGATTCGTGACCCAAAAGGAGCGAATAAATTATACAGAAATAATGGAAATACTTTTGAGGATGTTAGCGAGCAAGCAGGGATTTATGGCAGTGCCATCGGTTTTGGTTTGGGAGTCACGATTGGCGATATTAATAAAGACGGTTGGCAAGACATTTATGTTTCAAACGATTTCTTTGAAAAAGATTACCTCTATATTAACCAAAAAGATGGTACTTTTTCGGAATCCTTAGAACAGTATATGGGCGAAATTAGTCTCGGGTCGATGGGGGCAGATATGGCTGATATTAATAACGATACATATCCTGATGTATTTGTCACCGAAATGTTGCCAGAAAGTAACGAGCGAATTAAAACAAAAACGGCTTTTGAAGATTGGAATAAATACCACAGCAATATCTCAACGGGTTATCACAAACAATTTCCCAGAAATGTATTACAGCTCAGTTTAGGAAAAACAAATACGGGCGAAATGGCATTTAGTGAGATTTCTCGCTTGGCAGGTGTAAGTGCGACGGACTGGAGTTGGGGCGCTTTGATGGTAGATTTAGACAATGATGGTTTCAAAGATATTTATGTGGCAAATGGCATTTTTAAAGATTTAACCGATTTAGATTATATCAATTATTACGCCGACCCTATTACCATTAAAAGATTGATGCAAGAAAAAGGGAAGTTTTTAAAGGAATTGATTGATGCTATTCCTTCCAATCCTTTGTCAAATTATGTATTTCAAAATCAAGGAAATAGAGCTTCAGCTTTTCAGTTTAGTAACATTGCCAAAGATTGGGGTTTGGATATTCCAAGCTTTTCAAATGGTTCAGCTTATGGT
The DNA here is from genome assembly GCF_034930985.1 of Arcicella lustrica. Lineage (NCBI taxonomy): Bacteria > Pseudomonadati > Bacteroidota > Cytophagia > Cytophagales > Flectobacillaceae > Arcicella > Arcicella lustrica. Next base: position 397,121 of record NZ_JAYGIM010000006.1, read on the forward strand.
GATTTAGACAATGATGGCGATTTAGATTTGGTCATCAATAATGTAAATATGCCAGCAATGGTTTTGCGAAATAATGCCAGAGCGGTGAATCCAAACCAACATTTTTTAAGTATCAAGCTCAAAGGTTTAGGAAAAAACACCGCTGCTTTAGGCACACAAGTAACGGTGTATGAACAAGGGAAACGTTTTTATCAAGAATTAGCACCGATGCGAGGGTATCAATCTACCGTAGATGATAGATTGCATTTTGGTTTAGGCGATATTCAGGAAGTCGATTCAATCCAAATTCTTTGGTCAAATCAAAGCTCACAAGTACTGAAAAAAATAAAAACGAATCAATTTTTAACGATTCAGCAAGAAGTTTCTGAACCTATTCAAGCTCAGAAACAGATGGTTGAAAAGACGATTTTCCAAGACGTCACCAATGAATTTGGATTGAATTATCAACATCAAAAAAGCACTTTCATTGATTTCAATCGTGACCCATTACTCTTTCATGGTATTGAAAATAAGAGTACTCAGACGGCAGTGGCAGATGTGAATGGCGATGGATTAGAGGACTTTTTTGTAGCAGGCTCTTTTGGAAAAGCAGGACAATTATATCTTCAAACCAAAGCAGGGAAATTTGAAGTATCGACACAAACGTGTTTTGAAAAAGATAAATTTCATGAAGATACCGCCGTACTCTTCTTTGATGCCAATGGCGATACTTTCCCAGATTTATACATTGCCAGTGGCGGAACGGCATTTATCGACAATGCTCCAGAATTGAAAGATAGACTTTTTATCAATGATGGAAAAGGGAAATTTCAATTGGTAGAAAATGCTTTACCGAACATTTTAGAAAATACTTCTTGCGTAAAAGCAGGAGATTTTGACCAAGATGGCGACGAAGATTTACTGGTCGGCACAAGAGCGAAAGCTTTTTATTATGGATTTTCGGTGAATGCCCATCTTTTACAAAATGATGGTAAAGGGAATTTTAGGGAAGTAAGTAAGCAAATTGCCCCTGCTTTACAAAAAATCGGAATGGTGACAGACGCCGCTTGGCTGGATTATGACCAAGACCATGATTTAGATTTTGTACTCGTAGGTGAATGGATGGGCATCAAATTATTTGAAAATAATAAAGGAAAATTTACGGAAAAAAGTAAAGCATTAGGCTTTGAAAACAGCAATGGTTTTTGGACTTGTCTTGCGGTGGCTGATGTAAACCAAGACGGATTTCCAGATATTGTAGCAGGAAATTTAGGCGAAAATACTCGTTTAAGAGCTTCATTAGAAAAACCTTTAACCATGTACGCTCATGATTTTGACCAAAATGGAAAGAACGAACAAATCATCACGGCATATAATGGCGAAGAAGCATATCCTTTGGCAACTCGCAAAGATTTGTTAGCAGAATTGCCATTGTTGAAACGCAAATTGCCTTTGGCAAAAGATTATGCACATACCAAAATAGAAGATTTGTTTAATGAAGATATTTTACATCAGGCAAAAAAATCTTCTGTGTTTACAACTGCATCTACTTGTTTTATCAATCAGCGAGGGACATTTATCGAAAGAGCTTTACCGATTGAAGCCCAAATTGCACCGATTTATACTTTGGTATTGGATGATTTTGATGGAGATAAACAATTAGACATACTCTGTGGCGGAAATTTACATACCGCCAAACCAGAAGTAGGCATTTACGATGCCAGTGTAGGGCAATTATTAAAAGGCGATGGCAAAGGGCATTTCAAAGTTTATTCAATGGCAAAGTCTGGTTTGTGTATCAAAGGAGAAATTAGGAGCATCAACAAAATAGCCGTCAAAGGGAAAGCACATTGGCTAATTGCTAAGAAGAACGAAAAAATAAGTATTATTAAGCATACTTTGTAATAGATAGGGAAATTTATGAAAATCAATCAATTATATATTTGGTCTTTGCTGTTTGTTCTACTTTTTGGAGCTTGTGAACAAACGCCAGAAGAACAATATTTAAGCTTAGAGTCGGATGAATTAGCGACAAAAGTTCGTCATGATAAGCTTTTTAAAGGACTTTACTTGGGCATGAAAGATTCTACTTTTTTTGATTTTTGTTTGAAGAAAAACATTCATAAAGATTTCTTTCAAGGCGGACAAAAAAATAGCGCTTGGATTACGACGAAAATACAAGTGCCCAATCGTAAAACCTTAGAAATTAACTTTTTCCCAACCTTTAAAGCCCAAAAAATAGCTGAAGTAAATTCCGCTTTTTATTATCAAGATGCCGTAGCGTGGAAAGTTGGAGCAAGTAATGATAAACTTTTGAGCGATGTAATTCAGCTTTTAGAATCTTGGTATCAACGAAAATTTATCAAGATAAATAGTCCTTACTTTTTCAAAAATGATGTTTTTGTTACGGTTCGTGGAAATTGTAGAATTGTAGTTTCGGAAGAAGCCCAAAGCAATGTCATCAATGTAAGATTTATAGATTTATTAGCCCCAAAACAGTAGTTCATGCAAGGTTTGAAAAGAAATATATGGGGTCTGATGCTATCATTTACTTGTTGGGCTTGTCAGTGGAGTCAAAGTGAAAAACCTTTGTTTACCGAATTGTCGGCTGCCGAAACAGGCATTGATTTTCAGAATACCGTAACCGATACCAAAGATTTCAATATTTATACTTATCGAAATTTTTATAATGGCGGTGGCGTAGCTATTGGCGACATCAATAACGATGGTTGGCAAGATATTTACTTTACTGCCAACATTGGGAAAAACAAATTGTACTTGAACAAGGGTAATGGGAAATTTGAGGATATTGCTAAAAAAGCAGGCGTAGAAGGCACAAAAGCATGGTCAACAGGCGTGACGATGGCTGATGTAAATGGCGATGGTTGGTTAGATATTTATGTTTGTAATTCGGGAGATGTAAAAGGCGACGACAAACAAAACGAACTTTTCATCAATAATCAAAACGGTACTTTTAGCGAAAAAGCCGAAGAATACGGCTTGGCAGACAAAGGCTTGTCAACGCACGCTTCTTTTTTTGATTATGACCAAGATGGTGATTTGGATGTTTATATTTTAAATAATTCCTATCGCCCAATTGGCTCATTTAATTTGGCGACTATTGACAGAGATACAAGAGATGAGTTAGGAGGTGATAAATTGTATAGAAATGATGGGGGAAAGTTTAAAGATGTTAGCCAAGAAGCACATATTTATGGCAGTGCGATTGGTTTTGGTTTAGGTTTAGTTGTTTCCGATTTTAACAACGATGGCTGGTTGGATATGTATGTCTGTAACGATTTTTTTGAAAGAGACTATCTCTACATCAATCAACACGATGGTACTTTTTCAGAGGAACTTACTCAGCAAATGCCTTCCATTTCTCAGGCAAGTATGGGTGCAGACGCCGCCGATTTAAACCATGATGCTTTGCCAGAATTGTTTGTGACTGAAATGTTACCGAAAGACGAAGAAAGGCTGAAAACTTCCATGACTTTCGAGAATTGGAATAAGTATCAATACAACCAAAAGTATGGTTATCATCAGCAGTTTACACGCAATATGTTGCAACTCAACAATGGAGTAAATGAGCTTTCTAAAGGCTCATTTAGTGAAATAGGCAGATTTGCTGGCGTAGAAGCGACCGACTGGAGTTGGGGGGCTTTGATGGTAGATTTTGATAATGACGGTTGGCGAGATATTTATGTGAGTAATGGCATTTATAAAGATATTTTGAATCAAGATTATTTGAAATTTATTTCAAGCGATGCTTTTGCCAAAACGGTTATCTCAAAAGATGGTGTGGATTATAAGAAACTAATCGACATTATTCCATCCAAACCGATTGAAAATTATGTTTTTGCAGGCAAACCTGATTTAGCTTTTGAAGACAAAACCAAAGCTTGGGGACTTAATACACCCAGTTTTTCTAATGGTTCAGCTTATGGAGACTTAGACAATGATGGTGATTTAGATTTAGTTGTAAACAACGTCAATATGCCTGCCTTTGTGTATAGAAATGAAAGTAATACAGGTATTCCTAAAGGCAATTTTTTAAAAATACAACTCAAAGGAAAAGATAAGAATACCGCAGCAATTGGAGCAAAAGTAATAGCCTTTTCAGCAGGAAAACAGTACATGGTTGAGCAAATTCCGTCTCGTGGTTTTCAATCTTCGGTAAGTAATGTCTTACAAATTGGTTTAGGGAAAAACGCTAAAGTTGACTCCTTATTGATTCGTTGGCCAAGAGGTTTGTTTACTAAAATGTATCAAGTGAAAGTAAATCAAACTTTAGTTTTTGATGAAAAAAAAGCTTCAACTTTTACCCTAAATTCTGAATCAAGCAAGCAAAATATTACCTTATGGAAAGACATTTCTAAGGATTTTTCAGCAGATTTTTCGCATCAAGAAAATACATATAGCGATTTTGACGATGTGCCTTTACTCTTCCAAATGCTCTCAACCGAAGGACCACATTTGGCAGTAGCAGATGTAAATGGGGATGGTTTAGAAGATATTTTTATCGGTACAGGAAAAGGATTTCCTGCTAAATTATTACAACAAAAAACAGATGGCAGTTTTGTACAGACCAATCAAAAGCTTTGGGAAATGGACAAAAAATCAGAAGATGTTGATGCCGTTTTCTTTGATGCCGACCAAGACCATGATTTGGATTTGTACGTGGCAAGCGGTGGGAGTGAGGCAGAAGAGCAAAGTAATGAACTGAGCGATCGATTGTATTTTAATGATGGCAAAGGGAATTTTGCAAAATCATTTCAATTTTTACCAACGATTAAATTTGAAAATTCGGCTTGTGTAAAACCGGCTGATTTTGACCAAGATGGCGATATTGATTTGTTTGTGGGCATTCGTGCCGCTAATCGACATTATGGTTTGCCACAAAATGGCTATTTTTTGCAAAATAATGGCAAAGGGCTTTTTAGCAATATTACACCAAAAATTGCTCCAGCTTTAAATCAAATCGGTTTGATTCGTGATGCAAAATGGATTGATGTTGATAAAGACAAACAGCCTGATTTGGTAATTATCGGCGAATGGATGGGCGTTCATATCTTCAAAAATTCGCATGGAAAATTTGAAGATATTTCGGAAAAATTAGGCTTGTCAAATTTAAAAGGTTGGTGGAATACAATTCAATCTGCTGATTTGGATAATGATGGCGATGAAGATTTAATACTCGGAAATCATGGATTAAATTCCAGATTTAGAGCTTCTGAAAGCATGCCGATTCAACTTTTTGCCAGTGATTTTGATAACAATGGTTTCTTTGAGCAAATTCTGTGTACTTATAATGGCGAAGAATCTTATCCTTTGGTTTTACACCAAAATATTACGGCTCAATTGCCTTATTTGAAGACGAAGTACTTGAAAAATGAAAGTTATAAAAATCAGAAAATCAATGATTTATTTACGAATGAGCAATTGTTAAAAGCGAAAAAACTGGAAGTAAATACTTTAGAAAGTGTCGTACTAATCAATCAACAAAAAGAGGGATTTAAGGTACAAAAATTGCCTTATCAAGCACAGCTTTTTCCGATTTATGCTATTTATGTAACAGACATAAACCACGATAAATTTCCAGATTTAATTGTGGGTGGAAATCTCTACGAAGCGAAACCAGAAGTAGGCAGATACGATGCTGGTCGTGGACTTTGCTTATTAGGAAAAGGCGATGGTACTTTTTCGGTCATGCCGAATAAATCGGCTGGTATTTATGTAGAAGGGCAAATCAGAGATTTCAAAACCTTGAAAGTTGGCAAAAAAGAAGTATTAATGGTCGCTAAAAATGGGGCTAAGTTTCAGGTTTTTTGTAAAGAAAAGTAACCACTTATAAATGCAATGATTGTAAAAAAAGCAAATAGCGTTTGTAATGATTTATACTTCAAAAGAGTTATTCAAGCTTTTTTGTGCCTGCTTTTGTTCGTTGCTTGTTCTTCTGAAAAAAAGCCTTTGTTTCAATTATTAGATAATAAAAACACTAAAGTTGACTTCGTAAATCGCTTTTTAGAAACAGATGAAGTAAATCTGAACGAATATTTATATGCCTATAATGGTGGTGGCGTGGCGGTTGGCGACATTAATAATGATGGTTTTCCTGATATGTACTTTACAGCTAATCAATCTGGCAATACGCTGTACCTAAATAAAAGCAAAGAAAATGAACAGATTAGCTTTGAAGATATTACCGAAAAAGCAGATGTAAAAGGGCTTTTGGGTAAAAAATATTGGACAACAGGAGTTGTGATGGTAGATATTAATCATGATGGTTGGTTAGATATTTATGTTAGTCAAGTATCTGGTTATAAGGGTTTTATTGGGAGAAACCTTTTGTTTGTCAATAATCATAATCTTACTTTTTCCGAGAAAGCAAAAGAGTATCAGCTTGATTTAGTTGGTTACTGTCAGCAAGCGGCTTTTTTTGATTATGATAACGATGGCGATTTAGATTTATATCAATTGAATCATTCGGTTCATAGTCCAGAAGTATATCTTAACACGAATCTGCGCAGTAAAAGAGACTCTTTAGCAGGCGATAAATTATTAAGAAATGATAATGGGAAATTTGTTGATGTCAGCGAAAAAGCAGGTATTTGGGGTTGGGCTGCTGCTTATGGTTTGGCAGTTGGTGTCGCTGATTTAGATAATAATGGCTTTGCTGACATTTATGTTTCCAATGATTTCCATGAAAATGATTATATCTATTTCAATCAAGGCGACGGCACTTTTCTGGAAAAAAGTAAAGAAGCGACGACTTACACCAGTAATTTTTCGATGGGAAGTGACATTGCCGATATTAATAATGATGGTTTGCTGGATATTATGACTTTAGACATGAAGCCCGACGATGATATTGTTAGAAAACAGTCGGCAGGTGCAGACCCTTTTGATATATTTCAGTTCAAACTTAGTTTTGGTTATCAAGCACAATTTCCAAGGAATATGCTGCAATTGAATCAAGGAAATTTGGATGGAAAAATTGGTTGTCAATTTTCAGAAATTGGTCAGTTGGCAGGCGTGGATGCTACTGATTGGAGTTGGTCAACACTTTTGGTAGATTTAGACAACGATGGTTTTAAGGATATTTTTGTTTCAAACGGCATTTATCGTCGCCCGAATGATTTAGATTATATCAATTATACCTACCAGAAAAATGTCAAAAAAAGTTCTTCTTTGAAACTTTCACAAATGATGCCAAGTGGAGCAGAACATAACTTTGCGTATAGAAATCAGGGTAACTTACAATATGAGGATGTTTCGCAAGCTTGGGGTTTTTCAACCGTGGGCTATTCGATGGGAACGGCTTATACTGATTTAGACAATGATGGCGATTTGGATTTAGTCATCAATAACCTCAATGCTTTGGCTTCCATCTATGAAAACAAATCGAATGCGGAAGAAAATCATTACTTAAAAATTCAACTAAAAGGCGAAGGGAAAAATCCCTTTGGTATTGGAGCAAAAGTAGAAATAGTCACCCCAAAAGGTAAAATTGTTCAGGAATTACAGCCTACTCGTGGTTGGCTTTCTTCGGTAGATTATGTCTTGAATTTCGGTTTAGGAGCAATTAAAACGATTCAAGAAATAAAAGTAACTTGGGCAAATGGTAAAGTACAAGTATTGAAAAATGTGCCTGTTAATCAATTGCTTATCGTTTCTGAAAAGAATGCTTTTCGTAAAAAATCTTTACCCGAAAATCTAAAAAAAACACCCTGGCAAGATATTACTGAGCAAAGTAATCTCAAATTTGTTCATCAAGAAAACCCTTATTTAGATTTTGCTAATGAACGTTTAATGCCACAAATGCTATCCACACAAGGTCCCAAATTAGCAGTGGCAGATGTGAATGGTGACGGTTTGGAAGACTTTTTTGTGGGCGGAGCCATGAACCAAGCAGGGGTTTTGTATCTACAGAAAAACGAAAAATTTGTACTAGGGAATCAGCAGGCATTTATTAAAGATAAACAATACGAAGATGCTGATATTCAATTTTTTGATGCTGATAATGATAACGATTTAGACTTGTTGATACTGAGTGCAGGGGGACAAACGAATGAGGCGAGTCTTACGCCATTAAGATTGTACTTGAATGATGGCAAAGCAAACTTTAGTCGTTCGCCAAAAGAATTGCCTTTACTTTGGAGTAATAAATCTTGTTTGGTGACGGCAGATTTCAATGATGACAAGCGAATGGATATTTTTGTAGGAGTGCGTTCTATTGTAAAACAATATGGTATTTCAGCAGATAGTTATGTGCTGATGAATCAAGGAAATGGAGAGTTTACTTTAGACACAAGTGAAAAAACAGTCGTATTCAGAAACTTAGGCATGGTTACTTCTGCCATTTGGTTGCCCAAAAGTAGAGAGTTGGTCGTTGCTGGAGATTGGATGCCGATTACTATTTTGAAAAGAGAAGCGAATGGTATTTTCTCCAAAAGAATTATTGAACATACGGCAGGTTGGTGGAATTGTTTGAAAGCCTGTGATTTAGACAATGACGGAGACCTTGATATTTTAGCAGGGAACCGAGGCATTAATTCAGATTTGAGAGCGAGTACTGCAAATCCAGTGACATTGATGGTGAAAGATTTCGACAATAGTTTTTCTACTGACCCGATTATTTGTCATTTCAGAAATGGACAAGAAAGGCTCTATGAAGGCTTGGACGAAATCAAAAAGCAAATGCCCATGATTCAAAATCGTTTTCATGAGTATAAGTTTTTTGCGGTGAGTCAATTGAAAGATATTTTTCCAGAAGCACTCAAAAAAAATGCTGTGATTAAAAAAGTAGAAACGTTTGAATCGCTCCAATTAATCAATGACGGACAAAGTAATTTTCAAATAAAAGTACTTCCGAAACATTTTCAGTTTGCTCCGATTTACGCTTTTTGTACCAAAGATTTTAATCAAGATGGAAAAAATGATTTGGTTTCTGGTGGCAATTTTTCAGGATTCAAGCCCAATATTGGGATGATGAAGGCAAGTGTCGGTACATATTCAGAAGGCAATTCAAAAGGTAATTTTAATCATATTCCAGCTTATAAAAGCGGTTTTAATATTTCAAAAGAAGTACGTGATATTCAATCAATTCGGCTCGGAAATCGTGATTGTCTTTTGATAGCAAACAATAACGAACATATCCAATTATTTCAATTTTTTAAAAATCAACAATAAATATTATGAAAAAAGTACTTTGTATGGCGTGTTGGCTTTTGGCTTTTTATGCCAATGCCCAAAAGCTTTCTTATGATTATCCCATCAAACCGATTGATTTTACGAAAGTAAAAGTAACAGGCGGTTTCTGGAAAAGTCGTTTAGATACTGTTGAAAACAAAACGATTCCTTATGCTTTTCAGAAATGCGAGGAAACAGGCAGAATCAATAATTTTATTTTTGCTGGCGGACTAAAAGAAGGAAAATTTAAAGGAAGTTTTGGCTTTGATGATTCGGACGTTTATAAAATCATCGAAGGAGCTTCTTACTCTTTGATGAACGAACGCAATCCTAAATTGGACGCTTATTTGGACAAAGTAATTTCGTACATCGACGCTGCTCAAGAAGATGATGGCTATTTATATACGGCTTGGACTTTGAAAGCGAATGATTACAACAAATTCCAATGTTGTTCTTATGACCCTAAAGGTAGATTTTTGGGTGAAAAAATGAGCCATGAGTTTTATGACGCTGGTCACATGTATGAAGCAGCGGTTGCCCATTATGTCGCTACTGGAAAAAAAACATTCTTGAATATTGCTACTAAAAATGCAGATTTGATTTATGATTTGTGTGTAAATAAAGGTTTACAAAGCTATTCGGGACATCAAGAAATAGAGTTGGGTTTGATTAAATTATTCAGAGTAACCAATAATAAAAAGTACCTTGACTTAGCAAAATTATTGCTTGAAAGACGTGGTCATCAGCCACTTACTGGTAAAAAGACCGACTTTGATAGTCCTGCTTATTCACAAGACCACTTGCCTGTTACTCAACAAGATGAAGCCGTTGGCCATTCTGTTCGTGCGGTTTATATGTATGCGGCAATGGCAGATATTGCAGCCATTACTGGAGACAAAGCGTACCTCAAAGCGATTGACAAACTTTGGGAAGATATTGTTAGTAAAAAAATGTACGTAACAGGTGGTTTGGGAGCGGCACATGGCATCGAAGGTTTTGATGTAGCTTATGCTTTACCAAACGACGCTTATGCAGAGACCTGTGCAGCCATTGCGAATGTTTATTGGAATCACCGTATGTTTTTATTGCATGGCGAATCTAAATACATGGATGTTTTAGAAAGAACTTTGTACAATGGTTTGATGTCGGGTTTATCTTTAGAAGGAGACAAATTCTTTTATCCAAATCCACTTGTATTTGATGGAAAAGAAAAATTCAATCAAGGAGCTACTTGTCGCAGTCCGTGGTTTGATTGTTCATGCTGTCCTTCCAATCTTTCAAGATTTGTGCCTTCGGTTTCGGGTTATGTGTATGCAGTAAAAGATAACAGCATTTTCGTCAACTTATTTATGAATTCGGAAGCGACTTTAGCGGTAAATAATCAAACAATTCAATTGGCTCAAACAACGAATTATCCTTGGAGTGGCGAAGTAAATTTATCAGTCAAAACTTCAAAATTAACGCCTGCTACTTTACGTATTCGTATTCCAGGTTGGTCGCAAAACGAAGCTGTACCAAGTGATTTATATTATTTCAACGCTACTTCATCTGCCAAAACCATCATTAAATTAAATGGTAAAGCGGTTACTTATAAAATCGAAAATGGCTATGCTTTAATTAATCATGCTTGGAAAAGTGGCGATAAAGTAAGTATCAGTTTCCCGATGGAAAACAAAACTTTAACAAGTAACGCCAATATCAAGGCAAATGCGAATAAAGTAGCTGTTCAAAGAGGACCAATGTTATTTTGCGTAGAAGCACAAGACAATGACAATCACGCTTTAGATATTTCCTTGAACGAACAAGCACCTTTGACGGCAGAATATCAAAAAGATTTATTGAACGGAGTAACAGTTTTAAAAGGGAAAGGCTGGATAAATACCAACGAAGGAAAACAAGAAGTGCTTATTCAGATGGTTCCTTATGTAGTTTGGGGACACCGAGAGATTAAACCGATGGCTGTTTGGTTAGGGAAGAATTAATGATAGAGATTGAAATTATAGATGTTGATAACATAACAGTATCAACATCTATAATTTCAATCTTTTATTTCCTGAATACTATCATTTAAAAGTAACTCAACTTCTTTTTGTAATTGTTCTTTATTCGGTAGGTAAAGCTGATATTTTGACACAAATAATTGGTTCGTAATACCAGCAGTAGCGTATTCAACTAAAATATCATTTTTATCAGCTCCTAATACAATGCCAATAGGAGGGTTATCTCCTTCTGTACTTTCCTCAGCTTTGAAATAATTTAAATACAGATTCATTTGTCCAATATCTTGGTGATTTACTCTACCTTTTTTTAGCTCAATTAACACAAAGCATTTTAAAATTCTATGATAAAAAACCAAATCAATATAAAAATGAGTATTATCTAATGTTATTCGGTACTGTTTTCCAACAAAGGCAAACCCTTTACCTAATTCTAACAAAAATTGACCAAGTTTATTAACTAAAGCATCTTCTAAATCTTTTTCAAGCCAATTTTGCTTTTCTGGCAGATTTAGAAATTCAAATATGTATGGGTTTTTGATAATATCTTCTGGTTGAGAGATATTTTGTCCTTCTTGGGCAAGTGAAAGAACCCCTTTTTTATCTTTGCTTAGGGCAATACGCTCAAATAATCCGCTATCAATTTGTCTTTTAAGTTCACGAACAGACCATTTTTCTTGTTCACATTGATTCAAATAAAACTTAAAAGCAAGGTCGTTGGATACAGGTAAGATTTCAGCATAATGAGACCAACTTAATTTTCCAGACACTGTCTGGAAAATTGGAAACTTTAAGTATAGCTGGCGCATAAGGTAGAGGTTTGACTTGCTAAAACCTTTGCCATATTGTGTTTTCAAGTCTTTTGAAATAGTTGAAAGTAATTCATTCCCATAAATAGCTTTTTGTTTGCCATCTTGCTCAAAATCAACAATATACTTGCCAATATACCAATAAGTCTCAACTAAAATAGTGTTTACAGCTTGATACGCTTTTAGTTGATTGTTTTTTAAAATAGAACTGATTTTTTGAATTAGCCCTTCGTAGTGATTTTTGTAAGATTGAGATTACTCATGAGCATTTATGTTTATTCATTATCTTTCTGTAAAGATAATAGAGAATACTATTTCCAAAAGATGAAGGAAAAATACTATTTAAAATATTAAAAATGCCTATTATTATAATATTCAAAATAAAAACACTTTAATTTGTGTCAATTTTACACATTACTCTTTTCTTCAAAAGAAAATATTAACTATTTAACGATTTTATCTCAATGCGTGCTAAAAAACAAATTTTATACTTGTGTCTAAGTATGTTTCTTTCTAGTGCTTATGCACAAGAAAATACCCATAATACAATTATTCAAAGCTTTCCACTTCAATCTGTTCGTTTAAAGGCGGGTCCATTTTTAAATGCCCAGCAGGTTGATTTAAAGTATATTTTGGCTATGAATCCTGATAGATTATTGGCGCCATACTTGATTGATGCAGGTTTGCCATTGAAAGCTGAACGCTACGGAAACTGGGAAAATTCTGGTTTAGACGGACATATCGGCGGACATTATTTATCTGCTTTGGCATTGATGTACGCTTCTACGGATAACCTTGACATGAAAAAAAGGCTGGATTACATGGTGTCGGAATTGGCAAAATGTCAGCAAAAAAATGGGGATGGTTATGTCGGTGGTATTCCGCAAGGAAAAGTATTTTGGAGTAGAATCGCCAAAGGAGACTTAGATGGAAGTGGTTTTGGCTTGAATAATACTTGGGTGCCTTTGTACAACATTCATAAATTATTTGCGGGTTTGCAAGATGCTTATACCGTTGCAGGAAATAAACAAGCGCTGAACGTTTTGATAAAATTAGCGGATTGGTTTGCCCAAACAATTCAGAATTTGGATGATGAACAAATTCAAAAAATGCTGAAAACAGAACACGGTGGCATGAACGAAGTGTTTGCTAATCTTTATGAAATCACGCATGAAAAAAAGTATTTAGCAATTGCTCAAAAAATATCACATCGTGCTATACTAGACCCATTGTTGGCTCAAAAAGATGCTTTGACTGGTTTGCACGCCAATACACAAATTCCAAAAGTAATTGGTTTTCAAAAAATTGCTGACTTAACGCATAACCAAGACTGGGCAAATGCGGCGAATTTTTTCTGGGAAAATGTGAGTACAAAACGTAGCGTTTCTTTTGGCGGAAATAGTTTCAGAGAACATTTTAATCCTGTCAATGATTTTACGCCCATGTTGGAATCCAATCAAGGGCCAGAAACTTGTAATTCATACAATATGTTGAAACTGACGAAATCTTTGTTTTTGTCAGAACCCCAAGCTAATTATATCGACTTTTTTGAACGCACGCTTTTCAATCATATTTTGTCTTCGCAACATCCGACAAAAGGCGGTTTTGTCTATTTTACGCCCATTCGTCCACGCCATTATCGTGTGTATTCTCAGCCACAAGAAGGTTTTTGGTGCTGTGTGGGTTCTGGGATAGAAAATCATGGAAAGTATGGCGAAATGATTTATGCACATACCGACAAAGATTTGTATGTAAATCTATTTATGGCTTCTACGTTGAATTGGAAAGAAAAAGGCTTGACGCTAACGCAAAACACACAATTTCCGAATGCTTCAAACTCAGAAATTACGTTAAAACTGAATAAACCACAAACTTTTACGCTCTATATTCGCTATCCGAAATGGGTGAAAGACAAGGCTTTTCAAGTGAAAGTAAATGGTAAAACTTTTACAGTGAATGAAAAACCGTCTTCATTTATTGTCATTAACAGAACTTGGAAATCGGGCGATAAAGTATCGCTTACTTTTCCGATGGAGACAACTGCTGAAACTCTTCCCGACGGCTCGCCTTGGGTTTCGTTTGTGCATGGGCCAATTGTTTTGGCAGCGAAAACAGACACAACAGACTTAAAAGGACTTTTTGCTGATAATAGCAGAATGGGACACGAAGCGTCTGGAAAATTATATCCTTTAGACGAAGCACCAATTTTGGTAAGTAATTCTAATGATTATTTATCTAAAATTCAGCCGATTAAAAACCAAAAATTAGCGTTTTCAATGGGCGATGCACTTTATCCAACCAAGTACCAATCGCTTACTTTGATTCCTTTTTATCAATTGCACGATGCCCGTTATATGCTATATTTTCCTGTGATGAATCAGGAGAAATTGGCGGGAAAAATTCAGGAAATGAAAGAGAAGGAACTAGTAAAATTGGCTTTAGAACAACAAACCGTTGACCAAATTGCTTTGGGAGAACAGCAACCCGAAGCCGACCATCATTTTCAAGGAAATCAATCGAATGTAGGCGGAGAACTCAGGGCTTTTTGGAGAAGTACTACCGACTGGATAAGTTATGATTTAAGAAATAACGAGCAAAATGCTCAGAAAATTAGAATTACTTTCGGCAATGAAAACAGAGTAAGAGATTTTGATATTTTAATTGATAATCAGTTATTTAAATCCGTTCAATTCGAGGCTGTAAAATCAAGAAAGCCATTTGAAGTAGATTATGAATTGCCTGCGGAATGGAATAAAAAGCTCATTAATATCAAATTTGTCGCAAAAAATAAGCAAAGTACTGGCGCAATTTATAGTATTAGATTGATGAAGAAGTAGCTTATTGATATATAGGTTTAGCATCTAAAAGTCCAAGTGACGTTTTGCCTAAGACTTGTACCAGTTAGCAAAACATTTTCCGGTTTCAATCAATAGGGGTGGACTTAAGTCCACCCCTATTGATTGAAACCGGATTTATGTAAATATTTTCAACTTAAAAATCCAAGTGACGCTTCGCTTAAAACTTGGACTAGTTGGCGCTAAGCCATTCGCTTCACACCCCTTATTAGCTACTGCTTTTATTCTCGATTATTTTGTTTTTCAATGTTTCTGTAACCTGTTTTACAAATTTATCTTTATCTTTTTTGGCTTCTTTGATTGTAGCTTTTATGTCGGTTGGTATTTCATAATACTTTTCCGACCAAATGTAAACTTCCATTAAAATTGGCAATAAGTCAATTCCTTTTTGTGTAAGTCTGTACAAAATTTTTGCCTTACTGTCGGGGTGTGCTGATTTTTCAATTACACCATTTTCTTCAAGTCCTTTCAGTCTTGAGGCTAAAATATTGGTAGCAATACCTTCTTCTGATTTTAAAAAGTCATTATAGGTACATTTATTTCCGAACATCAAGTCTCGGATGATGAGTAATGACCACTTGTCGCCGAATACGTCAAGCGAACAACTCAATGGGCAGTCAGATCTTTTTTTATTTGTGTTCATAAAATATCTTTAAAAACAACTTGCATTTTGAAAGTTGTTTGTATATTTGCACTTGCAATTTGAAAGTAAATTTACAAGTAAAATTTTAAATCAAGTAATCATGAGTAAAACAATTTTAGTAACAGGGGCGTCATCAGGGTTTGGGCTTCTAATCGCAAATAAGCTTCATAAAAGTGGATATAAAGTAATCGGCACAAGTCGCAACCCAGAAAAGTATGCTTCAAAGTTGCCTTTCAAAATGATAGCTTTAGACCTTGATTCAGAACAATCAATAAACACTTTTCCAGAAAGAATTTTCAAGGAAATAGGTCAGTTGGATATTCTTATCAATAATGCTGGTTTTTTAGTGTCAGGTATTGCAGAAGAAACGCCAATTGAGTTAGGTAGGCAACAATTGGAAACAAACTTTTGGGGAACTATCAAAGTAACAAATGCGGTATTACCTTACTTTAGAAAACAAAAATTCGGTCAAATAATAACTGTGGGCTCAATAATTGGACTTGTGTCATTTCCCAATGCCGCTTATTATGCTGCTTCAAAACACGCATTAGAGGGTTATTTTAAATCATTACGTTATGAACTGAACGAATTTAATATCAGTGTTTCTATGATTGAACCTGCTGCTTTCAAAACCAATATTTTAGATAATTCATCAACGACCTTAAATAAAATTGAAGATTATAATTCTTTAAGAGGCAAGATTGAAAAATTTACTAACGACTTAGTAGAACAAGCCGAAGACCCTGAAATGGTTGCAGAAAAAGTGCTTAAAGTAGTTCAAACAGATAAGCCAAAATTTAGGAATATTGTGGGTAAAGGCACTTCTGTCTTGATTAATTTGCAGCATTTTGCTTATGGAATTTTAGAAAAAAATGTTCTCAAACAATTAAACAATGCTTAAAATGAAAAATACATTTTTTCTAGCAATTTTAATCATTCTAAAAATGACAGCAACAAATGCACAAAGTGGAACCTACTCTTACGTAACAGTTCCCACCAAATTTGTAGAAGCTAACGGTATAAAATTTGCATACCGTTCTTATGGTAAAGAAGGTGATATACCTGTTATTTATTTTAATCACCTAACCGCTAATCTTGATAATTGCGACCCAAGAATAATGGATGCCATTGCGGCAAAGCGTCAAATTATTTCTTTTGATTACCGGGGCGTAGGTGCAACTACTGGTGATCAGGGAACAAGTATTCCTGATATGGCAAAAGATGCTATTGCCTTTATTCATGCCTTGGGATATAAACAAGTGGATATTGTAGCATTTTCTATGGGAGGTTTTATTACTCAGGAATTACTTTTAATAGAACCTACCTTGGCTCGAAAAATTGTACTTGCGGGCACTGGTCCTCGTGGTGGTAAAGGTGTTAGCGATGTAGTCGGCTTAACTTACAAGGATATTTTTAAAGGACTCTTCACTTTCAGAGACCCTAAATTTTATTTGTTCTTTACACAAAATAAAGTAGGTAAGGTTGCCGCTCGTGATTTTCTGAAAAGATTGAAAGAAAGAACCGAAAACCGAGATAAGAAAGTAAAACTAAGTGTGTTGAAAAAACAACTTAAAGCCATTAAAAATTGGGGAAATGATAAGCCTGCCGATTTGAGTGTTTTTAAGCATCCTGTGTTAGTAGTCAATGGTGATAACGATAGAATGGTGCCTACACCAAATTCGTATGATTTGGCAAATCGTTTTACTAATTCTGAAATTGTAATTTATCCAAATTCAGGGCATGGGGGTATATTCCAGTATCACGAAGAATTTCTTAAAAAAGCATTACCATTTTTAACTAAATAAAATAAAAAACAATGAAAGCATTCATAGTAAAACGCTACGGCAAAAATGAAAAGTTGCATTTAACTGATTGGACAGAACCAATTGTAAAAGAGAATGATGTTTTGGTGCAAGTCCATTCAGCAGGTGTTAATTTGTTGGATTCACTCATTAGAAATGGCGAATTCAAATTGTTTTTACCATACAAACCACCATTTGTAAATGGTCACGATGTGGCTGGTGTTGTTACCAAAGTAGGTTCAAAAGTTAGTAAGTTCAAAGTAGGCGATGAAGTATATTCCCGTGTATCAGATTATCGTATTGGTACATTTGCTGAATATATTTCTATTGATGAAAATGACGTGGCTTTAAAACCAAAAAATCTTTCAATGGAAGAAGCAAGCTCAATTCCGTTGGTTGGTTTAACTGCTTGGCAAGCTCTTGTTGAAATAGGGAAAATTAAAAAAGGGCAAAAAGTTTTCATTCAAGCTGGTTCGGGTGGTGTCGGTACATTTGCCATTCAGTTAGCAAAACATTTAGGTGCTTTTGTTGCTACAACTACAAGTGCAAAAAATATTGACTTGGTAAAAAGCCTTGGTGCTGACCTTATTATCGATTACAAAACTGAAGATTTTGAAACCAAATTAAAAGAGTATGATTTGGTATTACACAGTAATAGAGATACAAAAATTCTAGAAAAATCACTAAGTATTTTAAAGCCTGATGGGCAACTTATTTCGTTAGTCGGACCACCAACACCTGAATTTGCAAACCAGATTGGTTTGCCTTGGTATTTAAAATTAGTTACGAAATTGATTAGTTTAAGTGCTAAGAAAAAAGCACAGAAGCTTAATACAAATTTTGTATTCTTGTTTATGAGAGCAGAAGGCAAACAATTAGGTGAAATCACAAAACTGATTGAAGCAGATATAAGTAAACCTGTCATTGATAAAGTGTTTCCGTTTGTGCAAACGAATGAAGCTTTGTCTTACGTTGAAACTGGTCGTTCAAGAGGAAAAGTCGTTGTCAAAGTTAAGTAGTTTTGTCTATGCAGGGCTACTTTGGTAAAGTAGCATCTGGCTTATTAATATGCGATTAAATTTAAAATAAAACTCAAAAACAGCTTTCTGCTAAGTATTTATTATACAGTCTTTTCTTGCTCCAACTTGGAGGAGTAAAACTTCGAGTGATAATTCCTTCCTATACCTTGCAGAACAAACCTTAATAAAGTCAAGAAAACAAAACAGAATATGTTAACGCTATTTTTTCCAGTTTAGATTTACGATATTGTAAGAAAATTCTTCAACAAATAATCCTTACAATTTATGCTTCAGAAAATCTTATCCATCATCTTATTTTGTACTAGTTTTACTTATGCTCAAGAACATTTAATCGTTATTGGAGGTGGCAAACGTCCAGCGGATGCACTTAATAAACTGATTGAATTAAGTGGTAAAGAACAAGGCGAAATCTTAATTATTCCTTGGGCAAGTGGTGAACAAGAAGTTGGTGTTGAATCTATCAAAAAAGATATTGCTGCACTGTCGCCTATAAAAGTTGTTTCCGCACCTTTTTCTCCGCTGACACCTGAATCAAAAGCAAAACTCTTGAATCAATTGAAATCTGCCAAAGGCGTTTTCTTTACGGGTGGCGACCAAGTTAGAATCATGAAAGTGTTGGAAGATGAAACGCTTTTTAAGGCTATGCACGAAAGGTATCACAACAATGTTGTTTTTTCCGGAACAAGTGCTGGAACAGCGATTATGTCTGAGAAAATGATTACTGGTAATGGAAAGCTAGACGTTATTGATGGCACACAAGTAGAAACCAAAAAAGGTTTGGGATTACTGACTAATGCGATTGTAGATCAACACTTTATCAAACGCCAAAGGGAAAACCGTTTGATGGGTTTAATCCTTCAATATCCAATTTTATTAGGCATTGGTATTGATGAAAACACTGCCGTTTATGTGCAAAATAATAAATCAGCTGAGGTTTTTGGGGAAAGTCAAGTCTTGATTTTTGATGCACAACAAAGCAAAGAAGCTATGAAACTTTACTTTTTGAAAAAAGGAGATAAGTTTGATTTAGTTAAAAGGAAGAAAGTAAAAATATAATATTTTGGTTACCGATAGATTTGCCTTTGAAAATTCCATGGATAATTTTCAAAGGCAAATTTTTGTGGCAAGTAAATTTTAAAGAAATCACGCATCTTTGTGTAATTAAAAGCATTCAATAATCTTAAATTTCATGGGCAAAGCCGCTGCAACTCGATTGACAATACTTCAAAAAGCGTTTGAATTGATTTATATTAATGGTTATCAATCGACCAGTATTGATGATATTATTGCTACTACCCAAGTAACAAAAGGTGCTTTTTTCTATCATTTCAAGAATAAAGAAGAAATGGGTTTGGCTGTAATTAATGAAATGATGGAGCAAACAATGGGCAAAATGTTGCTAGAACCGCTTTTATCTTCAGAAAATCCGCTCAATGCCATTTATGAAATGATGGAATATTTATTGATTCAAGACCCATATTTACAGATAAAATACGGTTGTCCAACCAATAATTTGATTCAAGAAATGGCTCCATTGAATGAAAAATTTAGTGAATCACTTTCCAAAATTATGAATCAAATGCTTTTGGCAATGGAAAATGCGATAGAAAAAGCAAAAAATCTGGGTTTGGTAAAATCAGAAGTTAGTAGTAAAGAGGTATCAATCTTTATAGCTTCTGGTTATGGCGGAATCAGAAATCTTGGCAAATTATATGGAACAAGTAATTATTATCAAGCTTATTTAAAGGCTTTAAAGTCATATCTTGATAGTTTACAATAATTTTTTCTCCAAAAACATACTATTTGGTATGTTTTTGGAATATCTTTGCATCATTAACATTCAAACATAGATGCAGATACTTTTATTTATACATTCGCTGATAAGATGGTTTGTCTTAATCAGCATTATTTATTCGCTTTTTAGGGCTTATCGGGGTTTGAAAAATCAAGCTTTGTTTAGTAAAACAGATAATGCAGTACGGCATTGGACGGCAACGATTGCGCATATTCAATTGGCAGTTGGTATTAATCTTTACTTCAAAAGTCCGACGGTTCAATATTTTTTGAGTAATTTTAAAGAGGCTAGTAAAAACTTAGAATTTACTTTTTTCGGTTTGATACACATCTTTTTGATGTCGATAGCCATTATTGTTTTAACAATTGGCTCAGCTTTAGCAAAAAGAAGAAAAACCGATGAAGAAAAATTCAAAACGATTTTAGTTTGGTTTTCTTTAGCTTTATTCATGATTTTTATTGCTATTCCTTGGCCATTTTCTCCTTTCGCACACAGAGTATTTTTTAGACATTTTTAAGATGAAAACATTATTTTCAACCAATATTGGGCGTTTACGCATCATTGCTTTTTTAGAAGGAGTATCATTTATCCTGTTACTTTTTATCGCCACACCGATGAAATATTACATGGATAGTCCGGCAGGAACAAAAATATTAGGACCAATTCACGGCGCATT
Source organism: Arcicella lustrica (assembly GCF_034930985.1). Taxonomy (NCBI): domain Bacteria; kingdom Pseudomonadati; phylum Bacteroidota; class Cytophagia; order Cytophagales; family Flectobacillaceae; genus Arcicella; species Arcicella lustrica. The sequence goes on from NZ_JAYGIM010000006.1 coordinate 417,909, forward strand.
ATTCATTATTTTTATCCTGAATGCTTTGAGTGTTAGTGTTGAAGAAAACTGGAAATTTACAAGTACAACTTGGAAAGTATTGTTAGCCAGTATTTTACCATTTGGCACTTTTTATATTGACCACACGATTTTGAAGGAAATACAGAAAAGTAAAGAAGCTTAACTATGATTTTTGTTTTTAAAACATAATGAATAAGAACTAATTTTGACCCCTTTTTTATGATTGATGGGAAACGAATTCCTACTGTTTGAGCGAAGCGAGTTTCGGAATTCTTGAATTTCTTTTGTTACTTTTCTTGTATCAAGGTGCTGTGTTAAGAAACAAGTTCATTTGATTAAATATTTTTATAAATTGCATTACCAAATCAGGAATTCATTTCCATGCACTTTAGGCAGGGCAATTTA